>DMMZ01000071.1 GCA_003452915.1 Clostridiales bacterium | reverse complement strand
TGCAAGAGGTGCATTAATCCGGCTTTCGCCGGAACAGCACAATTCCCACTTTCGTTGGTTTACACCACCGAGGAAGGAATGGAGCATATTATGAATACTGAAAATAATGAGTTTTTTAACAGGCTTGCCCCGTTTATAAAGGATTTTATATACAGAAACAACTGGACAGAGCTACGTGAGGTACAGGTTGAAGCCTGCAAGGTTATTTTCAATACCGATGCTCATCTTTTGTTAAATACAGGAACCGCTTCGGGAAAAACAGAAGCGGCGTTTCTGCCTGTACTCACTGAGCTTACTAACGATCCGCCCATGTCTGTAGGTGTTTTATATATCGCTCCGTTGAAGTCACTTATTAACGATCAGTTTTTCAGATTGAACGACCTACTTAACGAAGCTGATATCCCTGTTTGGCACTGGCACGGAGATGTCTCAATCAGCCATAAGCAAAAACTACTTAGAAATCCTCAAGGCGTTTTGCAGATTACACCTGAATCGCTTGAGAGTATGCTTATTAATAAAAACCGTGATCTGGTACGTATTTTCGGTGACCTTAGATATATTATAATCGATGAGGTTCACAGCTTTATGGGTACGGACAGAGGAATACAGGTTATCTGTCAGCTTGAACGGTTACAGCGTTTCCTCCGCACCTCACCTCGCAGAATAGGACTTTCCGCAACGCTGGGTGATTATACAAAAGCCGAACAGTGGTTAGCTTCCGGAACCGACAGAGAGGTTATAACCCCTTATATAAATGCCGCAACCCAAAAAATAAAGCTATCGGTTGAGCATTTTTATGACCCAATTGAACCGCCGAAGGAAGAAAATATCCCAACTACGGATTTATCGGCTCCGGTAGAAGAACCCGAAGAAGAACAAACAAAATCTAGTGCATTCTGGGAATATATATACGAGAAGAGCTTGAACAAGAAGTGTATCATCTTCTCCAATATGCGTGATCAGGCGGAATATTCGATAGCTATGTTACACCAGATTGCCGAGCTTAGAAATTCGCCAGATATATATTTTGTTCATCATGGGAGTATCTCGGCTTCGCTGCGTGAAGCAGCCGAAAGCGAAATGAAGGAGTCGCTCGGACCGATTGTAATCGGTGCAACTCTTACCCTCGAAATGGGTATTGATATCGGACAACTTGAGCGAATTATTCAGATAGATGCACCCAATTCGGTTTCCAGCTTTTTACAGCGTCTTGGACGTTCTGGCAGACGAGGGAACGCTTCCGAGATGTGGTTTGTCTGCCGTGAGGAAAAACCATCTGGGTTACCCTTATTACCCTTGCGGTTGCCATGGAAGCTGCTGCAGAATATTGCAATTATTCAATTATATATAGAAGAACATTGGATTGAGCAGCCCCGAAAGCTAAAATACCCTCTAAGTATGCTTTACCATCAGACAATGAGTGTGCTTGCAGAGCTTGGAGAGGCTTCCCCTGCCCTGCTTGCTAAACGAGTGCTAGGTATGGCTGCGTTTAAATATATCTCGCATGACGATTACCGTGAGCTTTTACAATTACTTATAAAGAGCGATCATCTTCAGCTTACCGAAGAAGGCGGTATGATAATCGGCTTAAAAGGCGAGAAGATAGTAAACAACTTTAAATTTTACGCAGTTTTCCCCGAGGAGGACGATTATACTGTTATCGCAGAATCAAACACTATCGGCAGAATTGAAGTACCACCTCCGCCCGGTGAGAGAATGACGCTCGCCGGAAGATCGTGGGAGGTGCTTGATGTTGATATGAAGAGTAAGGTTGTTAATGTAAAACGCATTAAAGGTAAGATAAAAACCTTCTGGCAAGGTGGTAACCTAAAGACAAACGGTAAGATTCTTGAACGTATGCGTCAGATATTTGTGGAACAAAAAGAATATCCCTATCTTCAAAAAGGAGCTAAGGAACGCATGGCGGAAGCATATTTCCTCGTTCGTAACACAGGGCTTGACAAATATAATGTTGTCAGCATGGGTGGAAAAAGTGTTTGTATCTTCCCTTGGATGGGCAATATCGAGTATTACACAATTATGTTGCTTATAAAAAAACTCTGCGGTTATATGCTTAATATAAAAAGTGTGGGAGGACAACCTCCATACTTTATAACCTTAAAGTTAGGTAGTGGTGAAGCTACTTCTTACAGCTTTTTAGATGAATTTAAAAAAGCAATAAATCAACCAATAAACCTTGAATATATGCTTACCGATGAGGATGTATTGGAATTAAAAAGATTATACGAATATAAAACACCCAAGTTTGACGAGTTTATACCACTTAACTTACTTAAAAAAGCAATAATTAACGATTATATCGACCTCGACCGATTAAGAGCCGCTGTAAATAACTGGACTTGCCATGATGAAAATTAGGTTATATTATGAGTTACTTTCAAAGGTTATCGTCTTTTATAAGAGAATACATCTACAAAAATAACTGGAGTTCGTTGAACGAAATCCAGGAGGAAGCGTGTCGCGTTATTTTTGATACAAATGCTCATCTTCTGCTTTCATCAGGGACTGCTTCGGGTAAAACAGAAGCAGCCTTTTTACCTGCGCTCACAACTCTTGAGGAAAACCCCTCTGCATCAATCGGAATTTTGTATATTGCACCTATGAAAGCACTTTTGAACGACCAATTTTACAGACTGGATGACCTTCTAAAAGAAGCTGATATCCCTGTAAACTGCTGGCACGGAGATATTTTGCAGAGCAAAAAAAGTGCGGTCATCAGAGAACCGTCCGGCGTTTTACAGATAACACCCGAATCCCTTGAATGTATGTTATTAAATCGTAACCGTGATTTAACTCGCCTTTTCGGAGATTTGAGATTTGTTATAATCGACGAAGTTCACGCTTTTATGGGTTCGGACAGAGGAATTCAAGTATTATGTCAACTTGAGAGACTAAAAAAATACATCAGAACAAACCCTCGCAGAATAGGACTTTCGGCTACACTCGGTGATTATACACTTGCCGAAAATTGGCTCTCTTCTGGAACAAATGCTCCAGTTATTGTTGTCTCCGGAAAGAATGCCCATCAGAAAATTAAGCTTTCGGTCGATCATTTTACCCAGCCAGTACTTGAAACAGATATGACACCTTTTAATGATCCTGCATGGGTTTATCTTTATGAAAAAAGCCTTGGTAAGCGTTGTATAATTTTTTCCAACGGCAGAGAACACGCCGACGGAATTATCGCCAATATGAAATATATGGCTGCAATAAACGGCGACCCGGATGTCTATCATGTTCACCACGGCAGTATTTTAAGCACCTTGCGTGAGTTTGCCGAATCGGAAATGAAAGAATCGGAAGGTCCGATAGTAACTGGAGCAACAGTAACACTAGAAATGGGTATCGACATCGGCAGACTTGAGCGTGTTATACAAGTTGGCGCACCTATTTCAATAACCAGCCTTGTACAGAGGCTTGGAAGGTCAGGCAGACGTGGTAACATTCCCGAGATGCTGTTCTTGGATTGGGAGTTTCCATCGGACGAAAACAGAGCTCCTATGCCTGAGAAGTTTCCATGGCGATTACTACAAATAATTGCAATGCTTCAGCTTTATCTTGAAGAGCGCTGGATGGAGCCGCCAAAAATTCTTAAATATCCGCTTAATATGCTGTATCAGCAGATAATGAGCAATATTGCTGCCGCAGGTGAATTGTCTCCACAAGCTTTGGTTAATAGTGTTTTATCGATGAAAAGTTTTGAGCATATCTCCGAGGACGATTTCCGTGATATGGTTATGCACCTTATAGAGCTTGATCATCTTCAATTAACCGAGGAGAGAGGGCTTATTATCGGACTTGAGGGTGAGAAAATAATAAATACCTTTAAGTTCTTTGCTGTTTTTACCGAAGAAGAAGCATGGGTCGTAATGGAGGGTTCCAAAAAGATCGGTACGATAGAGGACCCTGTTCCCCCCTCTCAATATATCACAATCGCAGGAAAATGCTGGATAGTAACCGCAGTTGACAACCAAAAAAAGCTAGTTTTTGTAGAAGAAACAAAGCGAAAAATCCGTCTTTTCTGGCATGGTGACAGAGCAATTGTACACAACAGAGTTTTACAACGCATGAAGCAGGTATTGTTTGAAGATACCGAATACACATACTTACAGGAGAAAGCANNTAAAAAAAGCACGTCGTCTGGCAAGAGAACACGAGCTTGACAAGGTAAATATTATAAATATCGGCAACAACATTCTTTGTCTCTTTCCATGGATGGGACATATTAGTTATTATACGCTTTTGAAGATAATCAGAAAATATATGACACGGACAGACAGCGACGATTACAGTGTTAAGAAAATTGGCGGTATAAGACCTTATTTCATTACTTTTAAAATGGAAAATAGCGATGCTGCAATATTTCTTCAGGAAATACAAGCGATAATCAATGCAGATAAGTCACCTGAAAATGTAATTGATGAAAAAGATATTCGTCAGCTAAAAAAACAGTTTGAATATAAAGAACCTAAGTATGACAAATATATAACCTCCACTTTACTAAAAAAACAGGTTGCAGAGGATTATATTGACTTAACTTTTCTTAAAAATGAAATAAACAACTGGAATTTTAAACCGATAAATTGATTGGAGCAGCATCTTGAACAATATAAGCAATTGGAAAAAGAATACAATACTATTTTTATCAAGTCAGACTATTTCGCTTTTTGGCTCAATGCTGGTTCAATATACAATTATTTGGTATATAACATTGGAAACAAAATCCGGTATAATGATGACCATATCAATTATCTGCGGTTTTTTACCTACACTTTTTATATCGCCATTTGCAGGAGTATGGGCAGATCGTTTTAACAGAAAAACTCTTATTATTTTGTCTGATACTCTGATAGCAATTTCGACTTTAGTTTTAGCGATTTTGTTTATAATTGGCTTCGATGATATCTGGCTGCTTTTTGTGGCATCTGCAATACGTTCTTTTGGTGCAGGAATTCAAACACCGGCTGTTGGTGCCTTACTTCCCCAGCTAGTTCCGGAGGATAAATTGATTAAAGTAAACGGAATAAACAGCAGTATACAGTCCTTGGTTTCACTTTTATCACCGTTACTCAGCGGAGCGTTATTGAGTATAGCTACAATCGACATTATTTTCTTTATAGATGTCTTTACTGCAGCGATTGCAATCTCTATACTATTTTTATTCTTACATATTCCTGCTCACTCAAAAGCCCTTGAGAAACATAAAACCAGTTATTATGGAGATATGCGCGAAGGTATAATCTATATCAAGAACCATGGTTTTGTAAAGACAATATTTAAATATTGTGCGTTTTACTTTATATTAATCGCACCTTTAGCATTTCTTACTCCATTGCAGGTAACACGCAGTTTTGGCGATGATGTTTGGCGTTTAACAACAATTGAAGTAACCTTTTCACTCGGCATGATGGTGGGTGGGATTTTAATAGCATCATGGGGCGGCTTTAAAAACAGGCTTTATACTATGGTGCTATCAAACTTTGTTATTGCTTTTTGCACATTGATACTTGGCGTTATTCCTGTTTTTTGGATTTACTCTTCATTAATGGTTTTGGTTGGACTTGCATTACCCATGTTTAACACACCTTTAACGGTCTTAATTCAAGAAAAGGTTGAAGGGAATTTTCTAGGTAGAGTTTTTGGCGTTCTAAGTATGATTTCAAGCAGTGTAATGCCGCTTGCAATGCTTGTATATGGCCCGTTAGCTGATTTAATTAAAATTGAATGGTTGCTTATCGGAACAGGTATTCTTATGTTGGTTCAAAGCATATTCATGATGCGAAATAAGGTGCTAATCGAAGCAGGAAAATCTATGCCCAAACCTGAATAATATTTTTCATTAAAAAAGAGGCAGGAATCTTTCCCTAGGTAGTATTAAAGCCACCAATATATTTCTCTTAATAAAACGAATTACTAAGTGAGCAGAAAGTTTTTATACTGCTCGGATGCTTTTTGTTGAGCATCCTCACGCAGATCATTAATTGTATGAAAATTTTCGAGTAATATACCTATCACTTTACCATCAAGCGCACCGCTTGTTACCATATTGTTGAGTACTTCCATAGCTTGCGTATCTTCCATACCTTTACGATACGGTCTGTTTTCCGTTATAGCTGTAAAAACATCTGCCACCGCCATTACCCGTGCTCCTAATGATAGATTTTTTCCCTCGATATGAAAGGGGTATCCGTTTCCATTTAATTTCTCGTGGTGGTAGGATGCCCATGTCTTAATTGTGTCAAACTGTGGAATATTATCAAGCAGTTGGTATGTATAATAGGTGTGCGAGCGTATTTCATTAAACTCATCTTCGTCTAGTTTTGCACACTTTTCCAGCACTTCATTTCTTACTGCTAATTTTCCCAGATCGTGTAAATAACCTGCAATGAGCATCATATCACATTCTAACGTAGAAAAGCCTGTAAGCTCTGCAAGTTTCTGTGCTGTCTTAGCTACTCCTGCGGAATGACGTGCTGTAAATTTACTTCTAAAGTCAATTATTTTTGAAAAAACAAATGAGAGGTCTATAACATCTTCTACTCTCAAGACCAGAATATTAAAAATATCCTCAGGTATTTTTTTAACTGGTGAACGTGATATTAAATCCAACCATATGTATTCTTTTTTGCTTAAGGTAATCAAAGCATCCACTGTATTCGGTTCAAATATAGTGTTTCTGTCTTTACTAATTTCCGAAAGAATATTCGGTAGTTGCGAAAGCACATTCTTTGTTGATCCGATTTTTGCACAAACACGATCTGCAAGATGTATAATATGGCTCTCAAAAGGAACCTCACTACCCATATATTGGCTTCCTTCACCATTATTCCAAGGTAGGTGATGAAACTTTATTAAAATAGATTCTTTNNTTGTTTACGTTTAATGGTTCAGTTTCAATAACCTCTAATTCTTCTTCGATTGAAAGTGCACCTATATCGTGCACCAACGCAGCGATAAAGATGTTTTTATGCTTTACTTCAGAGAGCTTCATCTGCTCCGCCAATCGAAAAGAAAGATAGGCAACCTGCTGATGGTGATTAGAAAGCTGAGGAGAAACTAAATCCTGCGCATTGGATAAACACAACAAAAGATCCTGTAGGTTGATTCTTATTTTATTCATATTCTTGTTCCTTAATATAATATTAAATTGTAATTCTTTTATAAATTATATGTCTTTTTTATACAAAATGTCAATAAAAATATTTTATAATTATTTAATAAGTCCCTATACTTTTTATAAATAACTTGTACTAATTCGAATTAGAAACANNTTTCTTAAGAGAAGTAGTATTAATCACACACTCAAACGCAAGTTTATCAAACCTTAGTCCTTTGAATATCGGCTGACGCATTGAACCAGATTCTGTTTTCATCATGAATTTTACTGTGCAAACCAGTGTTGGCTCAATCCATACAGCTTCTTCGTTTCCAGTTGGCAATTCAATAAAAGGAGAATTATCCTGCTTTTTTTGAGAAACCATAATGCAAAAATCGTCTGTTGACACACCAAGTGTAACATGACCTTTATAAATAAGTTTTTCGTTATGGTATTGTCCTAAAACGACACTTATAACATTGTTTTCTTTTTGAATATATCCGCATACAACAAAATCTTCGTCAAGAAGATTTTTTATCTTTATCCAATCTTTTGTTCGCTTGTCGAAGTAGTATTTGCTGTCTTTTCGTTTTGCAACAATGCCTTCCAAACCCTGCTCTGCAGCAAGTTTATAAAATGCTATACCGTTTTGTTCGATATAACGCGAAACTGAAAACCGTTCGTTCTCTTGAATAAGTCCATCAAGTATCTTTTTACGTTCGGTTAAAGTCAAATAATTCGTTTCGTGATCATTGTAATATAATACATCAAAAGCAATATAACTGGCAGGTAGTTTCGAAGCCTGTAGATGAATCTTGAAGTCGTTAGAGGTGACCGATCTCCTTTGTATCTCAAAGAAATCAGGCTTTCCTTCCTTTATAACAATCAATTCACCATCAAGAATACAACGGCATATTACCTGCCTGTGGAGCTCTGATAGTTCAGGAACTTTAGTCAGCATTTTTGCATTGCGTTTCGAAGCTCGGTGCCAGTATGTGGGTCCAAATATGCAATGCACCTTTCTCCGTCAAGTTTTAACTCGTAGATATAATCTGGGCTGTCAAAGGCTTCTGCCATTTCGCTTATCAGCATCGGCTTGATAATCTTTGTTTCAAATAAATCCGTCATGCCTGCTTTCTCTCTGCTTCAGTGGCATTTTTCGCTTGCTCAACACTTGCTTTTAATGCATCCATAAGGTTGATAATATTACCCTTGTTCTCAGACTTTGGAGATATAATCTCTCTGCCGGATATTTTCGCTTCAATAAGCTCACGAAGTTTAATCTGATACTCGTCTTTATAATCGTAAGGATTGAATGGTGTTGCCATAGAATTAATTAACATTTTTGCCATGGCAAGCTCCGGTTCCGCTACTTCAGGCTTGTTATAACCTTTGGGTAATTCCTTTATATCGTCCTGGTAGAACATATTTGAAATTAACATTCCGTCTTCACGCGGTATAATAGCCATGAGTGTATCCTTAGTGCCAAGTACAGTCTTTCCTATAGCAATCTTCTGTTCTGCTATGAGAGCCGCACGAAGAAGCTCAAACGCCTTCTCTCCGCCTAGCTCGGGAATAACCTGATAAGTTTTCTCGTAAAAAACAGGAGATATCTGATTTAGTTGAACAAAGTGAAGGATTTGAATAGACCGCTCTTTCTCGGTTTTAATTTTCTCGATTTCTTCATCGGTAACTATCACAAAATGATGNNTCGTATTCGTACCCTTTAATAATATCATCGGAAGTAATTTCTTTACCGCAATTTGAACAGGTTTTTTTATATTTAATACGCTCGTTATCCTCTTTATGAAGCTGGTTAAAATGAATATCGTTATCCTGAGTTGCTGTATACATCGCAACAGGTATTGCTACAAGTCCAAACGAAATAACCGATTTATGCGAAACTGCCATTTTTATTGCCATCCTTTCGTCGGAGCGCGGAGTTTNNTCTGAAAGTTTTCTTTCAGACTTTACACCCCTTTTAAGGTAGTATTTCCATTATCGGCATTATATATAAAATAATGTATAGGATTTACATTGACAATAAGAATAAGCGATGGTAAGATATTTATCAGGTTATAATAAAGGAGTATTTTATGTTAAATCAATTTTCAAGAACTGAACTCTTACTTGGGAAAGATGCAATGGAAAAATTAGCTAAGTCAAGAGTTGCTGTATTTGGTATTGGCGGTGTTGGCTCATATACTGCTGATGCACTGGCACGAAGCGGTGTCGGAGCAATTGATTTAATCGATGACGATACCGTTTGCCTTACAAATATCAACCGTCAGTTGATCGCCACACATTCTACCGTAGGAAAATTGAAAGTCGATGTTATGAAGGAACGACTTTTGGATATAAATCCTGATATAAATGTAATTACCCACAAATACTTTTTTGATGCGGAGAGTGCCAATCAATTCAATTTTTGTGATTATTCTTATGTTGTAGATGCTATCGATACCGTTACTGCAAAGCTAATTTTGATTGAATGTGCCAAAAAAGTAAATACTCTGATAATAAGCTGTATGGGAGCAGGAAATAAGCTTGACCCAACAAAATTCGAAGTAGCCGATATTTATAAGACCTCTGTATGTCCATTGGCAAAGGTTATGCGACACGAGCTTCGTAAGCGTGGCGTTGAAAGGTTGAAAGTAGTCTATTCAAAAGAAGAAGTATGTGAGCCTTTAGAGGATATGAAAAACAGTTGCAAAGCAGGCTGTATCTGCCCTCCCGAAACAAAGCGTAAATGTACAGTCAGAAGACAAGTTCCTGGGAGTATTTCGTTTGTTCCATCGGTTGCAGGTTTAATTATGGCAGGAGAAGTTATAAAAGATATTACAGGAATTTAATAATTATCATTATAATTAAAACAAAAATCTCACTTCCGTTTAAGCGAAAGTGAGATTTTTTAATTCTAAAAGGTTGTTAAAAACTATGCACGTTTCTTTGTTGCAACAATTGCTGCAAAGGTTAATGAAACAAGTGCTATAATTATGATTCCAACAAATCCGTTGTCACCTGTTGTAGGTGACTCAGAAGTATCAGATTCTAAAACAACTGATTCTTCGGAGGTAACAGATTCAGATGTTTCATTGTCAGGTATTACAATTTCAAATTCTTCAACAGTAACTGTAATATCTTCGGATGCACCAGAACACCAAACTTGGAATCCATCGATGGTTAAATTTCCTGATTCGTCAAGAACTAAATCCTTCTTACCAAGATATACATCCTCAGCTGTTCCGGCGAATGCTTTAAGATCAAACAATTTTGCAGAAAGCTCATATTCACCTGCTGTTATATCGCCAGAACCATCATATGTGGCTCCATCGACAAAGTGGTGAAGGTATATTGCCTGGTCGCCTGACATTAAACGGATTGAAGTACATGCAGTCGCATCTTCAACTTTAAACTTAAGATTGATAGTTGCGTTATCATCTGCGCTTAATACTATTGGAGTTGTTAATGCTGCTGTAACCCAAGGCCATGAACCGGGTGCTTTTGCAATTAATTTACCATCAGTAAAATTCACAGTAATTGCATTACCATTAGCTTCGTTGTTTGTCCAGGTTGCTTCGCCTTCATCGATTAAGTTAATAACTTTGTCTGCAGCTTGTACAGGAAATACTGTTATTGCCAACAGTAACGCTAAAGAAACAAATAGAATGATATTTTTCTTCATTGTTATATATACTCCTTTTTTTATTTTTATTCAATATTAACATATATTAGTTATTTTGTCAATAGTTTTTATTTTTATAAAAAAAATAAATAAAAATTAGAAATGATTGGTAAAGCATAATTTTAAACAAAATACATTGACTTATGTCGAATAAGTGTTACTGATGATAATTGTTGCATATAGCTATCTTAACTGGCTTTTTATGAGCTATATAAGCATCAAATCCGAAATGTGTATGATCGGTATAAGTTTATATAAAACGTAATTAACGAATAGTTATAAAAGNNTAATACAATAAAAAACACTGTAAGAACTCGATTTTGACTTTAAAACAATTAAAACACCAAAAGAATCTCACCTTAATTTGTATCAAGGTGAGATTCTTCTAATAATTTTCCGATCGATATGTTTTGTAATTTAATTTTTGTATCTGATTTTGTGGACACACCTTTATACAGATACCGCAAACCGAACCGCGACCGATATTCATAAAATGATCTCGCATATAACCGTTGCATGCATCTGCATCAAACATTTCGTTCCTTTGGATACCTTCTTGCCATTCAATGCCTTTGATCGCACCGGATGGGCAGGATTTTACACATAAATTGCAATCTTTACAAATAGAAGGTGGAACAAGCTCGGAAACCGGCAGCGGACAATCGGTAAATACAGTTCCCAAACGCACACGCGGACCATATGCACGGTGCAAAAACAGTGTACTTTTACCGATATAACCTAACCCTGCCAGCACAGCTGCTTTTTTGTGGGAATACCGCCCCATATGGGTTCTGTTTCCATCGGTTGGATTGGACTGCGAAGCTGCAATAGGTATATAACAGTAGCCTTTGCTCTGTAGTAATAGACCCACTTTTAGTAATAAATGGTCAATATAGGCATTCACTGTGCGGTAATGATGGAAATATGAATATGTAGGAACATTTTCTATTTCATCGATTATGGCATCGCAAAGCGGAATCACAATTGAAATTGCATACATCATATCTGACGGACCGTCCGGTACTTTGGCAAATCCAACGTCACAAACACCGTGGCTCGTCAGCATAGTTGTAATTTGTTCATCTATATTCATAACTATATCCATTCCTTTCGTCGGAGCGCGGAGTTTTGTGCTGGTTCCCCGTGCATTGCGTTTTTTAGAAGTAGCCAATTTACTCCATATTATCTGGTGTAAAAGGCACAAAACTCTTTCTATGAAAGTATTCTTTCAGACTTAGGTTACATTATATTATTCCGTTCAATCAATACTTTTTAAAGGGAGTTTTTCTTGTTTTTTTAATATGTCATATCTAATAATCGAGATAGCTATAGAAGTCATTACAAATACTTCAGTTACTATACCCGGTATTGAGACGTTGACAATGTTATACGTCATCCACATCGGCGATGGGATGAACGACAGTATTCGGATATTACGCGGTTTCTTCACCCACACCGACACCGATCCGATTATCATTCCAACTGTTGGTAAAATGGATATAGCTCCTTCCCAGGTCAAAACGCCCGCAGCAATGCTGATACTGATGAACAACCATAACCAGATCGGGCTGCCGAAAAACTTCTTTTCGCCATTATAATATATAATTCCGCGAAAAGCACCTATTGCATTTAACACAGCGCCCGTGTATGTACCGAGCATGAAAAAGTGAATGCAGAAAAAACAAGTACCTATTATCTGACATATAAGTATACGTTTACGGTTATTCTGCTGAAACATAAAAAATAACATAACCGTTCCGCAGAAGCCAATCACTATTGTCATTATTTCGTAAAAATTCAAAACCCTACCTGCTTTCTTATTGGATGAAGATACAATCATGGAATTAAATACAGATAAAGCTATGAAATATCTTATTTGTATTACACATAATTACGATAACATATAGTACATTATATTTGATATTTTTTATATGTCAATAGAGTCTAGGTTGTAAAGTTTTTGTAGGATTATAATAGATGTGTTACACCTATAAAAAGATATGTCATGAACCAAATCATTAAATATAGATTGAATTTTAAATGTCAACATAAAAATATATAAAAATCATTGCATTTTATATATTAATATTGTATAATTCGTTTATGATTTTTTAATATATAATCTGTCCAGCGTCTTGGTTAAAGACTGCCGCTAAACAGTAAAAATATTAAATAAGTCATGTACTCATACAGGTATCATTAAATGGAGGAAATATTTATGAAAAGAATATTAAAAACAATAATATGCGGTGTACTTATGCTGGCTTTAACGTTTAGTGTGAGTACTCCCGTCATAGCACAGGAGGAGAGTGAATACCCGTTGGCAACAGCAGAATCAATGGGCTCAAGCGGTATTTCCCCTATCACCGGAACTTTTATCCAGCCCTGGCTGTACGCATCCTGGAACGAGACACGCTGGGATCAGGAAATAGAAGAATGGAAGATGTTAGGCATCGAATATCTTATTATGGGTGACACGCTGAGTGTATCGCCGAATAATAATTATACGATTACGGCATCTTATCCTACTAACATTGAAGAGGTAACACGCTCCACTGACTATCTAACGATGCTCTTTAGAAAATGCAAGCAATATGGCATTAAATTATACATCGGCATCGGTAACACGGATAACGGATGGGATTTTCTGGATCTTGAAGTTAGTGCCAGCGTAGAAAAATTTAAAAAACTTAGTACGATTTTTGCGGCTGTCGCAGAAGATATTTATAATATCTATTACGAAGATTATAAGGATATTTTTGCCGGATTTTATTTTGTACCGGAGTTGTATAACAATTCCGCTTTTTCCACAGCAGAAGGACGCTCTACATATTCCGAAGGGCTTGCAGCCGGATTAGATATAATATTTGATAAGCTTAATTCGCTTAACAAAGATTTACCCTTCATTTTTAGCCCTTACGTCAATTTATTCGGAGGAAGCTGGGTGTGCAAGGACACTGAACAGATCGGTATGTTCTGGCAGGAAGCACTTGCGACAGCGGGCTTCCGTGACGGTGATATCCTCTGTCCTCAGGATTCTGTTGGTGCAGGCGGAAATGACCTTGCAAATCTCGATGCCATGACAAAAGCATACCGAAATGCTGTGGATAATTGCGGAAAAGATATAAAATTATATTCTAATTGTGAAATATTTGTTCAGCCAAACAGCGAATATATAAGTCGTAATGATGAAGGTGTTAATTATTGGGAGACCGCCACTATCGACCGAATGATCAAGCAATTCGATATCGTCAGCCAATACGTGGATAAATTGTTCGTTTTTGCATATCCTCATTATTTAAGTTCCTACTTATCTGCCAACGGTTTTTATAATACATATATACACTATCTGGAAACCGGTGAACTTGACACGATGCCACCGATTGCGCCAAATACCTTTAGCACATCCAAGAGAAACGCCAATGGAAAAGAAGCACTGTATATCAATTGGGGCGGTATGTACGATAATTACGGCATCTCTCGTGTGAACATTTATAAGGACGGTAAGTTTTATGGCTACCGCATCGCAGAAAGAGGCAACGCAAAAAGCAATACGATTAATCTGTACCCTACCAAGTTCTACGATACAGGGTACAACTTTAATACCGACAAGAATGTGACCTACGAGTTCGAGGTTATTGATTGCTCCGGCAACGTCAGCGAGCGTAGCTCATTAATTGTAGAGCCGGGAAGTGTACCGAATAACATAAAGCTAACCAACATTTACAAAGGTCCTGTAGAAAATTACGGGGACGAAAGCAGCCACTCAGCTTCTTCCGAGGAAGACAGCAGTGAACCCGTATCAAATAGTGACGAAAGCACCGGAGAAAAAATCGGTCTCTCTCAAGGTGTTAAAATTGCACTGGTAGCAGGTTTACTTGCTGTTATCTGTATTGCTGTGTTTTTTATTCCAAACAAAAACAATATTAAAAAGACAAATGATAAAAAATAACAAGTGATTCCTTAATTAAACAATAATATTATTTGAGAGTTCTCTTTATTAATAATACATATTTTACAGAATAAAAAGGTTAAGCTGTTAAAGCTTGACCTTTTTACTATTCATTTACTCAATACAAGAAAATCGATGTGGTAAATATTATTTTTATCATTAAAAAAACATAATACTGTACATAAAATTGAACTCAAATCTGAATTCACTCATAAACTAATAAGGATTAATAATAATATGGAGGTATTATATATGGATGGTTATAAATCAGTTGAGGACTTTATCGATGCACCGAGTACAGTAGAATTTATTATACAAAAAAGTTACAAATTATATGAGTACATAGAAAAAAATCCATATATTTTACTTACAAGAGAGTTGACAGGAGGATATGTTGTTGCTTATATTGATAAAAAAGATATTAACAGGGCATTAGCGGATTTAGGTTCAGCTTTTCATGGCGCTGAATCAAAGGTTATGGGTTTGCTTGATCAGCCAAGTCTTAATGCATCAGGTATTACACAAATGCAAAAAGATCCAATTTTGAAACTCACCGGTAAAGGCGTGTTAGTCGGAATTGTTGATACGGGTATTGATTATACAAATGAAGTATTTAGATACAAAGATGGAACAAGTAAAATTGTCAGTATTTTTGATCAGACAGTACGCAGCACCACTTATCAGGAGTTTGGTATCGGAACAGAATACACACAGGAACAAATAAATCTCGCTCTGGCGTCTGATGATCCATATTCAATTGTCCCGGAACAAGATACAGTCGGACATGGAACATTCCTTGCTTCTATAGCCGCAGGACGTCAGATAAATAATTTTACCGGTGCTGCACCGGACGCTGAATTAATCGTTGTTAAGCTTAAGAAAGCAAGACCGTATTATCTTGAAAAATATTGTGTGCCTAAGAATCAAGAAAACGCATTTTCATCAGCAGCTGTTATGATCGGAATTGAATATATAATTAAGAAAGCAGAACAGCTTGGCAGACCTGTTGTAATTTGTATAGGATTGGGAACAAACTTTGGCGGTCATAATGGTTTTTCGATTTTCGAACAATACTTAACTCTGGTCGCTCAACAAATTGGTATATGTGTTTGTGTGGCAACAGGAAATGAAAGTCAAGCCGGACATCATTTTTCCGGTAAATTAAAAAATAAGGATGAAAGTCAATTTGTCCAAGTCAGTGTCGGCGAAAATGTTGGCTGTGTTTACTTATCAATGTGGAATAATATATCCGATAAGTTATCAATATCCATAACATCTCCCTCCGGCGAAAAAATAGATAGAATTATAGCAAAACCAAATTCAAAATACACTGGCAGCTTCCTTTTTGATAAATCCAGTGTTATTGTTGAATATTATTTTCCTATCAGAGTTACTGGTGGTCAGAATACAGAAATTAAAATATTGAGACCTTCTCCGGGTATTTGGACAATATGTGTATGCGGCGACTTGGTTCAAGAAGGTAATTATCATATTTATCTTCCAATGACAGGTTTTGTAGATCCAAGTGTGAAATTTGTTACTCCTGACCCTTATTTTACTACTACAATACCGGCAACAGCTGTTGGAATTATTGATTGTGGAGCATATAACGTAAGGAATAACAATTTATGTAATGAATCTTCATGGGGACCTACTCGATTATTTTTAATTACACCAGATTTTGTTGCACCCGGAGTTAATGTTATAGGAATTTTTCCGAATGGATTTGGCACTTTGAGCGGCACAAGTGTAGCTGCTGCAATAACTGCCGGGGCTTGTGCTTTGATATTGCAGTGGGGTATAGTTGACGAAAATAATGTATCAATCAGTACATATCAAATCAGAGCTTATCTAATACAAGGAGCAGCACAATCGCCTAACATTGATTATCCAAACTTTCAATGGGGTTATGGAAGATTGGACCTTGTTAAAGCTTATAATATCATAAAGGGACAAGAATAGAAAAAAATATAAGCCTATTGCATTTTTGCTTTAGGCTTATATCATTTATGTTTTAATCTGCTATTTTAATAATTTTATAAGTGAATAGTGTCTTTTTATTTCTTTCAGTATTTTCATTAAAACAAGCGTATTTTAATGCAAATTATTGTGGAAAAAGGAAAAGCCCTCGTGGGGTGTTCTCATGAAAACTTTACCTTGTTACATCTGTCTGCAAAATTCAACTGTTAACAATGGGGGTTAATACTACCCTATCCCTTCCTTCGTTTTTTGCTTGGTAGAGAGCATTATCAGCATTCTTCAAGAGTTCATCAATAGTCAAGCCATGCTCTGGAAAAGCGGCAACGCCAAGGGAAATCGTGCATTTTCCAAGTGGCTTACCAAGGTGGTATACCAAAAGTTGTTTGACACCCTGTCGCAATTCCTCAGCTCGAAGTCTGGTTTCTTCTAAAGTAGCACCTGGCAACACTGTTACGAACTCTTCTCCACCATAACGACAAAAGACATCCTCACCGCGGGCGCTTTTGTTAAGGAAAACTCCTAACTCACGAAGCATTGCGTCCCCGCCATCATGTCCGGAAAGATCGTTAAATTCCTTAAAGTGGTCAATGTCAAACATGATCACCCCGACCTGAGTTTTTTCCCGCGCCGCTCGACGTAGTTCTCTTTCCAGTGCTTCTTCCATATAACGCCGGTTGAAAAGACCGGTAAGAATATCCCGTATAGATTGCTGGCGCAATGTCTCACGAAGCTTTAGGTTTGATAGAGCGAGGGCAATATGCTCAGCCACTGTAACAACCAGTTTGATTTTATGCTCACTATAAGGTTTATCCGTTGTTTTTTGTTGAGCCTGATTCAAGTGAATTATGCCCATGATCTCACCATTTGCCATCATAGGCACACAGAGATATTGCCCAGTATGCGGACCAGAAATATGTTCACAGTGCAATCCAGGGTGGGAGTCATCAACCATATGCAACCGTCCACGCCGCATAGCCCAGCAATTTATCGGTATAAATGTTTTATCGGTAGAAACAGTATCGCCCCAAATTTCTACTGCCTCTGCCAAATCCTTTGAAGGACTGATCAGATATAAAGCACCCTTACTGGTCGGAAATATCCTTTGGATATACTGAGCGCTTAGGGCACTGGCTTCTCCAATATTCTGGCAGTTTTGGAGCTGCTCCCCCATTTCACTCAGCTGGCTTAACTCCATAGTTCTATCTTCAAGTTCTTTAACCCAAATAACCAATTTTTGATTGGCTTCTTTTAACCCAATTTCTGCTTTCCTCTGCTCTGTAATGTCAATCCCCGTTGCAATGATATATTCAACCTTACTAACATTATCCAGAAGAACAGTATATGTCCACGAAATAAGACGCCGTTCTCCATTTTTTGTAAGCCAGTAATTCTCATGTGTACATGGATAATTACCGGCCAATAGTATTTCAAACATTTCTCTGGTAACAGCTGGGTTATCCGAAAGTGTATCCCAGATGTGCTGCCCTTTAATCTCTTTAAACGAATATCCGGTAGTTTTTTCACAAGCCAGGTTGAATCTAGTTATTACTCCCTCTCGATCCAGAACTAATATCAGCGATGCTGCTGTATCTAAAATAGCGTTAGTAAAGTCGCGCTCATTTGTTAATTCTTCTTCAACATGTTTTAGATTAGTAATATCACGTATCGAAGTCAATAACACTTTACGCTGATCTTTGAAATCTATCAAATCAGTATTTATCAATACTGAAAAAACTTTACCACCCTTACTTATAAATTTCGTTTCAAAATCGCGTACTAAACCAAGTTTTTTCGTCAAACTCAACAGTTGCTGCCTTTCAGTTTTGTCATAATAAAAATTCTGGGCATTTATGGTCTTTATCTCCTCCACATTATATTCCAATAACTCCTGTATTGCTCGATTGTTGGCAATCAAGTTGCCTTGAAAGTCAGTAACGGTGATGCCTACCGGAGCATTACTAAAAAGAAGGTGATACCCTTCCTCAGACTCCCTTAGATTTTCTTGTACTTGTTTAAACCGAGTGATATCGTGTATCGAGGTTAACAGCACCTTCACATTATCCAAATCAATATAGTCTGAGTTTATCAATACGGTTAAAAATGTACCATCTCTATGTTTTAATTTTATTTCGAAGTCACATACACTGTTTGACTTATATAATATATCCAAAAGTCGCTGGCGGTCACCCGGATCAGCATAGAAATCAATAATGTTCATAGTATCAGACTCTTCCAAAGTAAAACCCAGCAAATCTTGTATGGTTTTATTTGCGTTAAGGATATTCCCTTGAACATTTGAAATAATAAGACCTATAGGTGCAGTATTAAAGAAAAAGCGAAATTTCTCATCAGATGCCCTCAAGGTTGCTTTTATCTTTTTATACCGAGTCTCTGTCGCTTTCAACTCAATAACCTGTCCCTTAAAACTATCAATCTGTGCGATTATTTGTTCCTTATCCATTTCATGTGTCTCCATTTTGTACCTCATTTTTTTTCTTAATCAATATAATTTTACTTATCGAAACATAGTTTATATGCTTGCCAGAATTCTTTTATCAACATACAATCTTTCCGATAAAATCCATCAGTCTTTTCGCCTTTCTAAAAGTACACAGCTTTCCACATGCCCTGTTCTAGGAAATAGATCAAACGGGGTTGCTTCGCTGGTTTTGTAACCTTTATCTGAGAATATTTTTATATCCCGTGCCAATGTTGCAGGGTTACAGGATATATAAACCACTCTGTCGGGGTTGGAATTGACTATGTCGTCAATCAATTCGGGGGTAAGACCCTTTCGCGGTGGGTCAACAATTATTACGTTAGGTTTTCCAAATCGCTTTTTACATTCGGATATGCCTTTCTCGGCATCTCCACATATAAAGAGTGTGTTTTTTTCACTTCTGCCGTTGATGATTGCGTTTTGCTTTGCGTTGTCAACTGCTTCCTTTATTATTTCCACTCCACAGAGTTGATTGCTTTCCCCTGCAATGCAAAGACCGATTGTACCCGTTCCGCAATATAAATCTAGGACAACATCGCCCTCTCCAAGCGAGGCATACCCAGCCGCTTTTTCATACAACTTTTCTGCGGCATCACTGTTTACCTGAAAAAATGAAGACGGCGACAGCGTAAACCTTTTACCGCATAAAACATCTGTTATAAACGGTGATCCGCTGATTAAGACATTTTTTTCACCGAGAATAACATTGGTTTTCATTTTGTTTATATTAACAAAAAAGCTCTTTATCTGCGGAAATTCAGTACAGATAGAATCGGAAATTATTCTTGCATCGGGCAGCATATCTGCGTTTATCACAATACAAACGCAAACATCGCCCGACCTTGTTTTCCTTAAATAAATGTGCCTGACCAAACCTTTTCCACTTTCTTCATTGTACGTCGAAAAGCCTTTTGCTTCGAAAATTTCGGTTAGTTTTTTTGATATATTATAAAATACACTATCCTGAAGCATACAGCCGTTATGGGGAATTACCTTGTGTGAATGACGTGCGTAATATCCGAAAATCAAAGAATTGTTTTCGGTTGCAACGGGATACTGAACTTTGTTTCTATAAAATTCGTTGTTTACCGAAACCAGAGGATTTATTTTTACCTCCATGCCAGCAATCCGCAAAAAAGCATTGCGAACGATATCTTCTTTCAGCTTCTTTTCTTGTTCATATGTTACATGACCATATGAGCAACCACCGCATCTGTTGTAAACAGGACATTCCGGCTCTATTCGATTCGGTGAAGGTGAAATAATACGCTCAAGACGTGCGATAAGATATCCTGTACATTCTTTTATTATTTTAACCTCGCACTCGTCCCCCGGCGCGGTAAGTGGAACAAAAACAACTCTGTTTGTATCTGTTCTGCCGATACCGTTCCCATCAGGGTTAAGGTCTGTTATTTTTAAATTAATGACTGTGTTTTTTTCGCTCATTTCTATTCCTTTTTTTATATAAATATGTTACATTGTTATCATTAGGAGGATTATTAAATATGAAATATACAAGATTTACAATTCTTGCATTGGTGTTTGTGATTATTATTACATTAATGCCCTCTTGTTATGTTTTTACATACGATGAAAGTACTTCCATCAGCAATGTCAGTAATGAAGATAATAATTCAATAGAATTATCTGGCGATATAGATGATGTAACTTCTAATGAGAATTTTGTAGAAAGCGAACAGGCTAAAGAACTGCTCAAGGTTTATTTCCTTGATGTCGGGCAGGGAGATTGCATACTTATTACTACCCCAAATGGGAAAAACATACTTATAGACAGTGGTCAGTTAAGCACAAAAGAAAAGGTTATGACTTTTCTGTCAGAAAAAGGTATTACCGAGATCGAATACGCCTTTTTTACCCATCCGCACGAGGATCATATCGGAGCAGCGGATGTAATAATAAATAATATTGATGTAAAAAACGTATATATGCCAAATGTAGTTGCAACAACTCAGGTGTACGAAAGACTTCTTACTGCCCTCGAAGAAAACGACAGCGTTAATGTTGTGCAGGCAAAAGCCGGACAAAAATTAACGCTTGACGGTGTTTTTATCGAAATTCTTTCACCAATACTGGATAGTTATAATGAAATGAACGAGTATAGCATAATAATGAAAATTACCTACAGAAAAAATAAGTTTTTGTTTATGGGTGACGCCCATACAACTAACGAAGCTGATTTAATCGAAGCAAAAATCATAGTCGACGCTGATGTTTTAAAGATAGGTCATCACGGTTCTAACAGCTCGACATCAATCGAACTCCTAGATGCGGTTACTCCCGATATAGCTATCATTAGCTGCGGTGCCAACAATAAATACGGACATCCGCATACGGGAACAATTGAAAAGCTGACAGGTATCACAACCTACCGAACAGATATAAACGGAACTATTTATATCAGTTGCGATGGAGAGGAACTGGTTACAGAGGTTTCAAAGTAATCGGTTCTGCCTTCCTTAACATTCCGTAAGGTGTTACGCGTGTAAGCCTGTCTATAATCGGTGTCAAAAGATTCATTATTAGAACAGCAATATACGCACCCTCGAAATGCTTGAAAAAATATCTGATAACAATAGTAAGCACACCGCAGCCGATACCGAATATTATTTTTCCTATTCCCTGTTTTGGCGTAGTGGTAAAGTCATTGCATGCGAAAATTGCTAATAAAATGATTCCGCCGGACATTAGCTCGGTTATAGTGAAATAAATGGTTTCTGCATCACCGCGCGGAAATAAAAATGCAAGCAAGAACACAGTTGTTATAAAAGCAGAGCTTCCTTTTAGGTCTATTACTTTTCTGAAAGAAAGATATATTGCACCAATAATTAAAATAAGTACTGCTATTTCACCTATATTCCCCGAGGATGTACCAAAAAACAAGTCTGCATAACCTTCTCCATATACTTGATTTCTTCCAAGGAATTGCAGCGGTGAAAATATTCTTACAGAATCAATCAGATTACCATCCAGTTCGAATGTAAAAGCATTGAAGTATGCGTATGGCCTTGTAAAGTTGTTTGTAACTGACGGCAGAATCAACTTTATAAGTGCAATAGAAAAAACAGCAGGGTTAAAAATATTTTTTCCGATACCGCCAAAAAGCTGTTTAGCGATTACAACTGCAAAAAAAGCTGCGAAAACAGGTAAATATAGCGGAACAGTTACAGGCAGCATAAAGGAAATAAGTAACCCTGTTACAACAGAGGATAAATCGGTAGCTTGTTTATATGCTTCTATTTTGTTCCTTTTACTTAAAATGAATCTTGTTAGAAATTCCAGTAAAACACAAGAAATAACTGTTATAGAAACTATTGTTAATACTCTTGCACCGAATATAAAAACACTCCAAACAAGAACCGGAGCAAGTGCGATAAGAATATCGTTCATTATCGTTGTGTATGTCTTTTCGGTGTGTATAAAAGGAGCGTTTGTCATTTATATCCATCCCTTTCGTCGGAGCATGGAGTTTTGTACTGGTTCCCCGCGCATTGCGGATTTTTGGCAGTGGCCAAATTTACACCTTACTATCCGGTGTAAAAGGCACAAAACTCTTTGCCTGAAAGTTTTCTTTCAGACTTTTACCTCCAAATAAAACTAAAAGCTTTTTATAATTGTCATTTTTAAAAAGGTATATAAAAGCTATCGTCATTATCATCTTTTTCTTGATAATTTGTCTTTTTAACTTTGTTATCTTCGTAATTCTCGTTTCTTAATAAGCCTCTTTTTTCCTTAGCTGTACGGATAATATCGAGAAGTGGAACTCCTGTTGGACAGATATAAACGCAACAACCACATTCAATACAAGCGTTTATTCCGTAATATACGTTTTTATCATAAAGCTCCTTATTTTGCTCACTGTTAACCGCATAATCAAGAGGAGAAAGGTGCATTGGACAGACAGTTATGCAACGACCGCAACGAACACAATTTCCGTTGTAATGTTCGATCCAACGTAATAAAATCAATTGACTTGTGAGTGCAGTGACTACACCACCTGGGTTTTCCATGCTTTCGCCGTCCATAATTCCGCCGTTCACAACGCAGCTGCAGCGATGTACAAGCCCTCCGCATTCGGTGATAAGATTCTTTATAGGAGTTCCTAGCGGAACAATTAGGTTTGACGGATTAGCTATACTCTCACCACTGACAGTAACTGCTTTGGAAATTTGCGGCATACCTGTAACAAAAGAATTATAGGTCTGTATAACAGACTCGGCACCGAAAAAAATGTAACCGAGGTCGCAGGTAGTTTTTTTGTGAGGAATTTCTTTGCCATATATAGCTGACAAAATAGTTTTTTCGTTTACAGGGTACTTTTTCTTCAAATACGCTGTTACAAACATCTCGGGGTCATTAACATGATTTTCCAGACGCTTAAAGGCGTTTTTCTTTTTGTCTTCTATTACTATTATGCACTTTTTTATAGATAATGCGTGCATAAGAATCTTAGCTCCGCCAATAAACTCTTTCGGGTGTTCATGTAAAAGCCGAAAGAGAGCCGTCGTGTAGCTGTCATGCTCACAACAATTTATTATTATTCTTTTTAATTCATCGGTTTTGCACTCAAGTTTTTTATATAAAGGTTCTCCGTCAAAGCTGTCAGTTATCGCAAATTGCTTTAACAAATTACAAATTTCATACAATGTAAGCTGACCGAGTGGCTTCTCCACCCCTTTTAATCCCTGAAAAGGAGTATTGTACTTATCGTTTTCTATTGCCAGATACTTTATATTATCTTCTCTTGCAATACCCTTTACAATACCGGAGACACTTGAGCAAATCGGCATTTCGGAATTATCAGCTACAACCTGCCCCATTCCGACAGTTTCTTCCGCAGTAACTACAGGTGTTGCTTCATCGATTGGAAGATAAACCATCTCCGGTGGTGTTATTGTACGGAGCGGACTGCTTCGGCTATATTTTTTATTTTCAGGTACTATTCCGCCGAAGAAAGTAAGTGGCACAGTAAGGTCCTCCGTTTTTTATAATAGTTATAATATCGATTGTGTTGTCGATTATATTATTATACCATTATTATATTATTTTTCAAGTGAATTTTTATGTTGAAATTATTGTCGTTTTATAGTACAATGAAATATAAATCAAGGAGGTGAGCCTTTGGAGCTTAGCGATAAATTTGAAATAAAGGTATTTATACTTTTTTTACTGAATAATTTAAATGATCCGCTTGAATTTTCGACAGTTAATGATATTGTCATTCAAGATGGATTTGTAAACTATTTTGATTTTGCAATTTGTTTCGCTGAACTTTTAGAAGCCGGTCAAATTACCGAGACAGACGAAACAAAGCCTTTATATACCATTTCAGAAGCGGGACGCACCTCAATAGAAAGTTACGAAAGTACACTTTATAATACTGTAAGAGAAAAGGCTTTACGCTCAGCATTGAGGTTACTTGCCTTTAATCGCAGTGGCAGCAAGATAAACAGCTATATTACCGAATGTAAAGGCGGTTATACGCTTAAATGCATTATCTCGGATAACGAGCGAACTTTGTTTTGCACTGAGGTTTTCTTAACCGAAAAACATTATTCCGAAAAACTTAAAGAGAATTTTGAAGAAAAAGCGGAGATAATATACAAAGGAACATTGGCGTTATTATCGGGGGATGTGAACTTTATTTTTGACGAATAAAACAAAAGCGAAAAAAATAATAAATTTACTGGAAGAAAAATATCCGGATGCAGTTTGCGGCTTGGAAGCAAATAAAGATCCGTACAAATTACTTGTAATGGCGGTACTTTCTGCGCAAACTACTGACAAAATTGTAAATAAAGTAGCAAAAACGCTTTTTATGCGTTTTCCTACACCCGAATCAATCGCTTATAGTGAACAAGGTGAATTGGAACAGGAAATACGTACAATTGGTCTTTTTAACAGCAAAGCAAAAAATCTCCGCCTTGCATGTAAAAGACTGGTTGAAGTTTATGGTGGAATTCTTCCGTCTGATATGAAGGAGCTTCTTACCTTTGCCGGTGTCGGTAGAAAGGTAGCAAACCTTATCAGAGGCGACATTTTTTCTCTGGGTGGAATAGTGGCTGATACTCATTGTATACGCATATGCGGCAAGCTGGGCTTTGTGGGGGGCGTGAATCCTGTTGTTGTCGAACGTACAATGGATGCACTTATTCCAAAAGAAAAGCAAAGCGACTTCTGCCATAGAATTGTCCTATTCGGCAGAGAGCTTTGTAATGCAAAGAAGCCTAAATGCGAAGAGTGCTTTTTAAAAGAACTGTGCGAATATAATAAAAGTAATAAGACAACGGGGTGTTAAGCTACATGGATTTAACGGTAATAAAGAAAATAGCTTATGAGCAGATGGCAAATAAGCGAAGTCATGTTTGGAAAGAAAATGGCAATAAATATTATCATGGTGAACGTGTTGCAAAGCTTGTCTTGGAATTAAGAAAAATCATATTTCCCGAAGATGAAAGCCATGACGACATTTTGACTGTTGCTGCATGGTTTCATGATATAAAGAACGGTATTAAAAATCATGAATCCGAAGGTGCGGAGTTAACAAAAGAGCTGCTTAAAAGTCATTGTAATATGTTTGAGTTAAATGAAATATACAATATTATCAGTTCGCATGACGATCGCATATCAAGTCGTGAATTATTTAATAATTATATTAAACTACATCAGGATGCTGACCATTTAGACCATTTTGGAACGTTTGATATATGGACGATCTTTTTGTATGCCGCTCCTCATGATGAAAATATGAAAGAAGTTATTAATTGGATGGTTAATGAGCGACCGTCAGAAAACGAGCGGTATAGAAAAGAAATAAATTTTGAGGTAAGCAAAGAAATTTTTAATGATAAAGCAGGGTTTTTGAAAGACTTTACCGACCGTTTTGCCGTTGAAGGCACAGGTGGAGTATGGAACAAGGAGAAATTTATAAAAACATAGCTTTTATTAATATTTATTATTAACTTTATTTCACGCTGTCAACTGAGCAGTTTCTTATTAACAATATTAAATTATCCTCATATAATAACATTAACATTATTTTAGAGGTGTAATTATTTATGAACAATACAAAACAAAATATGTCCCAGAACTCATATATCAGATTATTCCATGCATCTCCGAATGCGCCGTCTGTTGATGTTTATGCAAACGGGAATATGATTGCTAATGGCCTTTCTTATAAACAATTGACAAATTATCTTTCTGTTCCTTCCGGAAATTATAATATTGAAATATTTCCTGAAGGACAAAAAAACAATCCGGTATTAAGCGGTCAAGTAAATATTCCGGCAAATTCCGCTTTTACGGCTGCAGCAATAAGTGAGTTACCCGATATCTCAATGCTTCTAATACAGGAAATTTATAAACCCCGGTTAAATAAGGATAAATCTTATGTAAGGTTTGTTCACTTATCACCGAATGCCCCTGCTGTTGATATAACTCTACCGAATGGAACCAAACTTTTCCAAGATGTTGCATATAAGGAACATACAGATTATCTTGAGGTAGATCCTGGTAATTATACTCTACAAGTGAAACCAACCGGAGGTAATCAGACAGTGCTCACTGTTCCGGATTTAAATTTAGAGCGTGGTAAGATTTATTCTGTTTATGCCGTTGGATTAGTTGGACAGGAGCCATCTCTTGAAGCGGTTATGGTCACTGATAGTACTTATTAAAAGTGTTTTACTGAACCTATAACACAAAAGGACACGCAAGCGTGTCCTTTTGTGTTAAAATACGATATTAAATGTTACTTATCTGCCTTTTCGAATATCTTTTTTGCCATTTTCATTATCATTATCTTTGCCTTTGTCATTATTACTATTCTCAGATTCATCTTCGTCGTCATCATCTTCGGATTCGTCATCATCTTCAATCTCTGATTCATCATCTTTAATTTCGGATTCGTCGTTATCATTATCTTCCGATTCTACATCCTCGCTTAATTCATCATCATCTTTAATATCCTTGCCATTGTTCCCTCTATCTTTTGACTCGTTATTCTTGGATTTGTTGTCTTTATCGTTTTGCTTTGATTCTTCTTTTTTGCCTTTACCTTCCTTAGATTCATTACTGTCTTTTTCACATGCAAAGTCTTTAAGGAATTCTTTATATCCTGCATTTATGTCTATTTCCTGATCGACAGAATATTTTATATAATCGTTAAGTATCTCTTCGGCAATTTCAAATTCGGAAACTGTCTGTAGGAATGCAGCTCTTGAAGTATTTATTGCTGCTTTAAGTGTTTCTAATAAAATTCTGCGTTCGTCAAGCATACTAGCTTTTAATTCGTCCAACTTTGCTGCCAGATCGTCAGTGTTCTGATATTCGGTTTTTGCTGCTTCGATTTTTTGCGTATAATTAGCTATTATTGCTTCAAAAGCAGTATTGAATGTTTCTCTGGCTGCAGTTATTTCTGTTTTAAAGACATCTAAAGCAGGTGTTATGAGTGCCAGTTGCTCTTCTGTAAGCGAAGTAGTTATTCTGTTTGCTTTTGTCGCTTTTTTGATTTCCTTAACGGATTTATCCTTCCATTCATCAACGTTTATACTGTCGGGATCACTCGAGCTTTCCTTCAGCTTTTCAATAAGATTAAGCTTACCGGGAGTAATACCAAGAGCTTTTGCTTCCTTAACACGCTCTTTGCCAACACCTTGTGCTTCAACTTTAGTGTTATAATCGTTTTTCTCTATTGTTTCTTCGGAAGCTTCTTTTAATTCTTCTGCTAACTCACTTGCTCTCTTTAAGTCTTTTGCTGAAGTAGTGATAACTATCTCACT
Organism: Clostridiales bacterium; assembly: GCA_003452915.1. Classification (GTDB taxonomy): domain Bacteria; phylum Bacillota; class Clostridia; order Oscillospirales; family CAG-382; genus UBA1049. The sequence goes on along the minus strand of DMMZ01000071.1, from coordinate 2,109 downwards.
TTCTATATCCCCTTCAAAATAACCCTGCTTTGCTATTTCCGCAACTGTCAGCTTAATAGCTTCATCAATAGATTTGTTGCTTAAGTTTTCAAGGGAAAGCTCGGAAACAATTTCTGTACCATCATCGTTTATACCTTTTACAGATATTACCCTGTCAAACATATTCAAAGAATATTCTATTGATGGGTTTACATCAAGACTTACATATGTACTCGGATAAAAATAGGTAAACGCTCCTGCTCCGCAGATTATAAGGAATGCTGCAGCAACCGTTGCAATTTTAGCAAACTTATTTCTATTAAAATTCATTGATTTCAACTCAATCACCTGTCCAATCGCATAATTTTTGTTTAAAACTTTATTTATGCAACCATCATCAGACAGAGCCGCCGCAAACTTTTTATTTTTAATATCAACTATAACTGCCTTCATTTGTTTAGCTCCTTTCTGATAGTCCACATATATTCGCTTAGGAATGGATACTCTCCGGAAAGTATCTCTACCGCCGCTATTATATATTTTCGGTGACGTTCTATTATTTTTCGGGGTAGCTTTGTGTTTTTTTCAATATTTTTTATAGGAAGTTGTTTTGACGAATATATTTCTTTTAGAATATCGGTGTTATTGATTATGTATTTTACCACGCTTATGCAAGCATTTTTGGTCTTTTTCGCTTTAGGTGAACATTCTGCAAGATCATAAAAACGAAAGCCGAAATCACCGAATACCTTATTTGCTGCTTCGATTTCATATTTCAAGGAGTCATCCGGTTGATACGAAATTTTCTCGGCAACCATGATTCTAATAGGAACATCCTCGGTATCCTCCTCGGAATCGGTTTCAAAAACATGGGGATCGACTTGAATTTCGTGAGAGAACTTTTTTTGCATTCTAAAATAATCAACAAGCCGCCTGCCGATTAACTGTTCCGCAAAAGAGAGGAAGCTTCCTTTTTCTATTTCAAAGCTTTTTACAGCCTCTGAAAAAGCGGCGAGTGCAACAGAATATTCGTCATCAGAAACTGTAATATACCTTTTTGTGTGCTTATACGCACAGCCTAGTATAAATTTTTTATGCTCTGAAATAAATCTGTCCAGCTTTTCGGGATTATTTTTGATTTCCATTAACTCTGAGTCTATTTCTCGCAAAACATCACCCCCTAAACTGATTGTACAATATAAATTCGTTATTGTCTATATGAAATTTTGGGATATAAATGCAATAAACAGTAAAAAATATATTAGTTTTATAATAATATAAGATAAAATGCTGATTTTTCATTTAACACTTGACAAAATAAAAAATTATATATATACTATCCACATCAGCAAAGGTGCTGTGGATTAAATAAATCCACAGCACCTGTTTATATTTACACAACGGCGTGTAGGCTCATTTTGATGAGTATACACGTCGATTTTTATTTTAATAAAATTATGGAGGTTATTAAAATGGCAATTAACACATTATGGGTACTGCTTGGTACGTCTCTTGTATTCTTTATGCAGGCAGGTTTTGCGATGGTTGAAACAGGTTTTACAAGAGCAAAGAATGCAGGCAATATTATTATGAAAAATCTGATGGACTTTGCAACAGGTTCTATAGTATATTGGTTGATCGGTTTTGGAATTATGTATGGTGAAACTGAACTGATTGATGGCTTTATGGGGAATATTTCACCGGTTACCGGAGCAAACAGTGACTGGACATCGTTGATATTTCAAACTGTTTTTTGTGCAACTGCTGCTACAATAGTTTCGGGTGCAATGGCAGAAAGAACAAAATTCAAATCATATCTTGCTTATTCGGTTATAATAAGCGCTGTTGTTTATCCGATATCGGGGCATTGGATTTGGGGCGGTGGTTGGCTTTCAACGCTTGGAACGGCAGATGGTGCTTTGTCAGGACTTTCAAGTTACGGATTCCATGATTACGCAGGTTCAACGGCTGTTCATATGGTTGGCGGTATTTCAGCACTTATCGGAGCTAAAATACTCGGACCACGTATTGGAAAATATGGCAAGGACGGAAAACCCCGTGCTATTCCGGGACACAGTCTTACACTCGGTGCACTTGGTGTATTTATCCTCTGGTTTGGCTGGTTCGGCT
>DMMZ01000003.1 GCA_003452915.1 Clostridiales bacterium | reverse complement strand
CAAAACCGTAGTTTGAAAGATTTTCTTTCAAACTTTACCTTTGTTTAATTGCAAATTTTTAATCTATCACTTCTGCGATTAACGCATATGGCTGTGCTTCTTTAACTATAGCGTTTACAAAAACACCTTTTGGTATAGGCTTGTCCAGCGCAACAATTTTATTCTGGCTGCTGCGCCCGATATTTATTTCTTTTTCATCCTTATCATCTGACAAGACTTTTATGGTTTGGTCTATAAGACCTTTATTGTTTTTAAGTGCGTTTTCATTTTGTAGCTCGGTCAGAGCATTAAAGCGACGAACCTTCTCTTCGTGTGGGATCTGACCTTCCATTTTCTCAGCAGGAGTATTTTTTCTCGGCGAATAAACAAAGGTATAAATCATATCAAAACCGACTTGTTTAACAACGTCAAGTGTATCCAAAAAGTCACTCTCGCTCTCGGTTGGGAAACCGCAGATGACATCGGTGGTGATTGCAACACCTTTTACATTTTCCTTTATTTCAAAAGCTTTTTCCAAATACTGCTGCTTAGTGTATCCACGATTCATAAGTGAAAGTATACGATCGCTTCCTGCCTGAAATGGCAAATGAAAATGTCTTGCTATCTTTTCATTTGCCGCCATTACTTCTATAAGCTTGCTTGATGCGTCTTTGGGATGACTGGTCATAAAGCGTACCCAAAAATCACCGTTCAAAGCTGCAACATCGTTTAAAAGCTGTGGAAAGCTTTTTTCACCGGTATAAGAATTTACATTCTGTCCCAGCAGTGTAATATCTTTAAAACCACTTGAAACAAGTCCCTTTATTTCTGTCATTATATCATTATAAGAACGGCTTCTTTCTCTGCCGCGAACATGAGGGACTACGCAATAACTGCAAAAATTATTACAGCCATACATAATAGAAACCCAAGCTCTGTAATCGCTCTGCCTGTTTATTGGCATATCCTCGCTGATAACTCCGAACTCTATATGTGGTTTTTCGGTAACGAAGGATACACGTTTTTTAGCGGAAATAGCTGTATGTATAATCTCTGGCAGTCGGTGGTGCATATCTGTTCCGAAAACAAAATCTACATAGGGATAGCTTTTTTTTATCTGGTCTCGGCGATGTTTTTCCTGTATCATACAACCGCAGATTCCGACAAGCATATCCTTGTTGTTTTCTTTTTGCTTTTTGAGTTGACCTGCACCCGACAGCACCTTAAGCTCGGCGTGTTCTCTTATAGCACAGGTATTTATTATAACAAGATCAGCGTCTTTTGTATCTACAGCCATCTCATAGCCGCACAGTCTTAATGCTCCGGCAATTCTTTCGCTGTCAGCCTCGTTCTGTTGACAACCGTAGGTTTGGACAGCCGCTTTTTTACCCTTACATATATTCTGAAGTTCTTCTGCTATTTTCCTTTGTTTTTCAATCTCAATTTTTGTAACTAAAATATTATCCATTAAAATATTGTTCCTGTATGCGATAAATTTTTTGCAAGGTATTCGTCATAACCTTTAGCATCGGGGTTTAAGCTGCTTATGCAAACTCTTCCCTCTCTGGCGGAGGAATGTACAAACTCACCGTTTCCTAAGTAAATTGCTATATGCCCAGGGAAATAAAGCAGATCACCCGCTTTTGCCTGTGAGAAGGGTATCTCGCGTACATTAGATGATTTTGATATGTCGGCATCCCTGTATATAAGTATTCCGTTTAAGTAATATGCCATAAAAGCAAGTCCTGAACAATCAATACCGGAATGTGTTTTTCCGCCCCAGCGATATTGAGTGCCAAGGTAAGAAAGTGCATTACTGACAATACTTTCTCTTAATTGAGCTTCATTTTTATTTGTAATTTTGGTCTTTGGTAAAGGTCTGATATGCTTTTTATGTATATAATATACCCTTTTTGTGGGAAGAACAACAAAACCATATCTTTCAAACTGATCGGAAAAGCCAACATCAATAAGTGAACCCTGTGGAAGCGTCATAATCGGTCTATAAAAATTTTTTGCCTCTGGCAATAGATCTGAAAAAGATATGCAAACAATCATATTAGGCTCATGAAGCTGTTCGCATATGCAAGTTTTTTCTACATAACCTTCATAACCGTAAAACATCCTTATTTTATGAAATCCGCTTACCGTATCCAAAACAATACAGCTCATGCCGTACAACGCCTCATCAACATGCTCACTCTTAAAATCGGGTGCCGCATAAATCGGCGCAGTAGGTGTACAGATTATCATCAAAAAAAGTCATTCCTTCCAAAATTCGTTGATTAACATATTTTTCTAATTTATTTATTTGTTTTTTACAGATAATATAATTAAAGGTGGTTTTGACTGGTGAAAAAAATATTTTTGTTTTTAATAATGTTTTGTTTTCTTTTTCCGCAAACGGTTTTTGCACATACCCTTACAACACAATACGATTGGTACTTTAAGCCAAAAGGTATAAATACACGTCCTGTTGTATTTGATAATAAAGAATTTCCCGAAAAATACGGTACTATTTCAATCGGCTCACCCGATGAAAAAATTATATATCTTACTTTTGATGCCGGTTATGCAAGTGATAACCTTGTTAAAATACTCGATATTCTAAAAGAACAGAATGTTACTGCTGCTTTTTTTATTCTGCCCGCAGTAATTGAAAAAAAACCAGAGGTTGCAGAAAGACTTGCTAAAGACGGTCATATTGTTGCAAATCATTCTTTTTCACATAAAAATATGGTGCAAATAACTGATAAAGAAACTTTTTTAAAAGAAATTACCGATCTGGAAGAAATGTACTATTCTTATACAGGCTATCAGATGTCAAAGTATTTCCGTCCGCCGGCAGGCAGATTCTCGGAACAAAATCTAATGTACTGTTATGAAGAGGGATATACTCCGACCTTTTGGTCATTTGCATATGCCGATTGGGACAACAATGCTCAAAAGAAAATTGAATGGGCAAAGAAGAAGATATTGGATAACGTTCATAACGGTATGGTTATGCTCTTGCATCCCAATTCAGAGACAAATACTCTTATTTTAAACGATGTAATTAACGAGTGTAGGGCGCAAGGTTACCGTTTTGGAACACTTGACGAATTGAAAGCGTACTATGACTCGAAAAAAGCTGATTAATTTTCTTCTTTTAAAATACTAAGCTCGGGAGATTCTTCCGTGACCGTATTTCGTTTTCGTTTATTATATACCAAGATAAAATATGTGATAACACTACCAAAAGACAAAAGCGTAACTATAAATGAAACTTTTTGTATAATGGTTCCCTCATACCAGACCTTTATTGTACCCGAATCTATATCGCCGATGTAAATTCTTACAACGTTATTTTCACCATAAGTCAAGGTTAGTTCAGTAATAACCTTATCTGATTCAAGGGTTGCTTTATAACCCTTATACATTATAAGCGGTAGATCGATGTATGTTTCATCATTTTTATTACCGTTATATTTTGTTATATCGTTGAATTCAACTACTAGTAGATCACCATCACGATTTATATTATATTCTGATATATAAGAGTTGGATGTAATTATATCCCCCCTGCTCTTTAATTTCTTAGCATTTGAACCGGTCGGAAGATATTCGCCAAGCCCGACCTGATTTACATAATTATAAACATTGTAGTCTTTTTTTGTAGGAAAATAAACACTTTTATATTTCCACAATATCGTACTGTCTACTGAATAAAAGGATACAACCAAAATTATAGTAATAAGAATTGATAATGTCGACGTTCCTGCCAGCTTTTTTACTATAACGCCGCCAAACAGGGAAATAAACACAGTTGCAAAAAGCATTATTCTCCACGGGAATTGCAATGTTCCGAATTCGTCCTGTAAAGATTCCCATGGAAACAGCCTGCTTGTCATAAATAAAGCCAGTAATGCAAGTAACAGGAATGCTATGCCTTCTATTGAAAGTACTTTATCACGATAAGTTACATACCATCCAATCATAACCGGCAGTGCAAGACCTACTCCCTGAGGAATAAAATAGGATTTTTCACCTACCTTAACAGCCTCGTTGAGTACAGAAAACAAACTATATACATTTGGCATAGACCGCAATTCCAGCGAACCGTATGCATTGGCACTGAATCCATCGGTTGCTAAGAATTTTGTTGACTCAAGTTGTTCTATCATTGGAAATATAAAAGATGCTGCAAGCAGAATAAACACTCCAGCACTTGCAATTATATACAACAACTTTTTAGGCTTCTCAAAAAAGCGAGATATACAAATAAGTGCAAATACACTCAGGAATAATACCGTCAGCACCGATGTGAGGGTGTGCGATATAATAACACCACATAAGCCGAGAGGTAGTAAAAGCCAGCGTTTTGCATCATGAAAAATTATATCGTATAGACCTGCAATAGCAATTGGAATGAATATAAAACTCTGTAACTCTCCGATTGCGTGTCTGACTAATGCGTCGGTTCCTAAATATGTGGAAAGACTGTATATCAATGCAGCAACACATGCTGCTTTTTTATCCTTAAACATAATCTGTGCTGAAAAGTACATTGATAATGCAGCAAGGACAATGCAAAACATTATAAAAAACTTATAAGCTGTATAAACTTTAAATCCGCAGACTACAAGCAATGCCGGAATATATAATAACCAATCTCCGTAAAAAAGAGGGGAAGCGTAACCGTAATTGTTAAAAATGGTTGAATATAACCTAGCAGGAAAATTTCCCAGCTTAATCTCCTCGGCAAGTCCACCTAATCTTGTTATATGAAACGGTATATCATGCCCTTTCGGCAAATACGCTAATATTAAAGGAATTATATATACCGCAATAACAGAAGCTAAAACAAAATAAAAATATCTTCGCTTATATAAATGTTCTTTTACCTGATACATAAAAGATGTTGTAGAATCCATTACTTGTCATATACCTTTCTTTTTATTAAAGATAATATTCATATAATTATATACCGAAACAGTTAATAAATCAATAAGAAGATTATATTTAACAAAAAAGCGCTTTTTAAAGTCAAAACCTCAGAAAAATTTACTTTTTCTAAGGTTTTAGAATGCTTAATTTAATTAACCATAGAACACTTTTTACTTTTATTTAGGATTTTCCATACTATGTTTTTTAAACCATTAGTATTAATAAAATCATCTGACCCAGCATGTTTATTATGAATTTTAAAATCATGTGATAAAAATAACAAAGTAAGTCTAAGCGTTATACATGGTAAGAGGAAATATAACACTGTAACTATATTGTCAAATAAATAAGAAATGTAATAAATTATGAATATTAAATCCAAAAAACAATTTATAACTGAAATTGCGAAGTATACCGCTTTGTTTATATTCCTTACACAGATAGAAAGAATAACCATTAAAAAAGTTGAAACTAGAAAAAAGTCAATAAAAGAAAAAGTATATTTATTATCAACTATTCCTTCAAGGCAAACAGCTAAAACTATAATAAAGAAAAAATGCAAAACCATTCCTAGAAATGCAAAGATGTATTTTACTAAGGACTGCAAATTTTTCAATATAAATTACCACATTTCTATATTAAATTGATGTAAATTAATAATACTAATAATTTAATTATTATATAATACATTAATAACATTAAAAAGTCAATGATTATAAGTTTATATGAGAATTTTCTTCGATTTATTGTTATTTATAAGCAAAAAAAAAGTTTATTAATATACTTATATTGGGTGAAGCAAATGGTTATACATATAGTAAAAAATGGGGATACGATTTTTTCAGTCGCACAGCAATATGGGGTCAATCCGGATGCACTAGCGATAAACAACGGAGTTTTTGGCAACAGCAACCTTGCTATAGGTCAATCACTTGTAATTGTGTTTCCTCAAAAAACGCACATTGTAAAGGAGGGTGAGACTCTTTTATCTATTGCACAAAGTTACGGGGTCAGTATTATTCAGTTATACCGTAATAATCTAATTCTAGAAGGAAAGCCCTTCATCTTTCCCGGGATGCAGCTTGTTATCGAAATAGAAGATAACAAAATTGGTGATTATATGACCGGAGGTTATGCATATCCATATATAGAGACGGACCTGCTTGATGCACAGTTGCCTTTTATGGGCGCTCTTATGCCGTTTACATATGGATTTAAGCCTGATGGAAGTCTTGTACCAATTGACGACACGGTTATGATTGAGAGAGCAAAATTATATGGAACCAAACCGGTAATGCATCTTTCGACATTAACCGAAGGTGATGTATTTTCGGTTGAGCTAGCTACGGGATTTCTAAACAACAAAGCTGTCTGGAATACCCTTGTTAATAATGCATTGAGTGTAATGAAACAAAAAGGCTATTATGGACTTGATGTGGATTTTGAGTTCTTAGGTGCTGAGAACGCTGCTAATTATGTAGAATTTATTACATTCGCAAGAGGAATTCTTAACCCGCAAGGCTATCCGATTATGGTAGCGTTAGCTCCCAAAACCAGCGTAGATCAACCAGGAGTTCTTTACCAAGGACATGATTATAAGGGCCTGGGGCAGGCGGCAAATGCTGTATTGTTAATGACCTACGAATGGGGATATACATACGGTCCACCTATGGCGATTTCACCGATACAGCCTGTTACAAGAGTCGTTGAATTTGCACTTACTCAGATTGACAGCAAAAAGATGTTTCTTGGTATTTCCAACTACGGATACGATTTTGTTCTGCCTTATGTTCCCGGTGAATCCAAGGCAACATCAATCTCGTTGATACAGGCAAACGAGTTGGCGGTCAGAACAGGCGCGACGATTATGTATGATGAGCAGGCACAGGCTCCGTTTTTCAGGTATTTCGAAAACGGTGTCGAGCATATTGTCTGGTACGAGGATGCCCGGAGCATAAGTGCCAGACTGCAGTTAATGAAAACGTATAACCTGCGGGGCGCTTTATACTGGAATCTTAATCGCCCCAACCCGCAAAATCTTGTGGTAATAAACGCACTATTAAATCTGCTTGAATTCAATTTGTTTTAGTACATTGCACAACACTCCTTTTTAATACAAAACATCCTCCGTTTAGATGATAACGGAGGTGTTCTGTTAGTTGTACTATATTGACATTTTATTTTAAATAATATATTGTTAAATAAAATATTTATTAAAATTTGAAAGGTTGTTGTTATATTAACAGAGGTATATTTTTGGAAACAAAAGTTTCTTTAAAAATATTTTATATGTTATCTTTGAAGAGATTGATTTAAATGATAAATGCGTTTATATTCAAGAAAACGAAACGTATTTTCCTGATAATTACCAATCTTTTTTTCATAAATATATTTATTCGGGTTTTGAATTTATAGAGTTAATATACAGCTCTCACGGTTTACATAACTGATACAATCCCTTAATTTAGTCTTGAAACTTTTTATTATTTCAAGTGTTTACTCTATGGAAATTATATCACTTTTTGACGGACAGTTAGAAAATTATTCGCTTACGAGTGCATATGCAGATATTTTTCTTATACGATAGGTTATAAGCATGGAGGTAATGTAAGACACAGTTATAATTAATATTCCAAATAAGGCTACCCAAACTGGTGTTATTAAGAAATTCGCTTTCATAATACCCATTGTACGCTGAGCCATAGTCATGATCACATTAGTCTCCGTTATTCCTAAGATACATCCTAAGGATACCCCTATTGTTATAGGCGGTAATAATCCGATTGAAAGCTGGTTCATTAGCTGAAGAGTTGTGAAACCGATAGCTTTTTGTATGCCTAATTCGCGTTTTTTACGGACAACCGACGAATTAATTACAAAATACAGCACAAGCATCGCTACAACTATGGTTATAACCAACATTGCAATACCAACCTTTGAAACGATGGAAACGTAAACACCCATTCCTTGTTCCATTTCTTTGTCCACGTCAACAGTATTTAAGATTTCTTCTCCGTAAATATTCTCTACTTCTTTTATAAATTCATCGGATTTCACATCATCGTTTAAATAAACCTGCAGATTCTGTTGTTTATAATCCAGATATATCTTAATAATTCCATCAAGTCTGACAGAAGCATTATATCCGCCCCTGTTTGCGCCTTGAGATAAACCTGTAACAATATATTCCTCTTGTTTATCTCCGAAGTTCAACGTTACACTCTCACCGATATTTTTATTCAACATTTTAGATAAATGACCCGAAAGTACAACCTCGTTGCTATGAAGCGGATACCTACCCTCGTAGATTGTGTTGGTCTCCTTTTTTGAATAATCATCCATAACATAGAAAATGGTCTCGATGTTATCAATTTTAATCATTGTTTCATCTAAAAACTCAGCTTTTCTTACATTGTCCATATTTCTGATGTTTTCTACGATGTTGTTAGTATTTTCATTAATATCCAGTAAAATCATTGCATTAGACAATTCAATTCCCGGTGTCTCAGCAAAAGCTTTTGTGTCAATGGATGTATTATAATACATAGCAACTGCAAAAGCACCGGCAAAGGATACCGCTATAAAAATAATTCCTATCATTATACTATGTTTCATATTTTGAAATATTGATTTAAAAGCAAGCACAACCGGAATACTGCCAATTGACTTATGAAGCGGAATATGATTTTTGCGGAAGCTGTGTGTAATCAGACCGCCTCTTAACGCTACTATTGGATTAAGTTTGCGAATACGACCAGCAGCAATGTAAGAAACAATTATTACAACTAACAAAACAAAGCTCAAAGAAATACTGCTGATAACACCATCAAAACCTTGTACCCACTTAAGCCCCGATTGATGTGCAAAAACATCAGATAATACCGGTGTTGCAAGGTTCGATGCAGCAATTCCTATTATTGCTCCAGCTATAGCAATCATGCAAAATTGTATAACAATCGAAAGCATTATTTGCTTGCTGGTATAGCCTATTGCTTTTAAGGAACCTATTTTTGTCATATCCTCTTCAATGCTATTACCGATTCTGAACCGGACAACAATAAGGCATACTATTGCAATAATGATTGAAAATGCAACCATCATTACAGACATGATACTTGACATGAATACGCGAGATAACCTAACTAACGGTAAATCCAAAACGCGAAGATCATTGTCTGCTGCAGATACGGTATCCTTGCTGTCATTTTTTAATATTTCTCTGATACCTGTTTCAACATCCTTGTTGCTTTCTTTTAAATTTGAAAATACGACAGTATATTTATATTTGTCACCCAGTTCTTTTGCAATGTATTCATATGTTTCATTAAGCATATAAACGCCGAGGATTCCTGTATCTAATGAGCTGAAAAATGCATCATCAATAAATCCCTTTACAGTAAAAGTATATACCTTTTCATTAATAGTCATTTCCATTTTATCATTCAATTTATAGCTGCCGTCAATACTCATTACGTAAGGCACATAAATTGACATATCTTCAATCTCCAGGTGTTCACTGACTAATTTCCATTTTGAAATTTCTCGCTCTTTTTCTGCGTCCTTAAAAAGGAAACTACATTCGCGTGTACCTCCATTATATGGAATAGTCACATTGACAGATAGATTTTCTTCTTTTTGCATTTTTAAAGTGTTATCGTGATTTTTGATATAACTGTCTATTTCTTCGGTGTATACATTACTTGAAACAGAATAATAAACATCAGAGGTGTTCAGCTCCTCGGTTAATTTTTCAAAATAACTCCCGAAATTTAAAAATACCAATAATCCTGCATTTAAGAGCAACGCGGTTATTATAAACATAATCAGAATCGAGACCGTATGCCCTTTGGTTTTGCTTATATTTGCTAAGCTTAGCATAAATAATTTTTTCATATAATTTTTCCTCTCTCGCCGTTCTGAAAGTATTCTTTCAGAGTTACCAACCCATATCGTCCAAGAACGCCTGAAGCTTTTCGTGTCGTTTTCTATCTCCGCTTACATAATTGCCCAGTTCACAAGTTCCATGAATAACACCGTCACGAATAAATAAAATACGATTTCCGCGTCTTGCAGAATTCAGATCATGGGTAACCATGATAACACTTTGACCCTTATTATTAACCTCGGTCAGAACATCGAGCGCTGCTTTTCCAGCTGCTGAATTAAGCGAACCTGTAGGTTCGTCTGCAAAGACAACCTTTGGGTTATTTATTAATGCCCGTACAATAGCAGCACGCTGTGCTTCACCGCCCGATAATTGTGTGGGGAATTTATTCCATATTGTTTCGGTCAAGCCAACCTGTGTAAGTAGTTCCTTTGCTTTTGCAGTAATTGCTTTTCTGTCGCTGTTGATAAGTAATCCGTTGATAAGAATATTATCAAGAATGCTCATGTTGTCCAGCAGGAACATTTGTTGAAATACAAAACCGCAATTTAATCTGCGAAAAACTGCTAATTTATCATTTGACAATTTTGTAATTTCATTGCCGAAAAACAAAATGGAACCCAGAGTCGGCTTATCCATACCTGATAAAGCATAAAGCAATGTCGACTTTCCTGCACCTGACGAACCCATTATTACAGTAAAGTCACCTTCATATATCTCAATGTCAAGATTTTTAAGGACATGTTGCTGCATACCACCACTCGAAAATGTTTTGCATAATTTGTTTGTTGATAAGACTACGTTACTCATATTAATAACTCCTTCAAAAAAATAAGACTGTTTAACTTAACTTCGCAAAAATAACTTGCTTTTAGCGGGCGAAGTTCTTGTTTACAATCTCATTATAACTATTAACCCTTAACAGGTCTTTACTTAGTCCTTAACTAATCCTTAAATCTTTTAAGGAATGAAAATTTTTAAAATAACTATAAAACCGTTATCGCTCTTCTGGCAATTAATATCTCCGGACATTTTATTCATCAGGTATTTAGAAATATACAAGCCAAGACCCGCACCACTTTTACCCGATGAATTTTTTGCACGGTAATATTTATTAAATAATAATGGTAATTCGTCATCGGACACTCCCAACCCAAAATCCTTGAAGGTTACTTCAAGATAATCCTCTTTTATTTGCATTACAACATCAATAGAAGTTCCGGCGTACTTATAAGAATTATTAACTACATTGTCAATAACTTGTGAAAGCCGTAAAACATCGGCTAAAATAATACATTCCGGGATTTTCGTCATTGTTATTTGGTTATTATAGTCTGCATTTTTAATCAAGCCAAGTAATATTTCGCTTGAGCATTCTGTTGCATTTACGTTAAGCTCATGCATTTCTTCCAAGGTAGCGTTAAACATATTGGTTATCAAATTGTTTATCTGATCGGCTTTTGCATTAATAATCTCAAGCTGATTTTTTTCGTTTTCATTATTTGACTTAGTATACAATACTTCAGAAACAGCCTTTATTGACGAAACCGGTGTTTTAATGTCATGGCTCAGTGAAGCAACAAGTTCTTTTTTGCTTTGGTTGGCGATTCTTTCATATTCTCTTGCCTTGCCTAATTCAACTCTCATCAAGTCAAAACTTTCGGTAAATGCACCGAATAAATTACCTTTATCCATTTCGAGCGGAATATCAAGATTACCTTCAGCAACATGACGTGCAAAGTTCTGTAGCATTCGAAAAGGCCGGAAAATAAATTTGTCAATATATATTACATATGAAATGCTAAGTATTGCAGTTAGTGTTATTATCGATATTGTAAAAATAATCAAGGAGTTTCTGTACGACTGCCATAATTCACTGGTATTGTTATAAATAATTAATTTGCCCAACACTTTATTATCTGATTTAATGTCAACTATGGTGTCTTTATTGCTTATTGCAGAATTTATATCTTCATTTAATCCTCGCCTTGTCGCTTTTATTAATTTACCATTATTATCTACAACAACATAATCCGAGCCATATTGAAACTTGGGTAGGTTGTTATTGTCTAATTCTTCCCATTGATTGACGAGTGTCTGGGTAATATCGTTTATTTCAACAACATTAAGCTTTAATTGATTTCTATCCTGCAATGAATATATAATAACCCCGTTAAATATAAATAGAAAAATTATAATATAAATAATTATCTTTTTAATATTCATTTATTACTCCTAAATCTCAAATACATAGCCCGTTCCCCATACTGTTTTAATATAACAAGGGTCATTAGGGTCGTCTTCAATCTTTTCACGCAATCTTCTGATATGGACATTCAATGTACCGTCGCCCGTAATCAAATCCCCCCATACCTTGCGGAACAATTCTTCTTTTGATATAGTGCGGTTTTTGTTTTGAGCAATATAAACTAACAGCTTGTACTCCATAGCCTTTAATTTGATTTCTTTACCACCGTCTAAAAGCTTCTCCATATTTAAGTCAAGTGTATATTTGCCAAAACTTATATTACTGTCGGTATTTCTTCTGTATCTTTTAAGAACAGTTTTTGCCTTAGCAAGTAGTACACTAAGTGAATATGGTTTTTGAATATAATCATCACCGCCAATATTTAAAGCAAGCAAAACATCGTCATCACTTGTTCTGGCACTTATAAACAATATCGGAATATCGGTTGTGTTTCTTAACTTTTTACATATTTCAAATCCCGATGCTTTACCTAAATTAATATCTAAAAGGATTAAATCAGCTTTATTCTGAATAAAAAATTCATAACAGGATTTTTCATCTGCTGCCCAGAATGTTTTTATTCCAAACATATTAAAGTATTCGCATGTACTTTGGGATAATGCTTCTTCGTCATCTACAATTAAGCAGTCGTATTTTGACATACCAATTTACTCCTTTAATATATTTTACAGTCATTATATCACTTTTTTTAATGATTTAAAAGGACTCTTTTAAATAATGTTTTTTCTATTTTATATGAATCTCATCGATATGTTTATTTGAATGGTTTATACAGGGAAGAGGTAGCTAAATGCATCTATATTGCAGGCACAGGCTCCGTTTTTCAGGTATTTCGAAAACGGTGTCGAGCATATTGTCTGGTACGAGGATGCCCGGAGCATAAGTGCCAGACTGCAGTT
>DMMZ01000052.1 GCA_003452915.1 Clostridiales bacterium | reverse complement strand
AACCGGTGTTGATTCACTTGCAATAGCAATCGGAACCAGCCACGGTGCATATAAATTCAAACCCGGACAGAAGCCTGTACTTCGCTTTGATATTCTTGAAAAAATTTCGGAGAAGCTTCCCGGTTTCCCAATCGTTCTTCACGGTGCATCCTCGGTTATTCCCGAGTTTGTTGAAATAATCAACAAGAACGGTGGAAAGATGCCTGATGCAATCGGTATTCCTGAGCCAATGCTTCGTCAGGCAGCAGCGATGTCTGTTTGTAAAATCAACATCGACTCCGACCTCAGACTTGCGATGACAGCTTCTATCCGTCAGTACTTCGCAGAGCATCCCGATCATTTCGATCCCCGTCAGTACCTCAAGCCGGCAAGATCAAACATCAAAGAACTTGTTAAACATAAACTTGTTAATGTTCTCGGTTGCAACGGTAAGGCATAGTTAATAATAATAAAAATTACTCGGAAACAGAAAAACTGTTTCCGAGTTTGCGTAATACTAATTCTTAAGAGAATTAGTATTACGCAAAGCCGAAATACCTTAGAATTCCCTTATAAATACCGTTTGCAAAACCAAACTGATTATCTCTCAGCTTTTCTGCGTCTGATGGATTAGAAATATATGCCATCTCAACCAGAATAGCAGGCATATTTGTTCTTCTTAGAACATAAAGTGAGGAGTTCACCCTGACTCCGTTATTCCTTGTTCCTACAGTTTCTACAATACCGTCAAGTACCTGTTCTGCAAGCCAGTTAGCTTGTGTATAACGACGGTAAATATAAACTTCTGTACCGTTTGCCGCAGGATTTACACTTGCATTTGCATGGATACTGATAAAATAATCTGCTGGCCATGTGTTAGCCAACCGTACTCTTTCAGCCAAGCTGGTGGCATTATTGGTTCCGAGTACAGTATCGGCGGTAGGCCTTGATAAGCGTGCGTCAAAACGGGGGTCATTGTTCAACAATTCCGCAAGGTATACACCAACCTGATAAGTAATGTCCTGTTCAAATAAACCTTGACCGACAGCACCTGTATTGTGGAATCCGGTAGGGTTATGTCCTTGATCTATAAATATTTTTATTGCCATTACACCACTTCTTTTCATAAATATCATTATTATAATATTCATAATATTAGTAGTTGGTTCAATTTTACTGATTTTAATCTGCATTATTTTCAGTAAATAGCTTCGTCCACAAGTTTCCGTATGCAGTAGCAGCAAAACACAGGAACACTTCACCTGTTACCTCTCTGTTTATACTTACCTCATCTGCATATCTTTTATATCCGATCAGTTCAGAATTGCTTTCTGATTTAAAATTTGTATTGATTGCGGTTGTCAAAGCCGTTGATACCTCGCCATCAAGCGGTAGCTTTGCAGAGATAAGTGTATTAAGGGTTAAAGCTGTAGCAACAGCACTTTCCTTGCCTTCAATATCCGAAAGTGTGTTGTTATTGTTTATTTTTTCGCTAAGATATATAACAGCACTGTCGTAGCAGTTATCGGAAAAATATCTTCTCGCCAGAGTTATGATGTTAAGTGCGTATGCACTACTCTCAACATCAGAGCTGGTGTATTCACTTGATACAGGAAAACCACCGTCATCGTTCTGTAAAGTCTCAATATATTTAGCAGCTGCTTCGTAATTAAAATCTATATTCAATGCCGTCATAGCAAAAAAGCAGAGTGCAATTTCTTTTACTGTTTTATTTTCATAATCGGTTTCGATTACAGCCTTTATTTCTATTTTGTAATCCTCTAAACTATTTGCAATAACGTTGTTACATTGTCTACCTAATAATGCAACAGTAATAACATACCCGGCCCTGTCTTCCAGAGTCTCTTTCTTCTCAAGTATGGTTAAAAAGTTATAATTACCGACTTGTAGCTTAGAAAGGTAAGCGGCAGCAACATCCTGCCAGCAAACTAATTTATTGGATGAGAAATATTCGTCAAAATCCGAGGTAAGATTTAAAAGTTCGGATTTGCTTTCATCGGTATCATCTCCACAGGCACTAAAAAACTGAACGGTAATTAATAATATTGCAAGTAATAAACATAACATTTTCATTAGCAATGACTCCATATCAGGTTGTTTTCTTTATATTATGCTTTTTTAAGTAATTTTTCAATGTTAATTTGTAAAATGTGTATAGTATTGAATAGCTATCAATATAATACAATCTGAATAAAAATATTTTTTATTCATGAAACATTTATTTGATTTTTCTGCACTATTGATATATAATACTAAATTATTATTTAAGAGGTGTAGGTTTTGATCTATAAGGGAAAGCAAATTTTCAAGTCTATAATTATTGCAATAACAATTTTTATTATTGTTATAATATCAATCACACTTATTTTATCACTGGAAGACGAATTAAATTCGCTTGACGAACTTTCCACAGAAAAGACAGGTATTTTTAATGATTCTGATGAAGTTCTTTCTAATGAAGACAGCTCGTATTGTTCTGAGGAATCAGAAGTATTTGCAGAGTCGGGATATGAGGAAAGCGAAACCTTTGAAGAAAGCGACACCTCGGATATTGTAAGCGATGAATCGGAAATAACAGAGTGCGAATACATATTTGATTATTCAGGGGATATCAGAAAGATTAACTCTGATTCATTGCAAAAACTTGAGGTTTTAATAAAATCAAAAAAAAATAATATTTCAATCTTCTATACAAACATAGATACCGGTATAACCATTACATATAGACCTGATGCCGATTATTTTTCTGCCAGTGTAATAAAAGCACCGTATGTAAAATACATTTTGTCATTGAATCCGGATTTGTCAGAGAAAATTACAATAAGCAAATCTGTGCACGGTATTGCTACCGGTTCCGAATTAACAGTCGAGGAATTGATTAATTATACGATAATATACAGTGATAACAATGCATACTCCGAATTGGTAAAAAAATTCAAAGCTGAGGGTTTTAATAAAATGTCTGCCGATATCGGAGTAGATTGTTATATATCAAACCAACATAACTATTGTATTATGTCAGCAGAAGAAGCAGGATTATATTTTAGAGATATATATAATTATGCGTTAACTTCAGAAAACGGAAATTATCTGATAACCTTATTGTCATCCTGTGAACATAACAAGCAAATTGGAAAAGCGCTGGGGGATAAATATCCGGTAGCACAAAAATACGGGTTGTATTCATATGACCCAAGAAAAGCATATCATAACGCAGCTATTGTGTATTCACCTATGCCATATGTGTTGAGCATATATACCAATCTTGTTCCTGCGGGGGATTATTCATATATCTTTCAGGAAATCGCCTTGGCAATCGACGAGATTAACATACAAATTACTCATAATGAGCTTGATGAAATAATGAATAGTGATAATAATTCAGGAAGCAGTATAATTAATTAAAACAAGCTTAACTGTTCTGTCTGCTTTTTCTCTTGAAAAGTATGCAGATACTTGAATATCGCATCATTATCACATATAATTCCATGCTTGTTGCATTCACTGTAAAAAACACTCATCAGCTTTTCGTTATCATCACTCATAATTTCATAGTTAAATCCATATTTCTTTTCATATTTTTGCTTTAATCCGGGGAAATACTCATCTAGTTTATTATAAAAATACTCGCGGTTTCCGTCACGCAGGGTAAGCCCCATACCGAAGCAAATAATACCATATACTTTAGCCCTTATACAATAATCTAAAACACCTCTGAGATTTTCTTCTGTGTCGTTTATAAACGGTAAAATAGGGTCCAGCCATACTACCGTCGGAATACCGTTATCACGCATTATTTTTAGCGTTTCGAAGCGATCTTTTGTCGTACTGACATCAGGTTCAATGAACTTACACAAATTCTCATCATAGGTTGTTAAAGTCATTTGAACAACGCATTTTGACTTTTCGTTTATGCTTTTCAGAATATCCAAATCTCTGATAATACGGTTTGATTTTGTTATTATTGTAGCTCCAAAGCTGTATTTATCAATAATTTCAAGACATTTTCGTGTGTGATTCAACTTGGTTTCTATGTGCATATAAGGGTCGCACATTGAGCCTGTGCCGATCATACACTTTTTTCGTTTGCGTTTAAGAATAGCTTCCAGCAATTCGGGTGCGTTGCTTTTAACCTCGATATCCTCAAAATCATGCTCCATATTATAACACTTACTTCGGCTGTCGCAATAAATACAACCGTGCGTACAACCACGATATATATTCATACCGTTTTGCGAGGATAGAATTCCTTTTGCTTCTTTAAAGTGCATTTTATCAGTCCTTAATTATTTTAATTACACAGCGGCTGCTGCCTGTTTTTATGCTCTCAATAAGCTCGACTTAGTTTCATAACTTAATGTAAAATCAAAAAGCTTTTTTGTGTATCCGAGAGTGCATAAACACCAAGTTTTGAGCAGTGTTTCGTTTACTCGTTTTACGCAGGAGCAATAACACGTAGGATATGATAAATATAATATCTCACCTTCACACCGCATGGTGTGTTGTCCTGTATATTCAATGTTATAACTTGAGCAAAACTCACCCAAATCGGCGGCTTGGTCAAACAGCCGCTTTGTATATACCATTTCCTTTTCTGACGTGCCATACGAGCAGGACATACGGATTTTTCTGATCTGTTTGGGCGTATATGTATCCTCAAGATATTTACAGACATCCGCTGCCCATTTGAATTTTCGTTTGTAATCGGCGGATTTGGACAAAGGCAGCTTTAAAGTAAAATCATCCGCTGCGTTTTTACCAATATTTTTTTCAATGTTATCGTAAATTTTAATAGCCTGTACATAAGTGAATTGTGCCATTGTTTTTCTCCTTCTCTGCAAGTAAGGTATAAAATGTGACCCACTTGCTTGGTTTACTTACTGTTTCTTTTGGTAAATAAGGTTTTGTAAGCGTACCACCAATCAGATATTTTCCTTCATTATTATACCAATCTTCGGGAAGAAATTTGTATATCAAATTGCGAACAGACAAGGTGTCAGCAGCTTCATCAAGCAATTCCGTTCTTGTGCGAAATGCTATAATCGGATTGTTTTCTTCGAGCAACCATTTAATAACTTCTTCATTAAACATATTCTTATCGCTCCATATTAAATGTCTTGTTAAAGGTTGAATATTCTTTCCATGTGTTTTTTCTATATACATCATATTATACGGAACATACGTTCTATTGTCAAGATATTTTAAAATATAATTATCATACAAGTGTTTTATAGGTTACCAACTTCGAATAGTAAACAAAAGTTACCCACTTGAAAATGCTAACACATAACACAAAGTACGGTGCAGCAAAATGCTACACCGTACTTATATAAGTTAATACTTCCTTATTAAAGCCACCCGAGAGAGTTGCTTTATTTGTGTGTAAACTGTTTGGATTAAAATTACTTAATTGTAACTTTCGCGCCAACTGCTTCAAGTTGAGCCTTAATTTTCTCAGCTTCGTCCTTGGGAATGCCTGTTTTAACCATCTTGGGAGCGGATACAACAAGTTCTTTAGCTTCGCCGAGTGAAAGACCTGCGATATCCTTAACTTCCTTGATAACCTTAAGCTTCTTGTCTTCTTCGAAGCTTGTGAGCTCTACGTCGAACTCTGTTTTCTCTTCAACAACTTCCGCAACTGCTGCGCCGGGAGCTGCTGCAACTGCTACAGGAGCAGCTGATACACCGAACTCTGCCTCAAGTGCTTTAACAAGGTCTGCAAGTTCAAGTATTGTAAGTCCTTTTACAAGGTCTAAAATCTGTTGTGTTTTTTCGTTTGCCATTTTAAATATACCTCCAATTATTTTTGTTTGAATTTTATAAAGTTTATTATGCCTCAGCTGTAGCTTCGCCACTGCTTTGTTTGTCGATAATAGCTTGCAATGCATATGCAAAGCTGTATAAAGAAGACTGAAGTGAGCCCATAACCTTTGCAATGAGTATTTCCTTTGACGGTATCTCAGCTAAATCCTTTACGCCAACGGCGTCTATAACACCGCCATCAACAAAGCCTGCTTTGATAACAAAGTTTTCATGCTTTTTTGCGTACTCACTAAGAATTTTTGCCGGAGCGAGAGGATCACTATTGCTTATTGCCATAGCAGTCATTCCACTCAAAACATTCTTGAGTCCCTCGTAACCGATAATGTCACAAGCTTTTGAAGTAAGGGTGTTTTTTACAACCGCATAATCAACGCCAGCTTTACGTAAATCGCTTCTGAGCTTGGTATCGTCAGCAACTGTGATGCCCTTATAATCAACTAAAACACCGCTGGTTGCAGTTTTCATTTTTTCAGCTAATTCTTTGACGATCTGTTGCTTTTGCTCTAAAATTTTTGTACTTGCCAATTTATTCACCTCCATATTTATATAAAGAAAATGCTCCTTCGCTTGCGCAGAGGAGCATAAAAATTAACATACAAAATGTATTATCAAACTTTTATAATTCCTCGGCAGGCGGTAAAAACCATTAAACTTTTGGTGCCTACTGTCTTTGGATAGTAATTATATTTAATTACCTTAGAAATAATATCACAAAAATTTCTCTTTGTCAATAAAGTTCTTTGCAATTTTTCCTAGACAACTTTTTTACTTTGTAAAAAAGTTGTATTTATTCTCCAGCTTTAGCAGGGTTAATCTTTATGCCAGGTCCCATTGTTGATGCAACAACGCAGGATTTGATATATTGTCCCTTTGCTGCAGCAGGTT
Source organism: Clostridiales bacterium (assembly GCA_003452915.1). Classification (GTDB taxonomy): domain Bacteria; phylum Bacillota; class Clostridia; order Oscillospirales; family CAG-382; genus UBA1049. Next base: position 18,015 of record DMMZ01000052.1, on the reverse strand, counting down.
TAGCCTTTATAACTGCACGAAGAAGGGTATCAAAGTTCTCGAGAAGCTTATCCTTGCCGAAGGAAACTTTTCCGATAGGGCAGTGGATAATATTTGTCTTATCAAGTCTGTACTCAATTTTACCTGCTTTAGCTTCAAGAACAGCCTTAGCAACATCATTTGTTACTGTACCAGCTTTGGGGTTGGGCATAAGTCCTTTAGGTCCGAGGATTTTACCAAGACGGCCGATAACGCCCATCATGTCGGGAGAAGCAATGATAACATCGAACTCAAACCAGTTCTCCTGTTGAATCTTTGCCACGTAATCCTCTGCGCCTACATAGTCACTTCCTGCTTCTTCAGCAGCCTTTGCCTTGTCGCCTTTTGCAAATACAAGAGTTCTTACTGTTTTACCAGTACCGTTGGGAAGAACAACCGCACCTCTGACCTGTTGGTCAGCATGACGGGAGTCAACACCTAAACGGATATGACACTCGACGGTTTCATCGAATTTTGCTTTTGATACTTCGCAAGCGAGTCCAAGTGCATCGCTACTCTCATAGAGCTTTGTCTTGTCGATAACTTGAATAGCTGCTTTATAATTCTTGCCTCTTTTCATTATAACGCCCCCTTTAATCAACGACCGTTACGCCCATGCTGCGGGCTGTACCGGCTATCATGCTCATTGCGGATTCGAGAGAAGCCGCATTGAGATCGGGCATCTTTAATTCGGCAATCTTTTTAATCTGCTCTTTTGTGATTTTTGCAACCTTTGTGTTGTTCGGAACAGCAGAGCCGCTCTCGATACCAACAGCTTTCTTTATAAGAATGGCTGCAGGGGGAGTCTTTGTAATAAAAGTGAAGCTGCGGTCTGCGAAAATCGTAATAACTACGGGTATTATAAGCCCTATATCATTCTTTGTACGCTCATTAAATTCCTTTGTGAACATTGGAATAGCAACACCGTACTGACCGAGAGCTGGTCCTACCGGGGGTTGAGGAGTAGCCTTACCTGCCGGCAGCTGAAGTTTAACATAACCTAATACTTTCTTTGCCATTTTTAAATACACCTCCGTTGTGGTATTAAATTCGGGAGCTTTGCTCCCTCCCACATGCTGTGATTATTTGCACAGCAAACCAAAAACTCACTGGCAAGTTGAGTTTTTGAAAATTTATAATGTTAAAAACTTTTTTATAAAGAGTAATTACTTAGTCTAATGGTTTAACCTGCATGGCACCAAGTTCAACTTTAGTTTCTCTGCCAAACATGGATGCAGAAACCATAACCTTTTTCTTATCGGGTGAGATTTCTTCAACCAGACCGATAAATCCGGAAAGCGGACCGTCACAGATTTTGACACTGTCACCGACAGCGTATTTGAACTCAATAACCTTAACCTCAACACCAAGAGCTTCAACTTCAGCATCGGTAAGCGGAACCGGTTTAGAACCGGGCCCAACAAAGCCTGTTACACCCGAGGTATTTCTGATTATATGCCAGCTCTCGTCGTTCATTACCATCTTTACGAGAACATAGCTTGGGAAAAGTTTTCTTTCGATTTCCTTTTCATCCTTGCCGTTAATCTCAATAACTTTTTCGACAGGGATTTTTACACCAAGAATTAAATGCTCAAGATTGCGGTTTTCAACAATCTTTTCGATGTTCGTCTTAACCTTGTTCTCATAGCCTGAGTATGTGTGAACAACATACCAAAGCGGAGTGCTTTCTTGCGGTAATCCCATAAACTACCTACGCTATCAACTGTATAAGCTGACTAAACGCCCAGTCCAGTCCACCGAGGAACACAGCGGCAATTACTACTGTTACAACAACAATACCTGTTTGCCTTATAAGTTCCTTTTTCGAGAGCCAAACTATCTTTTTAATTTCACTTTTATAGTCTTTAAATATTTTTACAAGTTTCTGTCCAAAAGGAGTATTTCTCTTTATTGCAATGAATATTCCAAGTGCAATAAGAAGTAATATAACACCAGCTATTATCCATCCAAGCCACGGGTTGCTGTCATCATCTGTTGCTGCTGCAGCACTTTCGTCGCTGACATCGCTCTCGATGGTTTCGCTAGCATCATCACTGACTGCTTCGCTTACAACACTCTCTTCGGCACTTACAACGGTGCTCTCTGTACTGGTTGCATCAACCGATACATCGGATGTCTCTGAAACTGCGGAAACATCGCCTGACTCTTCTGCATTTGCAAAAAGTGTAAACGAAAAAGCAAGCAAAAACACAAGCATCAAAGCCAATAGGGATCTTAATTTGATAGAAAACATAATTTTCCCCCTCACTTGCTCTCTTTGTGGAGAGTGTGCTTGCGGCAGAACTTGCAGTACTTGTTCATCTCAAGCCTGTCCGGATCGTTCTTTTTGTTTTTAATAGAATCATAATTTCTCTGCTTGCATCCACTGCAAACCATTGTGATCTTTACTCTCATTCTTTATCGGCACCTCCAATTTTGTTACCTCCCTCTGACTACTCGGTAGCTGTATAGGTCGGAAATCATTACCTAATAAGCAATTATAAACAACAAAAAATACCCCGAATTCAGAGGTAAACCTATTTTAACAAACAATTACGCTATTGTCAATAGCTTTTGTTAAAAAAGTTTTCTAAAGACTTATTCGAACATTTCTACTCTGTTTATATGTCTACCACCTTCGAAAGGCGTGTTAATGAATATTTCAGCGAGCTTTATTGCTTTTTCGTTATCAATTATCCTGCCGCCTAAGCAAAGAACATTTGCGTTATTATGAGCGCGTGTTGATTTTGCGGAAAATTCGTCTGAAAGTACAGCAGCACGAATTCCTCTTTGTTTATTTGCCACTATTGACATTCCAATGCCTGTTCCGCAGCAAAGGATACCAAGCGAACTCTCGCCCTTTATAATTGAATCACATACTTTTTTTGCAAAAACGGGGTAGTCTACAGATTCTGAACTATTTGTTCCGAAGTCGATGAAAGGTATAGAGTTTTCCTTTAAGTAAGCGACGATAGCTTCCTTTATTTCATAACCGCCGTGGTCGCATCCGATTGATATCATTTAAATGTTCTCCTTTTATATAATACAATTTATATTTATTCCAGACCTGATTTTTCTCTTTCTGCTTGCGAAGCACGAAGGTATATCGGTTTTAGTTCTTTTGCGGATATCAATTTGTTTTCCTGTAGTGCTCTATAGCCGCAGATTGCAACCGAAAGAGCGTTTTGATCCTTTGTTAAAACTGAAGAGACTTTAATATTGCTCGTAGTTTTTAAATTGTAAATAGAAGCAAAGAGGTCTGCTCCGTCACCGCAAAGGGTAATGTTTTCATCAAGCTTATCAAGCTCTTCCATAAGCTCATTAGCAGAAATAAGTCGGTCCTCGCATAGTCTTTTATTATATCTAAACATGGCATTATAAAACTGCTGCCGTCTTGCGTCCATTATAGGACATATTATTCCGCTTTGATGCGAAAGGTTTTCTGCCAGTGCTTCCAGCGTGGAAACAGCAGCACAGGGAATTTTTCCATCTGAAGTAAAAGCTAATCCTTTTACGGTTGAAACGCCTATTCTTACACCTGTAAACGATCCCGGACCTGCACTGACAGCTATTAAAGAAAGGTCAGCTATTTTTAATCCATAAAGTTCAACCGCTTGTTTTATCATAGGCATAAGGTTTTCGCTGTGTGTAAGGCGGTTTTTAACCGTAAACAAGCTGTAAGTTTTTACACTATCTTCTATTTCCGCAATTGCAACCGAAGCTGTTACGGCTGTGGAATCTATTCCTAAAATTAACATACCATAAATCGCCTTTCGTTATCGGATAAAATTTCTATTTTTACTTTTATAGCATTCTGCGGAATCGCACCCTCAAAAAGCTCACTCCACTCGGTAATCATTATACATTCACTTGCGGGATAATCGTAAAAACCGGTTGAGTATAAATCATCTTCGCTTTTTATGCGGTATAAGTCAAAATGATAGATTGTAAGTTCGTTACCTTCGTATTCATTTACAATAGCAAAGGTGGGGGAGTGAACGAGCGAAAGGCATTCGGGCATTATTGCAGAAATTAACCCTCTGACAAAAGCGGTTTTTCCTGCTCCCATTTCGCCGTAGAGGGCGAGAAAATCACCTTTTTTTAATTGTATGGCTATTTCGGAAGCAAGCTTTTCTGTATCAGCGAGACTTTTTGAGATAAATGATTTCATATATATTCCTTTTAACTAAAACAAACCGCTTATAATTCCGTTATCGTCGATATCTATTCCCTCTGCAGCAGGTTTTTTGGGTAAACCGGGCATTGTCATAATCGTTCCTGCAAGAACAACAACGAATCCTGCACCGGCAGAAACTCTGACCTCGCGAACGGTAAGGCGGTAACCTAACGGGCAACCGAGAAGCAGCGGGTTATCAGATATGGAATATTGAGTTTTTGCAACACAAACTGGGAGATTCCCATATCCCATTTCCTCTATATTTTTAATTGCGGAAAGTGCGGCAGGGGTATAATCAACCCCATCAGCACGGTAAATATTCTTTGCAAGAGCATCTATTTTTTGTATTATCGAGAAGTTATCGGGATAAGTAAATTTGAGTATTGAATCACTTTCACAAGCTCTGCATACCTCGCTGGCAAGTTCGGTCGCACCGTTACCGCCTTCTGCAAACGCTTTTGAAACAACAGCCTTTACCCCAAGCTCCGCACAATAATCCTTAACCAGTGATATTTCATCTTCTGTGTCAGCGTAGAAATGGTTTATTGCAACGACAATCGGAATTCCGAAGGTTTTTAAATTCTCGATATGTGCCTTCAGATTGGAAAAGCCTGTTTTGAGTGCTTCCAGATTCTCTGTTTTTAAATCTTCCTTTTTTACTCCTCCGTTGTATTTTAACGCACGAACTGTTGCGACCAAAACAATAGCACTAGGAGAAAGTGAAGCCTTGCGGCATTTGATATCAAGGAACTTTTCCGCGCCTAAATCAGCACCGAAACCTGCTTCTGTTATACAATAGTCAGCTAACTTAAGAGCGGTTTTTGTAGCGATTGCGGAGTTACAACCATGTGCAATGTTTGCAAAAGGTCCCCCGTGAATAATACAGGGTGTATTTTCTATTGTTTGAACAAGATTGGGTTTTATTGCATCCTTAAGCAATGCACACATAGCACCCTGAGCGTTAAGGTCACGGCAATATATAGGTTTTTCGTCATAAGTATAAGCAACAAGTATATTTCCGAGTTTTTCTTTTAAATCGCTTAACGAAGTCGCAAGACAAAGAATAGCCATTATTTCGCTTGCAACGGTTATCATAAAATGTTCTTCCCTAACAACTCCATCCGCTTTTCCGCCCATACCGATAACCATATTTCTCAAAGCACGGTCGTTCATGTCAAGACAACGTGTAAAAATGATACGCTTTGGATTTATACCAAGAATATTTCCCTGCATAAGATGGTTATCAATCATAGCGGAAAGCAGATTGTTTGCACTTGTTATAGCGTGAAAATCGCCTGTAAAATGCAGATTTATCTCGTCCATCGGCAAAACCTGTGAATATCCACCGCCTGCCGCACCGCCCTTAACGCCAAAAACAGGACCAAGTGAAGGCTCACGCAGAGCAATAATAGCATTCTTTCCGATCTTTGCCATAGCTTGTCCAAGCCCGATTGTTGTGGTTGTCTTTCCTTCACCTGCGGGAGTAGGGCTTACAGCGGTGACCAATATTAACTTACCGTTTTTCTTGCTCTCCAGTCTTTTTACTGCTGCAGGATTGATTTTTGCTTTGAATTTTCCGTACATTTCAAGCTCGTCATCTAAAATTCCAAGCCTAGAAGCAATTTCTGCTATCGGCAGCATTTTAGCTTCGTTTGCAATCTCAATATCTGTTTTCATCTATATGATCATACCTTTCCATGGTGTTTACGCCAATCGCATAGTATGAAAGTTAACTTTCATACATTAGAATTGTGTCGGTCCGGTAGCAACCGGATTACTGCACCTCTTGCAGTAAAGGCACAAAACTGTAGTTTGAAAGATTTATCTTTCAAACTTGTCCTCCGAAAGTTTTATATATCAAATTTTTAACTTTTGGTTGATTGTCACTAATGTTAATAGCTTTGAATAGCAGCTCCATTCCGTTCTGTGCTTTACTAATTTTGCTGGTGTAAATAGTGGCGAGAACCTCGCCTTCTTTTATATAGTCACCAACCGTTTTATGGAAAATAATCCCTGCTTTGTAGTCAATCGGTGAATCCTTGGTAACACGTCCTGCACCTAATTCGGCAGCAGCTTTTCCAACCAACTCGGTGTCTATTTCATAAATATAACCGTCTCTGTATGCTGCAAGCAACGCAGAGACCTTACTTTCTCCAAACAATGTCGGATTGTAAATATATTCGCTTTTTCCGCCCATTGACTCTACCATATCAGCCAGTTTTTTCTTGGCAGAACCGTCATGCAGAGTCTGCGTTACCATTTCAACACATTTATCATAAGAAGCGACTTTTGCAGCGTATAGCATATTTGCAGCAAGTGTAATACAAATTTCGGTAAGATTTTTATCGCCATTACCATTAAGTACATCAATCGCTTCAATAACCTCAAGGCTGTTACCGACATTTCTTCCGAGCGGTATATCCATATTAGTTATCAAAGCAATCGTCTTTTTACCTGCACCGGTACCGATTTTAACCATCAATTCGGCGAGCTTGGTTGCTTCTTCAAGTGTTTTTACAAAAGCACCGCTTCCGCATTTTACATCCAGAACAATACAGTCGCTGCCTGCAGCAAGCTTTTTACTCATTACGCTTGATGCAATAAGCGGCATACAATTTACCGTTGCGGTAACATCACGAAGAGCATACAGCTTTTTATCAGCTGGAGCAAAATTACAATTCTGTCCTATAATACACAGTCCTGTTTCGTTTACAATTCTGATAAAATCTTCTCGACATTGTTCGGTCTTTAAGCCCGGAATGGATTCTAATTTGTCTATAGTTCCGCCTGTATGCCCAAGTCCACGCCCTGACATTTTAGCAACATACACGCCTTTATTTACCGCGGCAACCATCGGTGCTACGATAAGCGAGGTTTTGTCACCAACACCTCCTGTGCTGTGCTTGTCCAACTTTTTTCCTTTAATCGATGAGAGGTCTGCTTTTTCTCCGCTGTCAGCGATACATTCGGTGAACATAACTGTTTCTTCATCAGTCATTCCACGAAAGAATATTGCCATTAACAGAGCTGAAATCTGGTAGTCGGGGATTGAACCGTCTGTAACACCAGTGATAAAAAAGTTGAGCTCATCCTCATTAAGAGAGTTACCTTCCTGCTTTTTTTGAATAATGTCATACATTCTCAACATATTTGACCTCCTACTCTTCTTTTAAAGTATTATATAATATATGGTAAAAAGCTCTCTCCAGTTTTTATTAACGCTACTCCAACAGCGTCAGTCAACGTTGCGGCAATATCTGAAAAGGAGCTTCTTGTACCGAGATTAACACCACTTTTCAACTTTTTTCCGTAGACAAGCAGGGGAACATACTCCCTCGTATGATCTGTACCGGGAAAACCGGGATCGCAGCCGTGGTCTGCTGTTAACATCAATATATCATCGTCTTTTAATTTATCTAAGAATAAAGTAAGCATCTTATCAAACCTAGTAAGTGCTGCAGCATAACCATCTATATCATTGCGGTGACCGTAAACCATATCAAAATCAACAAGATTAATGAAGCATAAGCCGTTAAAGTCACGCTCTGTCATTTTCATAATCAGCTCTTCGCCTTCTGTGTTGTTCGCTGTCGGGTTTGATTCGGTTATACCTCGTGAAGCGAAGATATCATTAATTTTCCCGACAGAGATAACGTCTTTTCCACTTGCTTTTATAATATCAAGCATTGTCTCGCCATACGGCTCAAGTGAATAATCATGCCTGCCGCTTGTTCGATAGAATACACCGTCCTTGTCGGAAAAGGGACGGGCAATAACTCTACCTACCGCATTTTTGCCTTTTAGAATTTCTCTTGCAATTTTACAGTAATGATAAAGCTCATCAAGCGGAACAATCTTCTCATGTGCTGCAATCTGAAAAACGCTGTCTGCTGAGGTATATACAATCAATTTTCCTGTTCTGACGTGTTCGTCACCGAAGTCTTTTATTACTTCTGTACCCGAATATGGCTTGTTGCATAGAATCTCTTTTCCGGTTTTAGCATTGAATTCTTCTATAACTTCATCTGGAAAACCGTTCGGGTAGGTAGGCAAGGGATTGGAAGAAATTATTCCAGCAATTTCCCAATGACCGATTGTTGTGTCCTTACCTTTGCTTTTCTCTGCCATAGCACCGAAATTTGCAATCGGAACACCTTTAAAAGCAAATTGTGAAAGTCCTGCTTTTTCTATATTAAAAAGTCCCATTTTCATAAGTGTGGGTACAAATAATCCTTTTGAAGTTGTCAATGTTCTCAGCGTGTTACTACCAACGTCTCCGAACTCATCAGCATCTGGAAGCTCACCGATTCCAAGGCTGTCAAGTACGATAAGAAAAACCCGTCTGAACATTTTATACCTCCAATATTTACTAACTTTAATTTTAGAACAATAATGTAAAAAAGTCAATATGTTTAATCCTGTATTCAATTATTTTATACATTTTCCAGATAATTAATCAAGAGTTAAGTGTAAAAAATCCGAAGCAGCCATTTTGAACTGCTTCGGATTTCATTTGATTGTCTTGTTTTTTAAGAGAAGTAGTATTTGGATTAATTTATGTCCGCTGGTTTCTCGGGTATTATAAATGCAGCTGCAATATAAGCTAGTACACCTGCTCCCATAAAGCCTGAAAAAACAGCAATTAATCTTATTATATTGACATCCAATTGAAAATAATCAGCTACTCCAGTGCAAACTCCGCAGAGCATCTTTCCCTCGTTGATTCGATAAAGCCTTTTAATCATTTAAGCCATCCCTTTCTAAAAATAATGAAATTATAATTTTGTTATTTTTTTATGGTTAAAATAGTTACTCCGGTATCGCCCTCTCCGTAGCGGCCGCTGCGGAAGGATTCGATTCGTTTGTCACCTTTAAAAAACTGCCAGAGTGCGCTTCTCAAAGCTCCGGTGCCTTTACCGTGAATAACGCTTACCGATTCATAGCCGTTTCTCACGACATCATCGAGATATCGGTCAACCATAAACCAAGCGTCGTCACCTGTTTGCCCCCTTACATCGATTTCCAGCTTTATAGGAGCGTTAGTTTTCTCAAAAGTAGATGAGCCTTTTTTTGTTCTAGTTGTTTGAGTATTGGAATCAATAAGCCTGAGATTGGAAAGCTCGGTTTTTACATCGATAATTCCAGCTCTTACCATTGCATAATCACTTGAAATGCTCTTAATTATTCCGTTTTTATTTACATCCTGTAATAATACGCTGTCGCCGACTTTTATAGGTCTGGGAGGGGTGTATTCTTCTCCCTCTTCCTCACGTTCGGTTGCAGAGTAAAAAACCGATTCTGCATTTTTTAGTGAACGTTTTATTTCATCTCTTGCTTGTTCAAGCCGTTCTTTTGATTCTATTTTATCCTTTTCTTTGCGGAGCTTGTTAATCTCATCAAAAACATACTCGCTGGATGCTTTTGCACTCGCTATTATACGTTGTGCTTGTATATGTGCCTTGTCAAGTTCTGTTTCTGCTTTCTTTGCAAGCTCTCTGCTTTGTTTTCTGGCAGCTTCAAGTATAGCTTCCGCTTCTGCTTTGTTTTTGGCAGTCTGCTGTTTTTCTTTTTCCAGTCTGCTTTCGGTATCCTCAAGACGGGTCAAAACATCCTCAAACCGCTTATTATCCTCTGCCATCAGATCCTTTGCTCTGTCAATAATCTCAGGGGACAAACCCAACCTCCACGATATAGCAAAAGCATTGGACTTACCGGGTAAGCCTGTGATAAGGCGGTAGGTAGGACGAAGTGTCTCTACATCAAACTCGCAGGAGGCGTTTAAAACTCCCTCTGTTTCAAGTGCATAAAGTTTTAGTTCCGAATAATGCGTGGTTGCCGCTGTTATAGCACCTAACCTTTTTATCTGCTCAAGGATTGAAACAGCAAGTGCAGCACCCTCAATAGGATCGGTTCCTGCCCCCAATTCATCCAATAAAACAAGTGATTCACTGTCGCAGTTTTTTAAGATGCTGACGATATTTACCATATGAGACGAAAAGGTTGAGAGTGATTGCTCAATGCTCTGTTCATCCCCAATATCCGCAAGAACGGCCTTAAAAAGGGGAAGTGAACTGCCATAATCGCAGGGGATATGCATTCCGCTTTGTGCCATTAGCACAAATAGCCCTAAAGTTTTTAAGGTAACAGTTTTTCCGCCTGTATTTGGTCCTGTAATAATCAATGTGCTTTGCTTTTTCCCGAATTCGACGCTGATGGGAACAACGCTTTCTTTTGCCAAAAGCGGATGCCTTGCCTTTACCAAACGGATATTTTTTGTTGTGTTAATCTCGGGTCTTGAACCGTTAATTTTAAAAGAGAAAGACGCTTTTGCAAAGATTACAGCAAGTATAGTTACCGTCTTATAATTGGTAACAATTAATCCCGAATCATCTGATACAAGAGCAGAAAGCTCGGTGAGAATACGTTCAATCTCGTTTGCTTCCTCGCTTTGTAGCTCACGTAGTCTGTTGTTTACCTCGAGAACGGCAAGAGGTTCTATAAACAAGGTTGCACCAGAAGCAGAAGTATCGTGTATAAGTCCTTTTATTTCATTACGGTTTTCGGCTTTTACAGGGATAACATAACGTCCTGAACGCATAGTAACTATGTTTTCCTGAAGATATTTAGAATATGCACCGGTCAGATAGGAGGAAAGTGCATCCTTAACACCGCTTTCACACTTTTTTATATCACGCCTTATTCTGTATAACTTTTCAGAGGCGTTATCAGAGATTATATCCTCCGCAGCAATTGCGTTACTTATCTTTTTTTCTAGTGTGGGCTGTTCTGTCAGAACCTCGAAATAAACATCGAGTACCGAAGCAGGGTCGTTCCTTGAAATAGCATATTTTTTTAAGGATGATGTACTTCGTAAAAGAGAAGCTATATCCAGCAATTCCCTCGGAGTAAGCACCGCACCCTTAGCTGCTCTTTCTACAGCAGGTACAATGTTTTTTGCTCTGCCAAATGGAGGTGCACCTTTTAGAGTTATCATAGCGACAGCTCTTGTTGTTTCGTCTAAGAGCCGATTGACAACCACCATGTCATCACTCGGTGTAAGTGAAAGTATTTGCTCCGCAGCTCCTTCTGTTGAAGAAAGCGAGGCTAGAATACCCAGTATTTTATCATATTCAAGAGTCTTTAAACTCTTGTCAAACCTATTCATATATTTACCTTTCTAAATTGTTAAGTCAATCTACATAAGTGTCTTTAAAAAATCCAAGGTTTTGTATTTTCTGTCAAGCCTTAAATGCAGATATATCTCGGAGAGTGTGTTTAACTCATCTAAATCTTTTTCACCAAGCGAAAACGAAAATATTTTATTGCTTTTCGCCCCGAATATGTATTTAAAAGCATCGAATATCGATTGTGAAACAGAAAATATACCTTTTTTATCAACTTCTCCGGATTCAATCAATTCATCCGAACATTCTTCACACATAAAAACACCGTTCTCGGGGTCAAGAACACGATTTTTTACGCTATCCAGCGTTTTTTCACAAGCATCACAATTGTTAATCTCCGGTTCAAAACCGAGAATTGAAGCAAGTCTGACCTCGAATACTGCTTTTATATGCTTAAGAGTAGCCATTCCTCTTGAGAGAGCATAAAGCGAATTTAAAAGTAATTGTAAAACAGCACTATTATCGCTTCCGCGTACAGAAACGCTACCTGCAACCTCGCACAAATATGAAGCTAATGCAAGGCTCTCTATATTTTCTCTGACTGCATAAAAATCTTCGATCAATTCTGCATCAACCAAAGTATAACTCTCGTTTTTAAGATAAAGCAGCATATTTGAGCAAGCGAAAAGTTGTACGTTCTTTAGGTTTGTAGCGGAAATGTTTCTTGCACCCTTAGCTTTTACCAGGATAACACCGTCAAGCTCGGTAAGTACAGTCAAAAGCTTGCTGCTCTCACCCTGTGCGTTTTCTCTTATAATTATGCCTTTTATCTTATGATGCATCAGATTTCTTCACCCTTATATCCGAAGTTGGAAAGCAGAGCAGGTCTATCCCGCCAATTTTCCTTTACCTTTACCCAAAGGTCAAGATACATCCTCACACCGAAAAGTTTTTCAATATCTTCACGTGCATAGGTTCCGATTTTTTTCAACATCTCGCCGTTTTTGCCTATTATTATTCTCTTATGNNCCCGAACGGTAATAACGTCTTTTTTCTCCTTGAATTCTTCAATAACAACAGCAACACCGTGAGGAATCTCATCCTCTGTTAAACGGAGAATTTTTTCACGAATAATTTCGGCAACAATCTGTCGTTCAGGTTGGTCGGTTGTAATATCTTCGGGGAAAAAGAAGGGAGACTCTATAAGCAACGGATCAACCTCAGAGAAAATTATATCAAGTCCGTCTTTGTTAAGAGCGGAAATCGGTATTATTGAATAAAAATTATATCGATCGGAAATCTCGTGCATTTGCTTTGCCAGGTCACCCTTGTTACACTTGTCAATTTTATTTATCAATAGAATAACCTTGGTTTTTGCGGCGAAAAACCCGTCAAGAGCGTTCTTTTCCGCAGAGTTTAACTCCGTATTAGCTTCGACAATAAATAAAACGATATCAACACCGGAGGATACACTTCCAACAGCTTTCATCATATATTCGCCTAAAAGTGTCTTGGGTCTATGCAATCCAGGAGTGTCAATAAAAACATATTGGGTATTTTCTTTTGTGAGGATCCCGGTAATCCTGTTGCGTGTCGTCTGCGGCTTGCTCGAAACTATGGCTATCTTTTCACCTAAAAGTGCGTTCATCAGTGTTGATTTGCCTGCGTTGGGCTTGCCTGCTATCATAATAAATGCCGTTTTTGTATTCATATAAATCCTTTTCTTTTTATCGTTTAATTCCTAGGCTGTCAAGCAATTCTTTTTGTTTTTGCTCCATCATCTCTCGCTCTTCTTCATCCTCATGATCGTAGCCTAGAAGATGTAAAGCGGAATGAACCGCAAGAAAGCATAGTTCTCTTTTAAGTGAATGTCCGTATGTGGCAGCCTGTTCCTTAGCCTTATCAATTGAAATAATTATGTCCCCCAGAAGCGTTGTAACCTCAGGCGTATCAAAATCATAAAAAGGGAAGGAGAGAACATCGGTTGGAGCATCCTTTCCACGGTGTTGTTTGTTTAATTCGTGTATATAATCATTATCACAAACAGTCAGATTAACCTCGAACTTATGAACCGGATATTCGTTAGCAATACATATACGAATACAACGTTTCATAAGCGTGATATAACTATCCGGAATAAGCTGTTCGGTTAAATTCTCATAAAAAACCCTTGTCATCAATTCATCCTCTTTTTATAAAAACGTCTTTGGACAGGCTGTCCAGAGGATTGTTTTTTCTCATAAGCGAGTATGATTTTTTGCACCAGAGGATGACGGACAACATCCTTATGTGTAAAGCGGAAAATATCAATTCCTGATATGTCGCCAAGTATCTCAATAGCCTCGATAAGTCCGCTTCTCTTAAACGGCAGGTCAATTTGTGTTATATCACCGGTTACAATCGCTTTCGAATTGTTACCTAGTCGTGTAAGAAACATCTTCATCTGTTCGGGTGTTGTGTTCTGTGCTTCGTCTAGTATAATAAAAGCATCATCAAGTGTTCTGCCGCGCATATAAGCAAGCGGTGCTATTTCTATAATACCCTTTTCGAGGTGTTTCTGAAAACTCTCCGAACCCAGCATTTCACCGAGAGCATCATAAAGTGGTCTAAGGTAAGGATCTATCTTGCTTTGCAAATCACCCGGTAAAAAGCCCAGCTTTTCGCCTGCTTCAACAGCGGGACGGGTCAGAACAATACGTGACACTTGCTTTTGTTTAAGTGCAGTTACCGCCATAGCAACCGCAAGAAAGGTTTTTCCCGTTCCGGCAGGACCGACACCAAAAACAATAGTATTTTTCTTGATAGAATCAACATAATGCTGTTGCCCGACAGTTTTTGCTTTTATAGGTTTCCCTTTGTTGGTCAAACAAATGCAATCGTTATAAATTGCGGAAAGCTCGTTTTGCTTTTCTTCTTTTATCATCGAAATTACATAATTTATGCTATTTTCATCGATACTTTCGGATAAAACAGAAATGCGTTCCAACTGATTAATCGCAGTTGCTGCCATGTTGACGTTGCCTGCGTTGTCACCGTTTATTTTTATAGCACCCTCGCGGTTGCTTATTGTTACAGAAAAAGCATTCTCTATATTGTCTATATTGGTGTCAAGAGTTCCGAACAGCTTTAATACAAAATCAATCGAAAGAGCAGATAAAACTTTTTCAAACACAGGTTGTATATCTCCTTTTGGAATTTTTACATAAAATATTTCTGGGTTTTTTATATTGATATACTATCATAGAGAAAAACAATATATGCATTGTAAAAATGCGAAGCATTTTTCTAATGCTGACCGATAACGTTAAAATTTTACTATTAATATTGGCTATATTATATCATACATAATATGATTTGTATAGTATTTTTTACTTTATAAAGAAATTCTTGACAGAAATATTATAATATGTTATAATTTTGTTGATAAAAAATCATATAAGGAGAGTATATATGAAAAAGGCTAGTCGCTTGTTAATATTATTACTTTTATTCGCTTTAATGTCATCAGTCGTAGCATCATGCAACACCACGCCAAATGAATCATCAGCGGAAACCAATTCAACGGAAAGCACCACTTCCGATACGGAACTGTTCGGTAACTTACCTGACGTAACATATGGTGACGCAGAGATAACTATTTTAGTTGAAGGCGATCACAGAGGGCTTTATCAATCGGTAGAGATAATGCAAAACGAGACTTCACCTGAATTGATTAACTCTGCTGTTGCACTCAGAAATACATTGGTCGAAGAAAAATTTAAAGTAAAAATAGTTGAAATTCGCACAGCCGCTGGTGAAGCGATGAATCAACTTATCATGAATAACCAGACAGGTGGAACAGACTTATATGATATCGTTATGCCATATATTCCTGATGCTGCCGCTCTTGCATTGCAAGATTATTTTTATAAACTAAATGATAACGAAAATCTACATCTCGATCAGCCATATTGGGATCAGAGATCTATTAAAGGACTTTCGATAAATGAAGAGAATTATTTTATAACAGGCGACTTCAGCCTTTTAAGCCTTGCTTGTACACATGCAATTGTATTTAACAAGGATTTAGTTACAGAAAACAATCTTGAGAACCCGATTGATCTTGTTAAAGACGGTGAATGGACACTTGATAAAATGGCGGAAATGGCAAGAAAAGTGACAAGTGATTCAAACGGAACAGCCGGCATGCAATATAATGATACATACGGTTTTCTTGTAAACGGTAATTTTCCAACATCAATGGTTGTTGCTTCAGGTGAAAGCCTGACCGGTAAGGACGCTAACGACCTGCCAATATTAACAATTGATACGGAAAGAGCTGCTAACGTATTTAGTAAGGTTTTTGGAATTATTAACGATAAGCAAGTTTCAGGACGAATAGAATCATTTCAGAGTGAAGTACAGGCGCTTAATAAAACAGTATGGCAGGCAGCAACCGAAGCTGTTGCAAACAAGAAAGCATTGTTCAGAGCTATGGCAGTAGCTGATATACCGGAACTTGGTGATTTTGAATGCAATTTTGGTATTTTACCTATTCCTAAATATGATGAGGAACAAACCGAATACTATTCATTGATTTCTACAATTTACGCAACCAGTGCTGCAATTCCCGTAACAAATTCTCAAGAAGACTTTAATAGAGCTGCAGTTATTCTTGATGCAATCTGCCAAGCATCCACCGATACTGTCAAACAAAATTATTATGAGGTAATGCTAAAGCTTAGAAAAATTCAAGATGATGAATCCGCAGAAATGCTTGACCTTATATTTGGTAACAGAGTATATGACCTAGGTATTATTTTTGGCTGGGGTTCTGCAAATCTTTATGATCCAAACTCCCTCGCAAACTTTATGAATACGGTTGCTTTTAGTGGGACAAACACCTTTACTTCTACATTAGAATCAATAAAGACAGCAGTTCAAGCCGATATTGACGAAACTGTTGAAATATTCCAAACGGATTAAATTCTTATAAAAACAACGAAAGTTCCCTTACAGGTTATTATAACCGGCAAGGGAACTTTTAAATTTTTTATTGACAAAAAAGAGTTAATATGTTAATCTTATCGCAGATGCAAATTATTTGCAATAATAGAGAATGTAGCGTGAAAAATATAAGTAAAAGAGATACATTAGCGCTTACCTCCACAAAATTTGCATTACAATTTGTGCCTTGTAAGGCGTGGAGGTTATTATGAAAAAAAAGCATAAGTTCATATCATTTATTTTAGCAATTATTATAGGTATTCCTTTTTTTACTGCCTGTGATAAAAAAAGCCCGGAAAATAGTGATAACTCAGAAGCTACCAAGTTGTCAATTGCGGTAACTATACTACCGCAGCAGACTTTTGTAAAAGAAGTTTGTGGTGATTTGGTAAATATAACAACATTAGTTCCTGCAGGAGCAAGCCCCGAAAGCTACGAACCTACAACAAAGCAGCTTGAGGATTTTTCGAATGCTGATATCTATTTTAAAATAGGTGTTCCTGTAGAGGACTCAAAAATGATACCTGAAGCTAAGGACATGATTATTATTGACCTTTCTAAAAAAGTATCTTCGGTTTATTCCGACAGGTTCTTTGACGGGGAAAGCAGAGATCCACATATCTGGTTATCACCAAAAAGAGCTATTGTCATGGTGGATACAATTGCTGATGAACTAAGTAAAATCGATACCGAAAACGCAACCGTATACAAGGCAAATGCAGCAGCATATATCAATAAACTTTCAGAGCTTGATTCGTATGTATCGGGTTTGTTTATAAACACAGAAGAAAACAAAAACATCTTTCTTACATTTCACCCTGCATACGGATATTTTGCTGATGATTATGGACTTTCTATGTATGCGCTTGAACAAGAGGGAAGAGGAGCTACAATGCAGGATTTGATGGATATGATAGATTTTGCAAAGGAACATGGAATCAAGGTTTTATTTTCACAAGCTGAAAGCGACAGTAATCAACCACAGACCTTTGTGAACGAGGTAGATGGCGAGGTTATAATNNCCATTATCGGACGATTATATAAGTAATATCAAATTTATGGCAGAAAAAATTTCAGGAGCATTAGGTTAATGAATAAAAAAGCCCAAAATGTAGCTGTAAGTGTTGATAACCTATGTGTATATTACGGACAAACACTGGCTTTGTCGGATGTCTGTCTTAATGTCAATGAAGGCGAATACTTGGGCATAATCGGTCCGAACGGTGGCGGTAAATCAACACTTTTAAAAGCTATGCTCGGGTTGATTCCCATTGAGGAGGGTTATGTTTTACTTTACGGGAATAAACCCGAAAAAAACAGAGGTTTTGTTTGGTATGTACCGCAATTAAGCTCGGTGGACAAGCAGTTTCCTATAACCCTTTTTGAAGTTGTATTATCCGGCTGCCTTAAGCCTAAGCTGTCGTTGTTTTCAAGATATTCAGAAAATGACCGTGCTTTTGTAAAAAATCTTATCGAAAGAGTAGGATTACAAAAGCTCGCAGACCGCCAGGTTTCGCAGCTTTCCGGTGGTGAATTTCAGAAAATGCTGATAGCAAGAGCATTAGCAACTAAACCAAGATTGCTTCTGCTTGACGAACCAACCGCAAGTGTTGACGCTGTTTCAAGAGAACAGATTTATGCTTTGCTTGAGGAGTTAAACAAGGAAATGACTATAATTTTGGTTACTCATGACCTTTTGGCTGTGTCCTC
>DMMZ01000011.1 GCA_003452915.1 Clostridiales bacterium | reverse complement strand
GATATGATATAATAAAAGCAGGTAATATTAACGACACATACGTTATTAATACACGTGCAGAAGATGGTATAAAGCAATATATTGTTCAGAGAGTAAACACAACGGTTTTTAAAAATCCGAATCAAATCGTCAGTAATGCGGAACTTGTTACTTCACACATTGAGAAGAAGCTAAAAGAAAAAGGCGATCCTGATGTAAAACGAAAAGTGATGCACATTTATAAAAACAAAGACGGAAACAGCTTTTATATTTCAGAAAATGGCGATAACTGGCGAGTACTTTCATTTGTATTTAATTCGGTAAATTATAATCAAGTAAACAATATAATTCTAAAATCAACAGGTGAGGCGTTTGGATCGTTCCAAAGATTGTTAAGCGACTTTCCTGCGGAAATGCTGTATACAACAATCCCTGATTTCCATAATACAGAAAAGCGTTTTGAAGCATTGTATATGGCAGCTGAAAAAGATAGCTGCGGAAGAAAACAAGAGGTACAAAATGAGCTTGAATATTTAAAAAGCAAAGAAGGATATGCTTCAAAATTTAGAAAGCTGCACGATAATAACGAGATGCCTTTACGTGTTACTCATAATGATACAAAGTGCAATAATGTTATGTTCGATAAAGATACAGGTGCCCCGCTTGCTGTTATTGATTTAGATACTGTTATGCCCGGTTTTGTTGCCCATGACTTTGGGGATGCTGTGCGTTTTGCAGCAAATACCGCTGAAGAGGACGAAGAAGATATAACCAAGGTTTCACTTGATCTTAACATGTATGAATCGTTTGCATGCGGATTCATACCACAGGTAAGCGATATGATTTCAAAAACTGAGCTTGATAACCTTCCGGATGGGGTATTAATAATTACGTTGGAGCTTGCTTCACGTTTTTTAACCGACTATCTTAACGGTGATGTTTATTTTAAATGTAAAAAACCAAAGCATAATTTGATACGGGCAAGGTGTCAAATTGCTCTCGCGAAGGATATTGAGAAAAAGCTTTCGGAAATGCAATCCAGACTTGACAGTTTTGTCACTATTGTAAAATAAAACAAAATTTCACTCTATAATTGGTCAACTTTCTACATTTAGTATAAAGAATTTTTCATAATAATTATAAAAACTATTGACTTTGTTGAAATTTCATGTATAATGAGGTTGTTGAAGTTATAAAAGTTGGCGGTGTCTTTGTTGTATTATAAAGAAAAGAATACCGAATTGACGGATTCATACGCAGAGAATATGCTGATAGACTCGGCAAAACAAGGTGATGCAAGAGCTTTTGAGCTGCTTGCGGTTAAATATAAAAAATTACTTGAATGGTATGTTAAACAATTAAGAATACCTGTATCAGAGACTGATGATTTTATTCAAGAGGGGCTTATAGGGCTCTTAAAAGCAATTAGAACATATGATGGCAAGTCTTCGTCATTTGTCACTTACGCATCAGTATGCATCAAAAGCAATATTATCAGTGCGGTTCGTAAATTTAACAGACACTACAATACGCTCGTTCCCTACGATGATAATTTAGATGACACAGTTATCGATGTGTCGGGTTCCCCAGAAAGCGATTTTATAGACAAAGAAAGCGTCAGAATAATTTATAATAAAGTTTTTTCAGTGCTTTCGCAATATGAATTGGAAGTCTTTGAGATGTATCTGTCGGATATGTCTTATGGAGATATGTCTAGAAAGCTTGGAAAGGACCCTAAGAGTATCGGGAACGCTGTATTCAGAATTCGCAAAAAGCTAAAGCAAACCATCAAACCAAACCGATAATATGCCTTTGTAGCTTAAAGAAAGCGTTGTAATTAGCAATATGTTTTAGCACTATGCTAAAAAAGCAATTATGGCGGTGTAATTCCGTCCTAAGGTAAATTATAGTAAAACAAACTAAGGAGAAGAGCAAATGTACGAAGACAAGAAATTAACCTGCAAAGACTGTGGAAGCACTTTCGTTTTCACCGCTGGCGAGCAGGAGTTTTACGCATCACGTGGTTTTCAGAACGAGCCTCAGAGATGCAAAGTATGCAGAGATTCAAGAAAGAATACTGCTAGAGCACCTAAGGAATTGTTCGTAACAACCTGTGCAAAGTGCGGAAAAGAAGCAAAAGTTCCATTCCAGCCTTCTGATGACAGGCCAGTTTATTGCAGCGATTGCTACGCTGCAAGCAAGAATCAGTAATCATAGCTATCGTTTAATTTATACATTAACAAAGCGGATTATTGCGGGAACACAACAAGCTACGGTTTTTGCCGTGGCTTTTTGTTATGTTATACGTAAAAACTAAAACCGGCACTTTGTAATTTAGTGACGGTTTTTGTTTATCATTGTAATATTGTTGTTTTACTTTAATTTAATCGGAGTTAATAAATCAAGTTGAATATCACCATCAGGCCATTTATTATTTAACGCAAAAGTGTCATACACAAAATTTAAATGCTCCTCAAGGCAGCCACCCATAATTTCTTCACCTTGATCGCTGTAGTTCGATGCATATTTTTGATTATCTTTTTCTACCCATTTACATAGCCATTCCCATTCATTAAAATTTCCCATTTGAATCATGTGTGCAGCATATAAACCACCTTTAAAATGTTTCTTTTGAAGTGGTGCTGAAACCTCCATATCCTCAGGAATGGTAACCCAAAACTCATATCCATAATACGGACTACTTTGTGACGGGTTAGGATGGTTAAATCCAAAAACTCTGGCATCGGGTTTAATTTGATATAAACTACTGTTTAAAATAAAATCCTTGAGTTGATTTCCGGCATTTAATTCAGGATTTTCTCCTATAAAATGACTTGATGCTATTGTACATGGCGGTAGATGCAGAACCCTCACATCTTTAAGTTTTGATAATACTTCATTTGCTTTGTTTAAATCTTCCATTGACCGTTCCTCCTTAAAATTTATCTTGGAAAGGCTCAGGGATTCAACAACTTTAATTACATCGCTATCTTTAAATAAATTAAACTGTTCATTAACATTAATACTTACATGCAAACGAGCGATAAATGTATTTAGAATAAAGCGAATGGTGTTAAGTGCAACTATTTCATCTTCAAGTTCAGAAATACTTTCTTGAAAAACTTCAACAATATGTGTTTGTTCGTCATTTTTAAATATAGAACTTATTTGTTTTAAAGGAATACGTAATTTCCGCAATAAAATTATCTGTTGTAGACGTCTTACAGCAGCCTCATTATAAATACGATATGCGTAATCATCTTTCTTTTGACTGGTTAAAAGTCCAATTTGTTCATAATAACGGAGTGTTCTTGTTGAAACATCAAAACTCCTTGACACCTCACTGATTGTCATCAAATCCATACTTTCATCTCCTTTCTGAATTTAGTATAAAGTACGACACGACGTCAAAGTCAATAGTTTTTTTATAATTTTTTAAATTATTTTTGATTCGTTATATGATTGATATAATATCATATTTACCTTTTAGAATCAATGTGTTTTGAAAATTCTAACGAAAGAAAAACTAGGAGCCGTTGCACAAGCGGTTCTATTTTTATGTCATTTTTACAAGGAAATAATTGACTATATTAGCATGATTTGCTTCTCAAAACTCGAAAATTATAATTTTTCGCTATATCAAAAGTCGACAATTGTTATATTATATAAAATTTTGCTTTGAAATTTTGGCTTTGCAAAAATTATATAAAAATGTCATAATATGGCTAAAAAGCGAACATTAGTTTGTTTACATAATGAGCCAAATAAACACCAATTTATAGACGAAAAAGCAGTAAAAACACTATAACTTGTGTGTTTTTGTCATGCTTGACATAATATCACACAATGGACTAAAAAAAATTAAAAAAAATTTAAAAAAGCTATTGCAAAAATTAAACAAGCATATTATAATATAAACAATTAGTGGAGCGAAGTGGAACTACATGGAAACATTTCCCATAATATTCCAGGAAAATACCATAATTGACCTTTTTTGAACAATTATAATAATTGAACAATATAAATACAGCAAGAAGGACGGGACAAGCATGTTCTATGGTGAATACAGACATACAATAGATGCCAAGGGCAGATTGTTTATACCCGTCAAGCTTCGTGAAGAGCTGGGCGAAAAGTTTATGCTTTCCAGAGGACTTGATAATTGCGTTTGCATTTATCCGATGGATGCGTGGAATGAGTTTACCGAGCGTCTGGAAAAACTTCCTGTAGCTAAAGAAAGAAGAGTAAGACGTTATTTTTATTCCGGTGCATACGAGTGTACAGCCGATTCACAGGGAAGAATAATTCTATCCCAAATGTACCGTGATTTTGCTAATTTAGATAAGGATGTAATTATCGCAGGGAACCGTAGCCATCTTGAAGTATGGAGCGCGACGGCTTGGGAAGCAGAGCAGCAATTTATTAATAACGAGGAAGTTACTAAAGAGCTAGTAGAGTTGGATTTTTAATATGGAATTTATACATTACCCGGTAATGCGGGATGAAGTCATTGAGGGACTTAATATTAAACCCGATGGTATTTATTGCGATTGTACACTCGGAGGTGGAGGGCATACGAGGTTGATACTCGAAAAGCTCTCTGATAAAGGCAGACTTATCTCAATTGATCGTGATATTGCAGCGATTGAAAATGCTAAAAGAAACATAAATGATAACAGGCTTATGCTTGTAAAAGATAACTACACAAATATTGATTCGATAATTGCAGATTCTCCTTATGAAAGGTTAGACGGGATACTGATGGATTTGGGTGTTTCATCATATCAGTTTGATAATGCAGAACGTGGCTTTTCCTACCGTTATGATGCACCTTTAGATATGCGGATGGATGAAAGCGATTTATTGACCGCTTACGAAGTCGTAAACAGCTACAGTGAAAAAGAACTTGCGAAGATTCTTTTTGATTACGGCGAGGAACGGTTCGGAAACCGTATTGCACAGCGTATTGTCAGAGAAAGAGAAACCGAACCGATAAAGACTACTCTTAGACTTGCTGGAATCATTTCTGCAGCAATTCCTGTTAAAAATCGTAATACAGACGGAAATCCGGCAAAGCGAAGTTTTCAGGCAATAAGAATTGAAGTAAACGCAGAGCTTGAGGGAATCGGACAGACGATTGAAAAAGGTGTCTCGCTTCTCAAAGAGGGCGGAAGGATTGCGGTAATCAGCTTTCATTCACTCGAGGACAGAATAGCAAAAACTATTTTTAAAAAGTTGATGTCACCTTGTACCTGTCCAGTGGATTTCCCCGTTTGTGTGTGTAACAAAAAGCCTTTGGTAAAGTTAATATCAAAAAAAGCAATAACTCCGAGTGAAAAAGAATTATCGGAAAACAGCCGCTCTCACAGTGCAAAATTAAGAATAGCGGAGAAAGTCTGAAAGTAAACTTTCAGAAAAAGAGTTTTGTGACTTTTACATAGGATATAATGACGTAAATTTGGCTACTGCTAAAATCCGCAACGTGCGGGAAACCGGCACAAAACTCCGTGCTCCGACGTTGGAATAGATGTAAGTATGAAAAGTATTTTTTAAAATTTTGTTAAAAGTATAAAAAAATGTGCGTTTTTTGGAAAGGAAAAGAAATGGATAATAAAAGAAACAACAATACCGACAAACCCATTACAAACTCGAATAAAGCAATAACAACACGAAAAAACGGAATTTCTGCTTCAGCAAAAACTCCCGTTGGTCACAGTGCTGTTTCTCAAAGTGTAGGTGCTAGAAATATAATTCCCAAAACAGCAGTTAAACCTGTGTTAAAGAAAAAATCCGGTGCAGTTGTTGGAATGAAAAATGTACGCAATTCTTCTCTTCGAGCTGTAAGAAGCCCTCAAATTATCACAGTTCGAAAAAAAGAAAGATCTCCGTTTCCAACAGCGGTAATATTCACTTCGGTAATTATTACAGCCTTATTCCTTTTTATGATGATGAATTATGCTGAGATTGACAAATACAACAGCGAAAATGCACAGTTAAGCGCAAAGATTACACAATTGGAAAATGAAGAAGCAAATCTTAGGGTCAAGCTTGATAAAAAAGATAATCTAGTAGAAATCGAAAAGCGTGCTACGCAGGAACTAGGGATGGTAAAAGAAGATACTTTGGAGCATCGTAATATAAACTTAACTCGTGAAGATAAAATAGAAATAGTCAGATATAATGATGGTGAAGAAGGCGGCTTTGGATTCCTTCTTACCGGTATCGGAGAAGTTATAAGAGATTTTATCGAATAATTTACCTTTTGTACATTAAAATCAATTGATGCAGTTATTTTTTCTTGCTAATGTAAATATATTGTTTATCGGGAGGTATCCGAGAATGCTTACCCCGACAGAATACGCCTCCGAGACTTTTTCGGTACACTTTTACGGCGTTGGCGGGCAACCCTGATGGGTCTCCTCCTTTTAGCTTAAGAGACGTCCGTTTTATATCTTAGGGGCGTTTCAATTTATATTAGCGATATATTTAGGAAGGGACTGCATTTCATTGAAAACACAGGTAAAAGTAAAGAAAACAGGAAGATCCATAATTATCAGAGCAAAAATATCGGCTGTAATTATAACCGTTTTACTTGCACTTCTAGCTACCCGTTTGGCAAATTTGCAGCTTATTGATTCACAGGGATTGAAAAACGATGCTCTGGAGCAGTACTCACATGAAATAAAAATTGAGGCAAAAAGAGGGATTATTTACGACCGCAACTTAAAACCTCTGGCATACAGCGCAACAGTCTATAATGTATATGTTACTCCGAACAATATAAAGGATGAAGCACAGCTCTTATTTGTCGCCGACGGTCTTTCCGTAATTTTAAATATCGATAAGTCCATAATAATTACAAAACTACAAAAGAAAACAAGCAAATATCAAATCATTAAAAAATCCATTGAGGACAGTGAAGAAATTCAAGTCCGTACCTATATTACTAAAAACAATTTAATCGGTATAATAAACCTCGAGGAAACGACAAAGAGGTATTATCCGTACAGTGAGCTTGCATCGCAAATTATTGGTTTTACAGGAACAGATAACAACGGTCTTGCAGGTATTGAGCTTACATATGATGAATATCTAAAAGGCACAAACGGCAGAGCAATTAAAGCAACAGATGCAAGAGGTAATGATCTTCCCTTTAAATATGAGAGCTTTATTGAGGCTCAGGATGGACTTAATGTTGTAACCACAATTGACTATACAATACAGTCTGTTCTGGAAAAATACCTTTTACAAGCATATCAGGACAATAAACCCAGAGGTGCTGCCAAGGGTATTGTTATGGATGTTAACACGGGCGAGATTCTTGCGTCTGCTATATATCCAAACTTTGATTTAAACAATTATTATAAACTAAACACGTATTATCAAGCACAGCTTGATGCATTTTCAGGAACTGATGAAGAGAAAAAAATATTTAAGAGCAACCTTTTATATAGAATGTGGGATAATTCCATTGTATCAAAAACCTATGAACCTGGTTCGACCTTCAAGATGATCACAAGCTCAGCGGCTCTGGAAGAAGGCGTTATTAAAGACGGTGTTGACACCTTTGTTTGTCATACAATGAATGTTTCCGGCAAATCAATACATTGTCACTCGCACCGTTCGCACGGAACACAATACTTTACCGACGCAATTCGAAATTCCTGCAACCCTGCCTTTGTTCAGATAGGTCTTAAAACCGGAACAGATATATTCATGCAGTATTTTTCGGAATTCGGATATACCAAACCCAGCGAGTCCGATATTATTGGTGAAGCAAAATCTATATATTTTGAAACAACCAATACTCAATTTAAAGAACTGGAGCTTGCTGTATATTCATTCGGACAGACTTTTAAAGTAACACCGATACAGCATTTACGTGCTGTTTCAACAGTAGCCAATGGTGGTGATTTAATTACACCTCATGTAGTAAAAGCACTTGTTGATAATAACGGCAATACAGTTAAGACCTTTGAGTTTAAAACCGAAAAAGAAATAATATCACAAGAAACCAGCAGTATTATTTTAAAGGCATTAACTAATTCAGCAAAAAACGCCTGTGTAAACGGGTATAATGTTGTTTCAAAGACCGGTACCTCTGAAATAAGAGATACAGAAATAGAAAACGATTATATAAGCTCCTGCATTACCTTTGCACCTGCTGAAGATCCTCAGATAGCAATTATAGTTATGGTTGAAGAACCGACTGCAGGTCCATATTATGGAAGTCTTGTTGCAGCTCCGGTTATTTCAAGCGTCTTAGGCGAGGTGCTTCCTTATCTGGGCTTTGAACCTACATACCCTGAGAGCGAAAATATAACTTTGGAAAGTTATATCGGTGCCGGTGTGGAAGAATCAAAAACTGTACTTAAAGGTCTTGGGATTAATTGTATTGTTAAAGGCAATGGAAACATTATAACAAATCAGATGCCAGCGGTAGGGACGATTTTAACAAAAGATGGTGTTGTTGTTCTTTATACTGATGACACAGAGGTTGAAAATACCGTACTAGTACCCAATGTTCTGCTATTTACCCCATCAGCAGCAAATAAGACGATTATAAACAATAATCTTAATATATCAATTAAAGGAATTTTTAACGGTGATTTTACAAACTGCACCGTAACATCACAATATCCGGTAGCTGGTGAGCAAGTGGCCCCCGGAACAGTAATAGAGGTTGAATATAGATACAATGAGAAGATTGAATAATAAAGAAGTTAAAAGTAACGGAAAGTCCATCATAGTCAGAGCAAAGCTATCGGCTGTTATCATGACCGTTTTACTTGCGTTGCTCGTTACCCGTTTGGCAAATCTACAGCTTGTTGACACGAAAGAATTAAAGAACAAAGCACTTGAACAATATACTTATGATACAACGATTGAAGCAAAGAGAGGAAAAATATACGATCGTAACCTTAAGTCACTCGCTTACAGTGCAACCGTTTATAATGTTATAATTTCACCATACGATATAAAAGATGAGGCACAGCTTTTGACTATCATAAACGGGCTTTCGGAAATTTTAAATGTTGATAAATCAGAGATAATTACTAAGCTTGAAAATAGAAAAAGCAGATATCAAGTAATCAAAAAAGCAGTTGAAGACAATGAGGAACTTCTTGTTCGCGCTTTTATTAAGAACAATGAATTGAAAGATATAATATATTTTGAAGAAACAACAAAGAGGTATTATCCCTACAGTACATTAGCATCTCAGATACTGGGCTTTACCGGAACCGATAATAACGGTCTTGCTGGTATTGAGCTTACATATGATGAATATCTAAAGGGCATAGACGGCAGAATGGTTAAGGGTAAAGACGGAGACGGGAAGGATCTGCCTTTTAAATACGAAAATACTATTGAAGCGCAGAATGGACTTAATGTTGTTACTACAATAGACTATACAATACAATCGGTTCTTGAAAAATATCTTTTACAGGCATATCAGGAAAATAATCCAAAAGGTGCTGCCAAGGGTATTGTTATGGATGTTAATACAGGCGAGATTCTTGCCTCTGCGATATACCCTAACTTTGATCTAAATAATTATAATACTTTAAGCTATCAATATCAGGCACAGCTTGACGCATTCGAAGGCACAGAAGAAGAGAAAAATACATATCAAAGTGAACTCTTGTTTAAAATGTGGGATAATTCCATAGCTACTAAGACCTACGAGCCGGGCTCAACCTTCAAGATTATAACAGGTGCAATGGCACTTGAAGAAGACATTATCAATGAGGGCAGTAATACCTTTGAATGTGAAACTATGCACGTTTATGACAGAACCTTCAATTGCCATACCGGTAATATTCATGGAATACAGCATTTTTCAGATGCAATTAGAAACTCATGTAACCCGGCTTTTATACAGATAGGACTAAAAACAGGAACAGAAATCTTCAAAAAGTATTTTTCCGAATTCGGATATACTGAGCCTTGCGGTACTGATGTATTAGGCGAAGCTAATTCTATTTATTTTGATACTACAGGCGCAAATTTTGGCGAAGTTGAGCTTGCTGTATATTCGTTCGGGCAGACTTTTAAGGTTACACCGATTCAACATCTCCGAGCGTTATCTACAATTGCAAACGGTGGCGATCTGGTAACACCGCATGTGGTAAAAGCTCTTGTAGACGACAATGGAAATACGGTTAAATCTTTTAATTTTGAGACCGAAAGGCAGGTTATATCTCAGGAAACCTGCAGTATTATTTTAGCTGCATTAAAAGATTCAACAAAAAACGCATCTGTCAGCGGATATCATGTTGTTACAAAGACAGGTACTTCTCAGATACAGGATACCGAAGATATTGATGATGATTACATAAGCTCCTGCGTAACCTTTGCACCTGCTGAAGACCCACAGATAGCGATTTTAATAATAGTAGAAGAACCTGACCCGGACAAACAATATTACGGAAGCCTTGTTGCCGCTCCGGTAATAGCAAATGTGCTGAAGGAAGTTCTTCCTTATCTCGGAATTGAACCTACATACTCGGAAAGTAATAATATAACTTTGGATGATTATGTAGGCGATGATTTGGAAAAAACAAAAACTCTGCTTAATAATTTGGAAGTTGATTATATTGTAAAAGGCAAAGGTAATATTATTACTGCTCAAAATCCCGCTGCGGGTACTGTAATAACAAAAGATGGTGTGGTGGTATTATATACTGATAACGTAGCTGTAGAAAACACTGTGAAAGTGCCAAATGTCTCACAATATACGCCTTCATCAGCAAATAAAACTATTATAAACAACGATTTGAATATTTCTATAAGAGGAATATATAACAATGATTTTAATAATTGTAAAGTAGTTTCTCAATATCCTGCAGCGGGCGAATATGTTGCTCCCGGAACGGTTGTTGAAGTAGAATACAGATATAATGAGAAAATTGAATAATGGAAACTGACAATAACGAAAAGAGGGAAAGAAATTTGTTTCTCACACTTGGAGAAATAGAAAATGCTGTTTGCGGTAAAACTACAGCATCAACAGATAAAAGCAACATTGTAAGCAGTATTTTTACAGACAGCCGCGAAGTGAACTCTAATAAAAACGGACTTTTTGCTGCTATAAAAGGTGAGCATATCGATGCACACAGCTTTGTAGATGAGGTAACCGCAAACGGTTGTTTCTCGCTGGTTGAGGATAGTAATTATTTTATAGATAACACTATTCTTGTTGATAGTACAAAGAATTCATTATTAGAGCTTGCTTCCTGGTATCGAAAAGAAAAATTAAGCAACACAAAAATAATTGCTGTAACCGGCAGTGTGGGCAAGACCTCTACAAAGGATATGGTTGCTCTGGCTGTCGGTGCAGGTCTTAAGGTAAACAAAACTAAAGGCAATAAAAACAGTCTGATAGGACTACCGCTTTCGATAATGGAAACCGAGACGGATAAAGATGTAGCTGTACTTGAAGTCGGAATCAGCGAACCAAATGAAATGACAAAACTAAGCAAGGCTTCACAGCCTAATATTGCGATAATAACCAACATTGGTTATTCGCATATAGAAGCACTTGGTAGCCGTGAAAATATCTGTACCGAGAAGCTTGCTGTTGCGGATTATATGCCAAATGATGGTATGCTAATTCTTAACGGTGACGAACCTTTATTTAAGAAAAAAGACAAACATCCGCAGAAAAAAATTTATTGTTCAATTAAAAATACGGAAAGTGATTGTTTTTCAACAAATATTAAGGAGTTTGACGGGCAAACATATTTTACTTCTCATATTTTTGGAAAAAGTGTTTCTGTTACTCTTAACACGTTAGGTTTACATAATGTTTCTAATGCGCTATTTGCACTGACGGCAGCTTCTTTGCTTGGAGTTGATTTAATAAAAGCAACAGAAGCGTTAAGTAAATTTGAAGCAAGCGGTCTCAGGCAAAAAATATACAAAAAAGACGGTTACACAATAATTGCTGATTGTTATAATGCTTCTCCCGAATCTATGGTAGCGGCGTTATCGGTATTAGGTGAGCAAAAAGGCAAAAAAATTGCTGTTTTGGGCGATATGCTTGAGCTTGGCTCTTTTGCTCATATGCTTCATGAGAAAGTTGGACAGAGTGTCCTTGAAAACCGAATAGATATACTTATCACCTTTGGAAGCCTGTCAAAGAGTATTGCTATTCCTGTTTTAGGAAAAATTGAGGTATATTCTTTTGAAGAAGACGAATATGATAAAGCAGCTGATTTTTTAAGATCAATATTGACTACGGGTGATTATGTATTATATAAAGCAAGTAACCGTATGAAGCTGCAAAAGATAATAGAGAAAGTTTAAAACTTATACTAATTCGAATTAGAAACAGTGGTAAATTTAAGAAAAAGTCTTTGATATATGGACTTTTTTGAAGAATTTTTCTTACTGTTTCTTAAGAGAAGTAGTATTATTAACACATGAAAGGAACCACTCCTGCAAAACAGGGCACTGGTAAGAAATATGGACTATCGAATAATGATATCAGCATTTGTGCTTTCATTTTTAATAAGTATCATTCTTTACAAACTTTTTATCCCGGTTTTACGCAAGGTAAAGCTGGGACAGAAGATACTTGAAATTGGGCCTGCATGGCATAAGGTTAAAGAAGGCACACCGGTACTCGGCGGTTTGTTCTATATTATTTCAATATTGATAACTGTTTCGATTTTTACGTTGTCCTCTGCAATAAAAACCGAAGAATACGGAATAATTGCAGTTCTTGGTATGGCACTAGCTTTCGGTTTTATAGGCTTTATCGACGATTATGTAAAGCTCTTTAAAAAGCGTAATAAAGGCTTGTCCGCAACACAAAAGCTCATACTACAGTTTCTTGTTGCAGCTGCTTATCTTTGGGTGAACAGCAGATATTGCGGCGGCAGCAGCGAAATATGGATTCCGTTTAGCAATAATACTATAGAACTCGGTGTATTATATTATTTTTTAGCTATCATTGTAATAGTATATATTGTTAACTGTTCAAACCTGACAGATGGTATAGATGGGCTTGCAGGCTCGATTGCGGTTATTATGGGTGTAATGTTCTTAACAATTTCTTTATTTGAGTTAGATAAAAATGCTGTTTTGTTAACAATCTCTCTTATAGGAGCGGTTGCAGGCTTCCTTGTGTTTAATCTGCATCCTGCAAGAATCTTTATGGGTGACACAGGCTCACTTTTCCTTGGAGGATTATTAGTTGGATTAACTTTTTATTTTCGTGCTGAACTTTTAATATTTATCATATGCTTTATATGGCTTATAGAAGGAATATCTGTTGTTTTACAGGTTGCATTCTATAAACTAACGAAAAAGCGTATTTTTAAGATGAGTCCTATACATCATCATTTTGAGATGTGTGGTTGGAGTGAACTTAAAATAGTTACTATATTTGGATTAATAACTGCGTTAATGTGCGGTTTCGCTTATTATTTATATATTATTTAATTGAAAGGGAAGTAGTAACCAATGAGCCATAAAAAACTTCGGGAGGAAAATGCGTCAGTTGTCGGAAACTTGACATCGATAAAAGATAAAAAGAATATGTCGCTTTCCGTTCCGAAGCCGCAGGGTACTATTATCAGGCTTATCGGCGAAGTAGACAGACCTTTTCTATTAGTAGTAATTATATTACTTTGTATTGGATCTGTTATGGTCTTCAGTGCATCTTATGCTTATGCAGCTACATGGTTTAAGGATTCCTATTATTTTGCACGCAGACAGTTAGGATGGGCTATAGCAGGTGTTATAGTTATGGCATTGGTAGCTAAAATAGTTGACTATCGATGGTTGAAAAAGTGGGCACTAATAGGATATATATTGTCTCTTGGTTTAAATTTTCTTGTTCCAATTATTGGATATGCTGCAGGTGGAGCAACAAGACAAATAAAAATCGGCTTTTTAAATTTTCAACCTTCCGAATTAATGAAATTCTTTGTTATCCTAGTCCTTGCCGCTTATGTAAGCGATAATTACGCGAAAATAAATACCTTTAAGAAAGGTGTTTTGCCGTTTATTGTATTCGGTGGACCTGCCGCAGTTTCTATTATAATCCAACAGCATTTATCCGCTACAATAATCATTTGTTTGCTTGTATTGGCGATGATGTACATAAGTGGTACAAAGGGAATATGGGTAGGTAGTATGGTAGGTACAATCGGAGCAGGTGCATTATTTGTACTTACTATCGGTAAAGGTATACTATTAAAACTTGTACCTCACGCAGCAGAACGCCTATTGGTATGGGAAGACCCTTTTAAATACATGAAGGATGTGGCAACTGGGGACGCTGGCTGGCAACCTGCACAGTCATTGTATGCAATAGCATCCGGCGGTTTCTGGGGTTTAGGTCTTGGAAACAGCAAGGAAAAGTTTGGTTATTTGCCGGAGCCGCAGAACGATTATATTTTTGCGATCCTTTGCGAAGAATTGGGCTTTTTTGGAGCGATAATTGTCATAGGTCTTTTTATAGTGTTTGCTTGGCGTGGTTTTAAAATTGCAAAAAATGCCCCTAACCGCTTCACTTCACTTTTGGTTATGGGTATTATAATACAAGTAATTATTCAGGTTATGCTTAATATAGCAGTTGTAACAAATACTTTACCAAGTACGGGTATTGGACTTCCGTTTTTTAGTTATGGCGGTACGTCACTAATGATTACTCTGGCACAAATGGGAATAATATTATCAATTTCAAGATACTCCTATCTCGAAAAAGGATAAAATAACGAAACGAAGTTTCATCCAATAGAGAATGACTAGTCATTCTTCGCTATCAGTTTTACAAATTCATAATAAAAAAGGAATTATATTTATGCGTGTTTTATTATGCGGAGGTGGAACCGGCGGTCATGTAAATCCGGCGATTGCGATTGCAAATACTATCAAGAATAAAAAAACCGACACCGTTATAGAGTTTATCGGTACAAAACACGGTATAGAGAGCAGCCTTGTTCCTAATGCAGGATATAAAATAAGTTTTGTAAAGGTCAAGGGCTTTAAACGCGCTCTTTCCCTTTCTAATATTGATGCGGCTATAAAGGCTGTAACCTCTGTTTGGGCAGCAAAAAAAATAATAAAAAAATTTGGTCCCGATTTAGTTATCGGTACAGGTGGATATGTAAGCTGGCCGACAGTTAAAGCAGCTTCTAAAATGGGGATACCCTGTCTTATTCACGAACAAAATGCTCATCCCGGTGTTACAACAAGAATGCTGTCAAAATATGTAAATAAAATATGCATTTCTTTTGAAGA
Organism: Clostridiales bacterium; assembly: GCA_003452915.1. Lineage (GTDB taxonomy): Bacteria > Bacillota > Clostridia > Oscillospirales > CAG-382 > UBA1049. The sequence continues at coordinate 6,229 of DMMZ01000011.1, read as the reverse complement.
AAGCAGACGTTTTTTTGAGGATAGTACAGGTGATAAAATTATACTTACAGGGAACCCTATAAATGCTGTGTATTATGATTATCACCAAGTTCGCAAGGAGCTTGGTATTTCCGACAATGAACCGTATATACTTTCATATGGCGGAAGTATGGGTGCAGATAAGGTAAATGAATATGTATTTGATTTGATGGAAAGATACAGCATACCCTTAAAAATAAGGCATACACATGCCGTTGGAAGAGTAGGCTGGGAAAAATATTCCGCAATTGCTAAAGAAAAAGGATTTAACAAAAAAAAGAATCTTGAATTAACAGAATTCATATACGATATGCCAAAACGTCAAGCAGCTGCCGATATAATTATCGGACGCTCGGGAGCTATTACTCTTGCAGAACTTTCGTTCAGAAAAAAAGCGGCTATTTTTATACCTTCGCCAAATGTAACCGATGACCATCAGTTTAAAAATGCAAAGGTTTTGGCTGATGCAGGTGCTGCAATTGTTTTCAAAGAAAGTGAATTAAACGGAAAAATACTTGCCGATACCGTAAAAAATTTAATAGAAAACCCGAACGAAATAAAACGAATGGAACAATCGGTAAAACAGTTTGCAAAACCCGATGCAGCTTCACAGATTGCCGATATAGCAATTAAAATTGCAAATAATAAGAAAAAGATATAAAATTACACATAAAAGGATGTAAAAGAATGGAGCAGGCACGCTTTAAACGAAGAACCATTACAATGGAAGTTCTTCAGACACAACAGCATAAAAAGCGTATACGCAGAGCCATTTTTTATTCGGCACTGTTTTTTATAGTTACTGCTGTTTTTTTAACTGTTGCTTTTGCTGTCTTTTTCAGAGTTAGAAATATAAATATCAACGGAAACGAACGTTACAGTTATGAGGAAATTATCGCTGCTCTACCTGTAAAAGCTGATGACAACCTCTATAGCTTTAAAACAGAGGATGTTGAAACAGCAATAAAAAAAGCTTTTCCTTTTATTGGAAATGTTAGTGTTACAAGAAGCATACCATCTCATATAAACATTGAAATAACAGAAACCGATGTGGCAATGTATATGCACCTTGCAAGGGATTATTATTTATTGTCAAGTGAATTAAGAGTGCTTGACCGCATTGTAGATGCTATACAGATACCTGAGAATGTAATAATGTTAAAAGCCAGTCAGGTTCATCGCTGCATTGTAGGAGAAACCGCAAGTTTTATTGATACTCGTTCTTATGACGCTATAACCGCACTTTATAAGAATATTTCTGATAATAACATACAAACAAAGGTTGACAGCATTGATATAACCAGCCGTTTTGATGTTTACTTACAATATGAAAATAGATTCAAGGTTTATGTTGGCGACATGGATTATTCGGATATTAAAATGCAATTCCTTGTGGAAATTATAACCGATCTTGATAAACGAAATACGGGAACTAACGGTACTATTGATATTTCGGATTACCGGGAAGCTTCTGTTGAATTAACTTAAAACATTATTGGTATAACAAGACAAATTTTTGAGTAAAAATATACATTTTTAGTAGAAAAATAAAAAAAACACTTGCTTTATTGACAAAAACATATTATTATATAAGTTATGATAGTATAAATAGTTATAATAGTTATAAAAATATCTTGGAGGTTTAAATAATGCCAAATCTATTCGAAAACACAAACAAGGTAGTGATTAAAGTTGTCGGCGTCGGCGGCGGTGGCGGAAACGCAGTAAACCGCATGATTTCATCCTTCGATTTACCAGATGTCGAATTCATCAATATCAATACAGATTCACAGATATTAGTAAAATCAAGCGCACCTGTAAAAATATCTATAGGCGAGAGAATTACAAAGGGGCATGGTGCAGGCTCCAACCCAGAGCTTGGTGAAAAAGCGGCTGATGAGTCGGTTGAGGAAATTACCAGTTCCATTAAGGGTGCAGATATGGTTTTCATTACCGCAGGAATGGGCGGCGGAACAGGTACGGGTGCAGCTCCTATAGTTGCTCGTATTGCAAAGCAGCTTGATATTCTTACGGTTGGTATAGTTACAAAGCCGTTTAACTTTGAAGGCAAACGCAGAATGCAGCAGGCTGAAGCAGGCATTCAAAAGCTCTCCGAGTATGTCGACTCCTTGATTGTTATCCCTAACGAGAGATTAAAGCTTCTTACAGACAAGAGAATAACCTTCCTCAACGCCTTTCAGGAGGCGGATGATGTACTACGTAAAGGTGTTCAGAGCATCTGCGAGCTTATCACTGTCGAGGGTGTAATTAACCTTGACTTCGCGGACGTTTCTGCAGTTATGGAGAACGCAGGACTTGCACATATGGGCGTAGGCAGTGCAAAAGGCAAGGATAAGGCAGAGCAGGCAGCAAAGATGGCTATGTCAAGTCCGTTGCTTGAGACCAACATCAGCGGCGCTAAGGGTATCGTTGTAAACATTACCGCTTCACCCGATATCGGACTTGATGAGATTGACAACGCTGTAAATATGATTACAGACGAGGCTCAGCCGGATGCTACAATAATCTTCGGTGCTGCATTCGATGCTAAGCTTGAGGATGAGATGAAGATTACTCTTATCGCAACAGGTTTTGATTCCAACAAGAAGTCCACAGACGTTAAGAGACAGATTGCGCAGGCTCACACAGCACAAGCCGCTCAGGCTGCAAAAAAGGTTGAGAGCAAGGATAAAGATTCTGATGTTAATGATGATGAGATTAACAACATCATTGAGATGCTTAACAGAGGTAGAAGAAACGATTAGGTAAATATTTATAATATCGATAAGGACAGCAAAAAAGCTGTCCTTATTTTTTTTTAACAAAAACACAATAATAAAAATATTGACAATTGGTAAAAATTGGTATACAATGATATTTGTAATAATTATTAATTTATAATTAAATTTTAATATAATAAGTTTAAATTAGCATAATAATACTTTTTCGGTGCACAGATAAAGTATTTATTATAATAAAAAAATTAAAGGAGTACTTATTTATGAAAAAAACGTTAAAAATCATTGTTAGCTCTGTACTAATCACAATTGCACTTGCAATAAATATTGCAGCATATACTGAAATAACAACCGGATATCTTATTAGATATTATGCTAAAAATTACAATGATGCGACTGTCGGATGGATGGATGCAGAATATGATACCGGCGGCTTATTAGACGATGCTGATTCAATTACATACATTCATGGTGATATACAAGCAGGTATTTCAAATATGAGTATGTGGGCATATGCAGAGATAATAAATAAAAACACTAATCATAGTGATTCCGATATAGATCCTGATATGAATTTAGCGAGATATTGTAAAGCAGAAGCAGAAATCACTGATGATTACGCCACATTTGTAGTACAAGACGCTGATTATTTTTGGTTTGGTAATCAAGTTATAAATAAAGCATACTCAGCTGGTTCAAGATAATTAAACAATGATTCCCTACGGATGAAGATTCATCCGTAGGGAAAGAAAAAATCTAAAATTTATACACCTTATTTTAAATAACGAATTTATTACAGCTTTATAGTAAAAAGGAGAAATTGTTTTAATGAAATTTCGTGAGGTAAATATAGAATTAAACGAATTCGAAAAAAACAAATGCTGAAGAAAAAGAGAATCAAGTCAATATTCATAATTTTTTTATCAATCACAATTTTTTCGGCTTTATTTTTGGTTTCTCAAATACATATAAAATTTAAATATGACAGTATAAAAGATAAAATTACAATTACAGAGTCTGACGAAGCGGTTGAAATAAAGTTAAGCGGCATTAGGGGTGGAGAGTTTAATTATTATATAACAGGCAAAGATAATTATAAAGATGAAATAAATAAAAAAATTTATGAAAAAGGATATTTTTATGTAAGCACAACAATATGGAACAGAATATTTAAAACATCAGAGGATAATTCAATATTTTTATATAATAAGAAAGAATCAAATAGTATTGAAAATGAATATGAATGTTTTTATTATGAAATAAATTACGGTATAGCTGAATTCGAAATAGGAAAAACAGAAACAATCTTCAAAGACGGTCCGTATTTAATATGGGAATTAAACCCTTAAATTGGGAACAGAGGTACATCTGAAAATTGGTGCGTATTTTCACGAATTTTACATTATTTTTGTGCCTTATAAGGCATTGAGGTTTTTTATGATAAAAAATGTATATATTATCTTTTCTAAACTAAAATCTATTGCTTGTGAAAATGTCTTTATGTTTTCAATTTTTTTTATCGGAATATTTACATGCAACATAATGTTTACATATTTTTACGGAAATATTATGGCGGCATATGAAAAAGATTCAAGTGCAGTTTACGATATCTACAATACTAATAATGTGATGTCAGATATAAATAAGATAAGCGAGTTGCCTTATACAGACAGGATATTCTACAATTCACTTGTAGACAAGGAGTCCCTTAAAGATAACAACGCCGATATTTATAATATCGATGAGTTTTTAAGCAGCTACAAGAATAGCAAAATATATTTTTTGACAACAAAGAACGATATGAATGATATTGTAATAAAAAGCGGAAAAAGCAGCAGCCTTGAAGAAGAGAATACGGTTATCTTACCGAGGGGTCTTTTAAAAACCGGTAAAGATTTTTCGAATATAAAAATAAACGGTATTACATTTAAAGTTGTGGGTATCACGGCTTCAACCGAATTTATTGTTTCCAATGATACTTTTATAAAAAACAACATGATTCCTACGTATATAAGTGTTTTTAACATTCCCGGATTATCAGAGAAGCAAAAAAATGAATTCGTAAATAAAACGCAGGAAATATTAGACGATACCTTTACAATCTCAGAGAATCCTTCTCCTGCAGGCAGCAGTGAAATAATTAGTATCTTAATAATATCTGTAATAGTTTACTTACTATCTGTTGTTTCACTTTTATATATTATGAAGTATTTGTTCGAGCAATCAGCTTACGAATTAAGTATCTACGAGATAACCGGAGCAACAAAAGGAAATGTTATTTTTATTCTTTCGTCGGTTCAGTTTGTTATTCTGTTAATCATAGGCATTATAGCACAGATATTTCATTATGTTTTTTACGATGCAATCTTTACAGAAATAAATATATACCTATTTAGTTATTCTTTTGCCGATTATTTTTGGTCATCATTAATAACGGTCTCTTCGTTAATGCTTTTAATTATTCTTTACATCAACATAAAGATGAAAAACACAGCCATTATAAACAGCCGAAAATTTGTTTCCTGAGGTAAAGTTTGAAAAATGTATTTTTTCAAACTACGGTTTTGTGCCTTTACTGCAAGTGGTACAGTAATCCGGCTGTCGCCGGAACGGCACAATTCCCGCTGGTGGTGTATACGCCACGGAAAGTCATGGTCATAAATATGAAAACATTAATTATAATAAAATCGTTTATAAGGAAAAATATTTTTCCGATAATAATTATCACTTTAACTATGACTGTTATTCTTTTCATACTTGTTACAGTTTTCGGTAAGCTTCAGTATATAACGCAAGCAAGGGATATATATGAGCAAGCGGACTTGAAAAATTCGGTATATTTCGAAAAAAGCTTTAATATAGGCGAGGATTTTACAACCGCTAATAAAAAAGTTGAACAAAGCCTGAAGAATTATTCAGCTTTTGAAAGTTTTTTGAACACCGAACATTCGTTGGATGAATATTCCTCATTTCCCGTAAATAAAAGGTATTACAGTAATGAACTTATAATAAAAATGCCTTTGCGTTTAATTTCCGGTGAATGGTTTTCGGATTCGTCGGGGCAATTTGACGCCGTTATCGGAGGGGTAATCTGGGGGGGTGTAAAGGTGGGTGATAAAATAACTCTGGAAAGCGGATTGACAGTAAATATTATAGGAATAATGGATTCCAGCGCAGTATCGCCTTCTATGAACTCCGGAGGTTCCACAATAACTGTGCGAGATATATTTAAACTATCCGAAAATATACTAATACTGAACAAATCGAAACTGCCGGCGGAATATATGTCAAAAAACAGCTCGTCGATATGCAGTATTATTACATATAAAGATAACGCGACGGATTCCGAAAAACACAAAATGATGGAATATCTGTCAACCGAAGGGATAACCACGGAATACAACGTTATTCTGGAAAATACGAACAAGGATATAAAACAGGAAATAAGCAAAATGCTGCCGATACCGTTGTTT
>DMMZ01000014.1 GCA_003452915.1 Clostridiales bacterium | reverse complement strand
CGAATTTTTCTCTGATATGAACGGAATGTTGGTTGATATTAAGCCGCATGGTGATACCGCTCTCAACTTTAACGGACTCTTTAACAGAGAAATAGCACATTTTGTCGATTGCGTTTGCAAGGGTATTCCCTGTAGAAGCAGTGCAAAAGAAGGTGTTGTACTCATGAGAATTATTGATGCTATATATAAGAGTGCAGAAACAGGTTGTGAAGTTAAGCTGGACTGTCAATAAAGCCCGAAAATTTTATACTCGTATAACGTTCATACGGTTACTTCTCTTTTTAAAGTAACCGTATTTTTATATAAATTTTATATTTACAATATTAATTGTTGAATTTATTAAATTGATTTATAAGTTATTGAAATCATATATATTAGTGGTAATTCTGTGTATTGTTTAAAACGGCTTATATGCTTCGCTAAATAATAGTCAATTTAAAAAAAGTCAGTTTCATATTATAAAGTATTAAAAATTTATTGTCACGTTTTAACCTTCTCAATTGTTATATATAATAGGAAAAGACGGAGGTAACCGTAAATGGAGAATAATTTATTCGTAAACGAGATTTGCGAACAGTCAATAAAAAAAATCGCGGAGGGCGATTTAACAGCCCTTTCAGTAATATATGACTGTGCAGGCAGATTGATTTTTACGGTAGCTTTTTCCATTCTGGGTGATTATCAGCTTTCTCAGGATGTTATGCAGGACACTTTCATTCATATTGCAGACAAGGCTCACACCTACAGAAAAGGTAGCAACGCAAAAGCCTGGATTGTATCAATCGGTAGAAATTTAGCCTTGAATGTTCTGAAAGAAAGAAAACATGTATCCTGTGTTGAGGATTGCTCCTATAAAGTTATTTATCCGATAACGGAAGAAAAGTTGATTACCTCTATCACGCTTTCTGATGCTCTTGCGTGTTTACAATCTCAGGAGAGGGAAATTGTAGTCTATAAAACCATGTGTAATTTATCTCATAATCAAATCGCAGGGTTAATGGACATAACAATTCCCAATTCAAGGCAGAAGTACAAAAGAGCGTTAGAGAAACTCCGATGCTATTATTTTAATAAAGGAGGAGTAATAAATGTTCGACAACAAGAAAACTAAGAACAGATTTGAAAATGATCTTATGGCAATTAAAATACCGGAAATGGATAAGGTTTTACCAGCACAGTCTTTAGTACCAAAAAGAAAGGCAATTAAAAAGCATAGTACAGCATTTGCCAGTGTTCAAAAGGTTGCCCTGTTTGGAGTAGTATTAATATTAGTATTTACGAGCATGAATCTACCTTTAAAGGATGTTAATTCACCTACCACAGATATAAATACAAGTTCTTCTGATATAGATTCAATTGATAAAAACAACAGTTCAACCGATATTAATGAAGTAAAAAAGGTTGTGATTACTGCTGGTTATTCAGATAATTATAGTAATATCAGTGAAAGTATTCCGAGCAGCAAAAAAATATATATTTCGGATATGTTAAAATCAAAAATGGAGGAATATAAAGGACAGGATGTATTATTCAGAGTCATTGTAGATATACCGACGACAAGTGAGGAAAAACAGAATTTTATTGATGTTATTCTTTACGAATCAGACGAGTATGCTACCGAAGCCGATGCTATAAAAGTTCTGAGAGAAGAGCTCGAGGGGTACAAAGAATACCTTGAATTATCCGATGAATATTATAAATATATCATAGCGGTAAAAGAAGGTGAAATAGAACTTTCGTCAAAATTTGAGAAAATTAGAAAGGAATATGATAACCTCGATTTCTACCGTGTAAGAGCAAGAGAGATATATTTAAAAATTTACGATATTGAAAACAGCTGTACGAAAAAATATATTGAAGAATTAAAAATAGAAAAAATTGAATTAATCAAGAGCTTTGGTGTAACCGAGATTGAAAACAACGAAATGACATCGGAGAGTTCTTCATATTTTGGATACTATAATGCCTATATTATGGAGCTTTCCGAAGAAATGATTTTAACGCTGGCCGAACATGGAGGATTTGCGTTTAAGCTTGCTCCGCCCGAAAGAGTATCGGGGTATGAACGGAAAATATCCGACTCCTTAACCGTATTGCTTGAGCAGGCTAAAGACGGTGACGAATTTCACGTAGCGGTTGTAAGCGTAATTGATGAACGCAATAATTTTATGAAAAATGGAAGATATTACCAGTGTAATTATAAATACAACTCTGACCTGTATAAAGAATGGCAGAACGAATTAAATGATGAATTAAATAACGAGAATGTAAGAAAATATATAGATAATATCCTTGTCAGGAATAACATTTCCGATAAAAGGATTTATAACGAAAGGCATGCAGACTTCTCGATAACCATGATAACCCTAGACAGTATATATATTGACAGTGCCGGTTTCGAAGCAAAGCTTACAAAAGATCAGATTATTGCATTAATTGCAGATCAAGATGTAAAGGTTATTTATTCTATGGATTTAATCGGCAACGATAATTATGCTTACTTTGACGAGTAAAAATATCCCTCTTTTCAAGGAACTTCCTTTAAGACTATAAAAGTCTTAAAGGAAGTTCCTTTATAAGGTATAATAATTAGATTACAGCTGACATTAATATGATTTTATTAAGATGATATTGACAACTCATATTCCTCTCAGATAATTATAGTCTGAGAGGAAGTTTTTTAATTCTAGGTTGAACAATTAAAAGATATTTATGGAGCTGTACTCCACCATGCTACACCAAACCACACGGTTTCATTTATGTTTGTACATTGCCTAATTTTTATATGATATTGTCCTGTCATATAAACATCAAACTGCACAATTTCCACGTTATTATCTACATCTGTTGAGGAAGCAACCAAACTTCCATTAGGATTATATACACGTATATCAAGATCAACTAGTGGTTCTAAAATGTCAGGATCTCCAGTATGCGAACCGGATGAGAAATTATTATACTTTGACCATGCTAATGATACTCTCATGGGATATACTGACGAAACATTAAAATAATAACTTTTTTCTGAACCGATAGCACTGCCTGCAGAAAAGTAAGATGCTACATACCGGTTATTATAAATCGTATATCTGGAAGATGTGGCATCAATAAGTCCTGCACCGTATTCATCAAATTCAGGAGAGTCGTTATTAAACCGTAAACCGCCATCATGCCTTATTGATGCTGTTAAAATGGATTTCATGGCTGCTTGTTTAGTTTTTAATGAAGGACTTAACTCCAGCATCTGTGCTATAACTGCAGTTACATGAGGTGCAGCAAAACTGGTACCCGATTCTGTACCGGCATCAGTCGTAATGTTGCTCCCCGGTGCTACCAGGTCAGGTTTATTAGTGGTAGTTCCTGATTCTGCATAACTTGAATAACTTGCAATAACATCATCACCTTGACTTGAAGTGTTCATATCATCTATTGCTCCAACAGTTATAGCGTTATAAGCCATTCCTGGTGATGTAATAGTATAATCTTCATAAAATGAACCTTCGCCATTATTTCCCGCAGATTTAACAAAATGAACGCTGTGATTAATAGCGATGTGATCTACCCACTTGTCGTCCGATCCGTAAGTTCCGGAACTATAATTTCCTGCGCTCATATTTATAACATTGACACCTTGATTTAAAAGCCATTCGGCACGTTCTCTCCAATTGCTAGTAGTTATTGTTGAGTATATTTCAACATCCGGAGCTATTTCAATTATAATGCTAGCAACACGGTTAGCATGGATAGTATTGGTATATGCAACATTTGGATCATAAGTTATATTAGCAGCAGCTAAGTCTGAAGTAGCTGTATTACTCGGCATACCAGACTCAATTTGCCCTACCTTTATTCCGCTTCCTGTTAATCCAAGGGTATCTCTAGTATAATTTGCTCTTATAAGCGGAACGCTAATATTGCAATCATCTTTAAATTCAGACTCTTGTCTTAAAAAAATTATAGAAACACGGCTATCTCTTGATAAAATCTCTATTTCATTTTTATACAATTTCATAGAAATTACCGGAGCATATTGACTTTTAAATGTTACTCTGTTTTCTATATTTTTAAAGTCTTTATATAGATTATAATCGTTTAAGAATTTATCATGTTTAGCGTTTTGTTTTTCTTTTGAAATTTTACGTTCGGTTTCTATGTATTGATTAACTTTTTCTAGTGTTGCTGGTTGATTATCTCCAGAATCATCAATGAACGATTTCTTATTTACTCCAATCTTTGTTTTAACTTCATTTTCGACTTCTTCATCATCTGCGTCGTTAAACCAAACATCAACCGAGATAAGCTCGTCCTCGTTTTTTGTTTCCAGAACTTCTTTTAATTCCTTAGATATTTTTTCAACACTGTCCAGTGTGCTGATTGCATTTACATAGTTATTGGGTATTGAAAACACAAACACAAGTATTAATGCTAATGATATAATTTTAACATACTTTTTCATAATTATGTCCTTTCTTTCCCCGGCAGATACTCCGGCAGTAACGCACCTAAAGTCTACGTTTGTCGATTGTGCCAATTCGGCAGAAGCTGAATTGACTTTTCTTTAAAGTCAAAGGCACAAAACCGTAGTTTGAAAGATCTATCTTTCAAACTATTTCTCCTTTATTTTTTATTCGTAATATACTTTAGCTGTGCACCGATAAAGTACTATTACGTTTTTATTATAAGTTAAATGTAAAATAATGTCAATATATTTGTTTAATATTTTTGCTATTTTTAAAATAATAAAATGTACTTCATAAATGTTGATTCATATATAATGTTGTCAATAATAATATCAACAGGTAGACAGCAGATTACTACACTCAAAGTGTTATTATTGCAATCTGCGAATATGGAGGATGCTGGGTACATAATCAGGATTAAAAATTTTTCTTCATCTATAAAAAAAGGTCGAATTAATGTCTGCAAAAGGTATTGAAAAAAGAGTAAAAATGTGCTAAAGTATAAAAGATAAATATTTTTATGGAGATAGTTTTTTACAAGAAAGGAAATTCTGTATGATACCGACACCTACATTTATTGAAAACGAGGGCGGCAGACAAGTCGGTTATGATTTGTTTTCAAGGCTCTTAAAGGATAGAATTGTACTGCTTTTCAACGAAATTACCGATGACCTTGCCTGCACGATAGTCGGTCAGCTTCTTTATCTTGAAGCACAGAACCCCGATAAGGATATTACAATTTATATAAATTCACCTGGCGGTAGTGTTTCTGCGGGGTTTGCGATTTATGACACCATAAAAAACCTTAAGTGTGATGTTTCAACCATCTGTGTAGGTTCTGCCTGCAGTATGGGAGCGTTTCTTCTCTCTGCCGGAGCAAAAGGAAAGCGTTTTGGACTTCCTAACTGTGAGGTTATGATTCATCAGGTAATCGGAACCATCGGAGGGCAAACTTCGGATATTTTGATAGCAACAAACTTTGCAAAACGTACAAAGGACAGAATAAACAAAATTCTTGCTGCCAATATCGGAAAAGATTACGATACTATTGTTAAGGATACCGAGAGGGACAACTGGATGTTTGCCGAGGATGCTCTCGCATATGGAATTATAGATGGTATTGTGGAAGCTAAAAAGTAATAATTATAAAGATAAGGGCAGCAAAGCTGCCCTTATATAAACGGCAAAAGTCATTTTATGTCGTTTAATAATCTCTTAGGATGTGATTTATTTGCAGTTTTCGACAACTGCCGTTAATGTATTAGTTATGATGGCGTATGCCGTACCGGGTATTATTCTAATTAAAATAAAGTCGATCGGACAGGAATCTATCGGTGCATTCGCAAAGATTCTGCTGTATGTTTGTCAACCGTGCCTTTCTATATATTCGTTTAATAAAGCTAACTATACGCCCGAGCTTTGGAAATCAATGATAATCTTTTTCTTCATGAGCATATTACTGCAATTAATAATGCTTGGATTAATGTACATTATATTCAAGAAAAAGTATCAGAAAGATGCAAGCTACAGAGTATGCACAATAGCAACCATACTCGGAAATGTCGGCTTTTTGGGTGTGCCATTGCTAGAAGCATTACTTCCGGATCAGCCTAATGCAATTGCATTTTCAGCAGTATTTATACTTGGAATGAATATTATTTCCTGGACTATAGCATCGACAATACTTACCGGCGAAAAAAAACATATGAGTATAAAAAAAGTTTTAATAAACCCGGCAATGATTGCTATGATTATTTCATTGCCATTGTTTCTTACAAGTACAAAACTTCCTGATGAGATAGGAAACAATGTGGAGGTTCTCGGTAAAATGACAACACCGATGTCAATGCTTATTCTCGGAATGCGACTTGCACTTGCTGATTTCAAGGAGCTTTTCAAGGATTTTAAAGTATATATTGTTTCCGCCTTAAAATTAATAGTCTTTCCTATCATCGGCATGGCGGTGGTATATTTCCTTCCGGTAGAACAATACATTAAAGCAACAATGATTATACTTTGCTGCTGTCCGACAGCATCAACTGTTCTTAATTTATCCGAGCTATACAGTACAGGTCAGAAAACAGCGGCTAAGCTGGTACTTACAAGCACCTTGTTTTGCATTATCACCATCCCGTTTTTGCTGATGTTCGTCAATCCGGGTTAAAATATATGCTATATTTGGGCGGATAATATCCGCCTATAATTTTTTATTGACAAAATTTGCTTAAGGTGGTAAAGTTATATTATTATTACGAGTAAGTAATTGACATAATATCACATATTTAGTATAATCAAACTATATATACTAATTCGAATTAGTAGCAGTGATAAATTCGAGGAAAAGTCTCTGTTAATCTGGCAAAAAGCACTATGAAAAATTTTGATACTTAATTGCCAGATTAATTATTTATAGGACTTTTTTGAAGAATTTTACTTACTGTATCTTAAGAGAAGTAGTATTAGGACATATAAAAAGGAGATTGATAATGAAAACCAAAAAATACATATCTCTGTTATTATCGATATTGCTTGTTTTTTCGGCATTTGCCGCCTTCCCGCTGGGTGCGGATGCAAGTGAAACATCGATATCAAATCTTTCTACATATAAACAGTATTTCAGAAGAACGATGGGTTCTTTTGCACGTGCCGATATGTATAAGACCGATATATTAGCATCACTTACTATTTCTCAGTCAATGCTTGAAAGCGGTTGGGGAGAAAGTAATTTCGGAACAATCGGGAAGAATCTATTCTGTATAAAAGCATATTCGAGTTGGACAGGTATGGTTTTTGATAATAAAGAAAATATCGTCTACAGTAATCTTAACGATTACCGTATAATAAGCGGTTCGAACTTCACTGGTTCGTCCTGGCGTGCTTATGCAAGTTGGGATGATAGTATTATTGACCACAGCACCTTACTCAACTCTTCTCAATATGTTGGTATTCCAGGAATGCTAGATTATAAGGAAGCTTGTTATGCTGTGGTAACAAGAGGTTATACAAGCGATTATCAGTATTCGGAACGCCTTATTTCTCTTATAGAGAATTATGATCTTGCACAATTTGATAATATAAAAGCTAACGAAGATGGCGTAAATGCCATGGAGATGAGTGATGCCGAAAAGGTTATTGGACTCGGCGGAACTGCAAAGCTAAGTGCGGAAATTATTACCGAAACAACAGTTACTAAAGCACCTGTCTGGGCATCTGCAAACGAAACTGTTGCAACCGTATCCCAGGACGGTACAGTTGCAGCAAAGGCATCGGGTTATACTTTGATAACAGCAACAATCGGAAACAGAGAAGCTTGCTGCATAGTTACGGTTTCAAACAGCTCATCACAATATGACGCAACCGTCACTGAAAATCTTAACGTCAGGGCAGAACCAAACGCTACTGCAACTATAAAAGGTAAATTTCTTAAAGGTCAAGGTATAAATATAGCAGGTGAATTACAAAATGGCTGGTATCCTGTATCGGGATTAGGCGAATCGGGTTCTATCATTACAGGTTTTTCAAGTGCAGCTTACATATCTCTTATATCTGATTACGAGGAAGTCGAAGTTACTAAAGTCGGTATAAGCCGATTTGAGTTAAACAGAGATGTTAATACTACATATCAATTGAAAGCTGCAGTAGGTTCGGCATTCGCCATAGACAAAACGCTTACTTGGACAAGCTCAGATCCGACTATAGTCAGTGTAACAAACGACGGTTTAGTAACTACTCGTAAATATGGTACAGCAACAATAAGCGTTACTGCTGTAAACGGAATTAAGGCATCCTGTATTGTAAATGTAACAACAGAACAGGTACGTTATAATGCGGTTACAACTGCGTCTCTTTATGTACGTAACGATGATAATGCTTCCGCAAAGGCTCTTGGAATACTAGCCTCAGGTAGAATGATTACAGTTACTGATAATTACATCAACTCAGGCGGACTTATCGATGATGCATGGCATTATGTTGAGGGTACAATGAACGACAATACAACAGGCAAAGGTTATTCAAAATCAGATTATATAGTTCTTCTTTCAAGAGCAGGGGAGGAGTCGTTCCAGACTAATTTTGAGTTTGTAGGAACGGCAGTTACGATTACAGACGGATATTTATATGGTATAATACCAACCTCCACAGTTGGTGATCTTCTGGGATATGTAGCAAATGAAAATGCATTTGTATATAATAAAAACGGAAATCTTATGTCAAACGAGGATATGGTATCAACCGGATGTAAAATAAAACTTGTAGCAAATAACTTGGTTACAAATTCCGCAAGTATTGTTATCAGAGGTGATATTAACGGTAACGGTACAATAGATTCTACCGATTACCTTTTCGTAAAACGAATATTTTTGGGTACTGCCGCAGTAGAGGACGCATATTTAAAAGCGGCATTGGTATCGAGCGGAAGTAATATTTCTGTTACTGATTACATAATGATCAAACGGCATTATCTGGGAACTTTTGATATCGCTCAGAATCCGCAAGTTAATTAAAAAAGAATATTTTTCCTTTTTGATAAAAATCTTTATTGATTTTTAAAAAAAATTGTGATATACTTGTGCCAGTATTAAATTACATATTAAAAGGAGTATATTTTTAATGAAAAAGTTCATTGTATTTGCGTTAACAGCAATTCTTATTGTATCATTTAGTGCGGTTTTTGTTTCTGCAGAAGCTACAAATGTAGCAGCAGGTAAGACTTACACTTATACAGGGGTAATGAAAGACGATGCTGGTAATGCTTTATATCCAGATGCAAATAATAAGCTTACTGATGGTGTAACTGGTGAAAAAGCTGATATCGGTTATGGTTCACCTGTATGGGTTGGAATTAACTCTAACTCAACAGATACTGTTGATGGTACAAACACAATCATAGTTGACCTTGGTAGCGTTACTGAAGGGATTACAAACTTTAGATTTGTTGCAGAGGAAGTCGTTGGTCCTGGTATTGGAAAACCCTTAAGTGTCGAAGTTCTTGTTTCAACAGATAATTCTGAATTTACAAGCGTCGGTACTGCCGAAGGTGAAATACTTATTGATGCAGAAGATGCAACAGACGTAACAAATGGTATATATGAGTTCGCAATTCCTGCAGCAGGCGAACAGAGCGCTCAATATATTAAGTTTATTGTAACACATGATAAATCTTGGGTATTCGTTTCCGAAGTTGAAGTTTATACAGGCGGTGAGTCTGGTGATCCAGTATCAGAAGATGCAAGTGAAGATGCTTCCGCTGTAAGCGAAGCTGATTCTGAAGATGATACTTCACCTGCAGCAACAGATTCTGTTGCTGATGATGATTCCGAAGCAGTTTCCGCAGATGAGAGTAAAGCTGAAGATGGCATGTCAACTGGTGTAATAATTATTATAGTTGCAGTAGCAGTTGTAATTATCGGTGGCGGTATCTTTATAGCAACGAAGAAGAAATAATTAATTCTATTTGGCTCTATGTCAATAGTTGAGGTAAAGAAATCCTAAAATAGTTAAACAAATCCGAAGTAGTTCAAACTGCTTCGGATTTTTGAATATATTTATCCGAAAAAATGTGGAGTATAAGGTTTCTGAAACGTTAAAATTACGGTAACCATAAGCAGTTCGTTTAAGAACCTTAATTTTGTTATTACATCCCTCTGTAAAACCATTTGTATACGGGCAAGTGAATAAGTTTAATATGCCATCAGACCAGTTAATAAAGGTTTTTGCACATTAAATAAACAGAGGAATTCCGCTGTCCTGTGCGTAAAGAATCCAATCGGTAGTATTGTTTGTACCTTGTTGGTAAAATATCAACAACGCGACCGTTTTTTATGTCCGTGATTATGCATTGATACTTATCGCGACCGGTATTGCCTTTGAATTCATCAATTCCAATCACTACCGGAAGTGATTGGTTTGAATAACTGACAAAATTGAAAATTCTGATAACAGTTGATATAGATAAGTTGACTTCTTTGCTCACTGAGGTAAACGTTCTGGTTTCCCGAAGTTTGTCTATCACATAAGCAGAAAGACGGTTTGTCATTCGGTGATAACGCGGCAGCCATTCATTTTTTCTCAAAGAAACGTTTTCCGCAAGTCGTACAGCAGTATCGATGCTTTCGAAGATTGATGACAATGTGTTTACCAAAAGCAGGAATGTCCTTAATCTTTTGAATACGTTAATCATGTACAATATCAATTATTTCACCACAGCAAGGACACACCTGTTCCCACTTGTTCATCTCGGCTGAAAGTACCATTTTACCATCAATATCTTCAAAATATTTTACATTCAACTCTTGCAATCCAACCAGTTTTTCGCTATTATTAGTGTAGAGCATATCCAAAACCTCCTTAATGGTCTTTTCGCAGATTCCATTATATCGGATTTCTTTGGTTTATGCTCTACTTTTTTTTTTTATAAAGCTTTATTGCTTACCCCAACTATTGACATAGAGCCTTTTTATATTGTCTAATCAATAATTATTCGCTTTTATTTGGAAATAAGCCTGGGGATGCTGGCAGACAGGGCAGAGTTCGGGTGCTTTTTTACCTACATGAATATGACCGCAGTTTGTGCATATCCATACAACAACATCGTCTTTAATAAAAATGGTTTTAGTCTCAAGCTGATTTAAAATAGCTCTATATCTTTCCTCATGTTCTTTTTCGATTCTTGCAACTGATTCAAAAAGCACAGCTATTTGATTAAAGCCTTCTTCTCTCGCTGTCTTTGCAAATCCTGCGTACATATCTGTCCATTCATAGTTTTCGCCATTAGCAGCATCCTTTAAGTTATCCAAACTGGTGGGAATACCACCGTCGTGAAGTAGCTTAAACCATATTTTTGCATGTTCTTTTTCATTGCCAGCTGTTTCTTCAAAAATATCACCTATAACGGTGTAGCCTTCTTTTTTTGCAACGCTTGCATAATAATCATACTTAACTCTTGCTTGTGATTCGCCTGCAAATGCTGCCTTAAGGTTATCCTCTGTCTGCGTACCTTTAAGATTGTTCACTTTCAAATCCATAATTATTTCTCCTTTTATGTTTTCATTTATTATTTTTTCTGCAATTGGGACAAAGTCCTTTGAAAATTATTTCGTGACTTTTTATAAAAAATCCACTTTCCAAACACTCTTTTTCATCAAGGTTCAAATTATAACATGGCTTTATTAAATCCTCGAAAGCACCGCAAATCTCACAACAAACATGATAATGTTTTGTGGGGTTTTTTTCAAATCTATCTGGTTGATTGGGGATTAAAAGACGTTTTATAATTCCCTGTTCTGCTAACTTGTTTAAGTTACGGTAAACAGTGGTCAAACTGACGTTTGGTAATTCTTTTGCTACACCCGCATAAACTTCCTCTGCGGTAGGATGAGTACAGGAATTTTTAACTACTTTCAGGATGATATTTTTCTGTTTTGTATTTCGTTCGTTCAACTTAAAGTCCTCTTATTAGTATTTGTTGTTATTTAGATTATACAATGACTTTTAATAAATGTCAATCGATTTACTAATGTTTTAAACTTTTTATTTAGTTGTTTAATTTTGTATTATTTCAACCGATATATATTATAATTAATTATAAAATGATTATTATAAATCATAAAATAATAACTTCCAAAATTTTACAAAATACTTATTGACAAATCAAAAATAATTTGATAAACTTTTTGTGAATAAAAAGGGATACTTTGATGAGTACTGTTTATGTGGGCACTTTCAGTACTCGGAGTATATAGTGCAACCGACCCTGCTTAATCATTAATGATTAATGCAAGGGTTTTTTTATTTACAATTTTGATGATAAAATTTGAATAATTAAAAGATTTTCATTATTAGTAAAATTCAAAATATATGGTATAATAAATTTATAAATAAAATAATCATTTAACCGACGAAATGACTTAACACTTCAAGTGTCGGAGAAACGGATCTCTTATGGCATTTTTGCCGATCACAATCGAAAAATTTGCCGAAACAGGTCGAAACAGAGCTGATTTTGTAATTATATCAGGAGATGCATATGTTGATCATCCATCTTTTGGAACGGCAATTATCGGCAGAGTTTTGGAAGCAGAAGGTTATTCTGTCGCAGTTATTCCGCAGCCAGACTGGACAAATACAAAAGATTTTATGCGATTTGGAAGACCCAGACTTGCTTTTTTGGTAAACAGCGGAAATATAGACTCCATGGTTGCACATTATACAGCATCTAAGAAAAGACGCAGCAATGATTATTATACTCCGGGCGGCATAATAAATAAGCGTCCTGATCGTACTGTGATAGTATATTGTAATAGAATCAGAGAAGCATATGGCGATGTGCCAATTATTATTGGGGGTATCGAAGCGTCGACCAGAAGGTTCGCTCATTATGATTATTGGAGCGATTCGGTACGCCGTAGTATTTTAATAGACAGCCGTGCCGATATTCTATCATATGGGATGGGCGAGAATATTATTAGACGACTGGCGTTTTTACTTGATAA
>DMMZ01000063.1 GCA_003452915.1 Clostridiales bacterium | reverse complement strand
CTATTTGGTCTTGCTCCAAGTGGGGTTTACATAGCCGATTAGTTACCTAATCGCTGGTGAGCTCTTACCTCGCCTTTCCATCCTTACCGCAAAATAATTTGCGGCGGTATATCTCTGTTGCACTTGCCCTGAAGTCGCCTTCGGCAGTCGTTAACTGTTATCCTGCTCTGCGGAGCCCGGACTTTCCTCACGAAATGACCTTTCGGTATGATATCGCGCGATTGTTTGGAGCGGTTGCTAATATATAATAACACAATACGCTCTTTTTGTCAAAAAAATATTTTGCCAAAAGGTTGATTATTTTTGCATATAATTATATAATAATATTCGGAAATAAAATCCAAAACAAGAAAGAGTTGAAACATTTGCTAGACAAATATACAGAATCATTTATAGGGAAAAAAGTAGGTTTTATTGGCTGTGGTGTAAGCAATATGCCGATAGTGGAAATGCTGACGAAAAAAGGTGTTGCATTATCCGTACGTGATAAAAAAGAAAATTTTGACAACATCGAACAATTAAAAGAATTAGATGTAAAAATTATAAATGGTATAGGCTATCTTGATAATATTTACGAGGATATCCTGTTCCTTTCCCCTGCTGTCAGAGATGATTTGCCTGAACTTGTTAAAGCAAAAAATAATGGAACAATTATAACCACAGAAATGGAAGAATTCTTTAAATTATGCAAGGCTAAAACAATTGCCGTTACAGGTAGTGACGGAAAATCCACAACCACAACACTTATTTCGGAAATTCTAAAAGCATCCGGAAAGCGTGTTCACATCGGCGGAAATATCGGAAAAAACCTGTTAGCTACGCTTGACGAAATACAGGAAAGTGACATTGTTGTCGCCGAGTTGTCCAGTTTTCAACTTATGAAGATGACAGTCTCGCCCGATATTGCTATTGTAACAAATGTTACCCCGAATCACCTTGACTGGCACAAGGATATGGATGAATATATCAAAGCGAAAACAAACATTTTTAATTTTCAGAAAAAAGACGGCATACTTATTCTTAACTATGATGATAAAATCACAAGAGGTTTCGCTCCCCGTGCTAATGGTAGTGTCCACTTTATCTCGGGAGAAGAAAAATTGCCAGATAGCATTTATTTTAACGAAAAGGGAATATATAAAGGCGAGGAATTGCTGCTTGCCGATGAGGATATTTTTTTAGTCGGCAGACACAATAGGTATAACTATGCTTCGGCATTAGCCGCAACAGAAGGCTTTGCCACTGAAGAAGGTATTTTAAAGGTTGCAAGAAGTTTCGGTGGAGTTGAGCATCGTTTGGAATTCGTCAGAGAGCTTGACGGTGTTAAATATTACAATTCCTCTATGGATTCATCGCCCTCAAGGACCAAGGCTTGTCTTGAATCTTTCAAGAACAAGGTTATTGTTATCTGCGGAGGATACGACAAGAATATTCCGCTTGAGCCGCTCGGACCACTTTTTAATGAAAAGGCAAAGGCGGCAATATTATTAGGCGCAACAGCCGATAAGATAGAAGTTATACTTAAAAATATCGGTTATAATAATTATTACAGAGTAAATACGCTCGATGAAGCGGTGAAAAAGGCAAATGGACTTGCCGAAAGTGGTGACTGCGTTGTACTTTCACCTGCGGCAGCAAGTTTTGATTTATTTAAGAATTTTGCCGAACGCGGAAATCTTTTTAAGGATTTAGTAAAAAAATTATAAAGAATTTATTTTTTAATGAAACGCAAATACCCACGCAATTACGAAAGGAATGAAAAATATTTGGAACGATTATATGAGCTTGCCTGTAAGCTGACATCAATACCTGCTGTTTCGGGACGTGAGGATATGGGTATGCAGCAGCTTGCAGAGCTGTGTGCAGGTTATTTTGACAATTACGAAATTACGCCAGTTGGTAGCTTTATCGGCAGAATTAACTGCGGCAAGGAAGGAGCAAAGACCTTGCTTCTCGACGCACACTTTGACGAAATAGGTTTTATGGTTACCGAAATTTGCGACGGAGGTTTTTTAAAGGTTGTAAATGTCGGAGGTATTGATCCTCGAATTTTATCGGCTTCCGAGGTGCTTATACATGGAAAGATAACTATTCAAGGAATATTCACCTCCAAACCTCCCCACTTACAGGAGGAAGGCGAAAGCTCTAAACCTATGAAACTGGAGAATCTTGCTATTGATACCTGCTACACAAAACAACAGCTAGAGGAAATTGTAAAAATCGGTACACCTGTCAGCTTTCGCTCAACTGTTGAAAGATTGCAGGGTGACTATATTGTCGGAAAGTCTTTTGACGACAGAATCTGTATCTCCGCTATACTACGTGCACTTGAACTTTTAAAAGGAAAAGACCTTCCTGTCAACATAGCCGTTCAATTTTCGGGTGGTGAAGAAATAGGCTATAAAGGTGCAACAACCAGCAGCTATCGTATAGCACCCGATTATGCTGTTGTTTTGGATGTTACGAACGCTTATGTTCCGGAAGCACCTATTTATCGTAAGGGAATAAAAACAGGCGGCGGCGGTTCAATATCTTATTCAGCACAAACTAATAGACCCCTGACAGAAAAGGCTGTTGCGATTGCTAAAGAAAATAATATCCCCTATCAGCTCTTTGCAGAGCCTAACAAAACAGGAACCAATTCTAACGCTGTTCAAACCTCACGAGGTGGTATCCCGACAGTGCTTATTTCGATTCCGCTTAAAAATATGCACACCGCAAACGAGATTGTCACACTATCGGATGTGTTAGAGGTTTCAAGGCTTGTCAGCGAATTCGCACTATCTTTTCAGGGGGGTGAAATAAATGTTGGATAGATTAAAGAATTACTGCAACTGCATTTCACCATCTGGTTGTGAGGATGAAATTCGTGAACTTATAATAAACGATATAAAAGATTATACAACAAGCTATGAAGTTGACCGTATGGGTAACCTGATTGCTTTTAAAAAAGGCAAGAAAACGCCTACAAAGAAAATATTACTATCTGCACACATGGACGAAATCGGCTTTATGATGAAATATATTTCCGACGAGGGGTATATTTATTTTGATATAATCGGCGGTATCGATCCTCGTGTTATCGGCGGTAGAAGAATTTCTATTGGTAAGAATAAAACAACAGGAATAATTGCATCAAAAGCTATTCATTTACAAAAAGCAAATGAAAAAGGCATTTGTGTTCCGATAGAAGAAATGTATATAGATATCGGCTGCACAGATCGGATATCATGCGAGAAGGTTATTTCCGTTGGCGATTATGCCACATTCCAGCCTAATTTTGAAGCTTTAGGTGATAATTTTATAAAATCAAAAGCACTGGACGACCGATTCGGCTGTGCGCTGCTTGTTGAGATAATGCAAAAAGAGCTGGAGTATGACACATATTTTGCTTTTCCGATTTGCGAGGAAGTAGGAACCGATGGCGCAAAGGAAATAGCATATAATTTTCGTCCCGACATTGTAATTGTAATCGAAGCCACTACCGCAGGTGACATAGTCGATGCTCCAAAAGCCAGACACGCCTGTGATTTACGCAGCGGTGCGGTTATCTCACATATGGACGGCGGAACAATTTACGACAAACAATTAGTTGAATTCGTAAAGAAAACCGCAGAAGAAAACAAAATAAAATATCAGATAAAAAATGTTATTGCAGGCGGAAACGAAGCGTCAGCCTATCAAAAGGGTGCTTCTGGTGCAAGAGTAATTGCGATATCCGCCCCGACACGATATATTCATTCGGCAAGTAACGTGGTTTACAATGATGATTTGTTTGAAATAAAAGAGCTTGTTTCTGCTCTTTTGGAAAGAGGGTTTGAAAATGCATAATTTAATGAAAAAATTTACCTCCGCTTTTTCAGTCACAGGTGATGAAAGCGAACTCAGAAATATAATACAAGATGAAATAGCAGCCTTTGCGGATAATATTACAGTTGACCCGATGGGAAACTTAATAGTTTTTAAAAAAGGTGAAAATTCCGATAAAAAGCTGATGCTTGCCGCTCATATGGACGAAATCGGCTTTGTAGTAACTTATATTGAGGATAGCGGAATAATCAGGGTATCTAATGTCGGCGGAATTCATATTGTTCACTCTTCTTTTCATACTGTTCGCTTTAAGAATGGAACAACAGGAGTTCTCTGTATCGATTCGGATACAAAGCCCGAGGATATCAAGATGGGGAAATTGTTTATCGATATAGGTGCAAAGACAAAAAAAGAAGCCGAGAAGAAGGTAAAAATCGGCGATATCTGTGCGGTTACTCCTGTTTTCCAAAAATTATTGAACAACAGATACGTTGCCAAAGCGCTTGATGACAGAATCGGTTGTGCTATTCTTGTTGATGCTGCCCGCAATTCAAAAAAATTCGCCTATGACACTTATTATGTTTTTACCGTTCAGGAGGAGGTTGGTTGTCGTGGTTCAAAGACTGCAGCTTTTACGATTATGCCCGACTATGCTGTTGCACTTGACGTTACCACCGCTGGGGACGCTCCCGGTGAAAAAAATCTGCCAGTTAAGCTTGGCGGTGGTGCTGCAATAAAAATCAAGGATAATTCGGTAATTTGCTCAAAAGTAATTGTTGACGCTTTAACCACTCTTGCGGAAAAAAACAAAATAGAGTATCAATACGAGGTTTTGCTAATGGGCGGAACTGATACTTCATCTATGCAGCTTGCAGGTGCTGGTTGTGCCGCAGGATGTATTTCCATTCCAACACGATATATTCATTCACCTGTTGAGATGGTTGATATGGCAGATGTTAAGGGTTGTTCCGCTTTATTAACCGCTTTAATTGAAGATGGTATAAAATAATAAATGAATATTAATTTAGATTTATTGGCTACTGAATGCGAAGCAAAACTTATAGATATTTTTGCCGAAATAGACCGAATTGCATATAAAAACACCGAAAAGGTACTGCGGATATTTGCAGAAAACAAATTGTCTGACCGACATTTTATACCTACAAGCGGTTACGGTTATAATGATGACGGACGGGATTTGTGCGACAAGCTTTTCGCACAAATTTTCGGTTGTGAGAGCGGTTTTGCAAGGCATAATATTTTATCAGGAACACACGCACTCGGAATCGCTTTGTTCGGACTTTTACGACCCAACGACACACTATATTCAGTTACAGGAAAGCCATATGACACGCTGGACAAAGTAATAGGACTCGGTGGTGCAAACGGTGATGGTTCGCTTGCGGATTTTGGCATAAATTATCGTCAGGTAGAGCTTATTGACGGTAAAACACTCGATTACGAAGGTATAAAAAACACTCTACTTTCTGATAAAAGTATAAAGGTTGTTTTTGTTCAGCGTTCAAAAGGCTATATGTCACGTCGCAGTCTGCCATATGAAGAAATAAATAAGCTCTATGATATTGTCAAGCAAAACAGTAGCGCTTATCTTGTTGTTGACAACTGTTACGGTGAATTTTGCGAAGAAAATGAGCCTAAATCGGATTTGCTTGTCGGCTCACTTATTAAAAATCCAGGTGGTGGAATTGCGGAAACAGGCGGGTATATTGTAGGTAATCCCAGAGCTGTAGAACTGGCTTCCTATCGTTTGTCAGTTCCCAATTTGGGAACAGAGGTTGGTGCTTCACTCGGACAGACAAAAAATATGATTAAAGGACTTTTTTTAGCTCCGCACACAACCGCTCAGGCTCTAAAAACAGCTGTTTTTTCCGCTGCTTTGTTCAAGGAGCTTGGTTTTGATATATCCCCCGAGGCTACCGAAAAACGAGTTGACATAATACAGACGATTAATTTGAAAAATGCCGATACCTTACTTAAATTCTGCCATGGAATACAAGCAGGAAGCCCTGTTGATTCTTTTGTTGTCCCAGTAGGTTGGGCTATGCCCGGTTATAATGATGAGGTTGTTATGGCTGCAGGTGCATTTACGCAAGGGTCATCGATAGAGCTATCTGCCGATGCTCCTATCCGCGAACCGTTTACTGTATATATGCAGGGCGGACTAACCTATGAGAGCGGTAAATATGGAATTCTATCTGCTGCAAGACATATGATTGTATAGAAAATAAAAAATTCTAGGAGATTAAAATGTTATTAGAAGCAAATATTTTGGTTTACATAAAAAGTAAATTTCTTTATAACAGAATAGAGAACTTGTTTTTTCAGGATAAAGCCATAAATTTTTTGGAAAGCACCTCAATTGCTGATTGTCTTTTAAAAATAGAAAACTTATCAACGAACCTTTCCTGCGTAATTATAGATGACGAATGCGAAGAAAGAGAAGCAATTATTGGGATGTCCTGTATTCATAAAGTATCAAGAAAAAAAATTCCCATTTTATTAATATCATCAGGTAAAAAAGTATCCTTCTTTAATGAAGCCATTAATCAAGGAATAAGTGATATTATTATAAAACCTTTTGCCGATGATTTTTTTCGGGAAAGAGTATTAAAGTTAATCAGTAAAAACAAGAACAGAAATGTAGAGAATATATCTATAAGCTTATTTAAATACTTAAGCGGTGAGTTAAGAAAAGCCGAAAAAGGTAATTTCCCTTTAACTTTAATGTTCACTACAATACAATTTATAGATGAAAAAAAATACTCTCATGAACAAAAAGTATTTTTCTTAGATTCGTATTATAATGTTCAAAAGAATTTATTTTGGGATACTGATTTGTTTATTAAATTTGATACAAAATACTACCTTGGTGTTTTTCCTTTTTGCGATTCAAAAAATGCACAATCAATTTATAAAAAGAATGTTGAAAATTTTGAAGTATTGAAGAGAACTAACATCATACCTGCTGAAAGTAAGTTGATAGTATCATTCGTTAGTTATCCTGATAATATTGATACAATAGCAAATGGATTTTTAACATTAATGAAAGATATAAAAGAGGATTCATCGGATTCTGAAATGGAAATTTACTTTAACGAATATGGAGAAATAAAATTATAATATTAAAAAAGAATGACGGGTTTTCGCCCGTCATTCTTTGCAATTTTTATAACTTTATCCTACTCCATTTACCGCTGCTGAATCTCGTTGCGGATAAGGCAAGTCTTGTATATTGGTCAATAAGTAAACTCACCCAAGCGCCGATAACTCCAAGCCCAAATGGATAACAAAACAATATTGTCAATAACGGTCTGAAAATTCCTATCGAAATCAAAGAACTGACAGCTACATATTTGGTATCCCCTGCCCCTCTTAGGCAGCCCGAGAAAATTACCTGTGATATCTGTGCCGGAGCAGAAGCAGCGATTATATAGAGAATAATAACTCCGTCTTTTAAAATTTTTGTATAATCAGCTTCTTTGGGATCGGTGAACAATTGCATTAACATTTCTCCGCCAAAAATAAATAAAACCATAAGGGAAAGAGAAATAAAGAACCCTACCCTCTGCCCTGCCTTGCCGTATAAATATGATAAATCTGGACGCTTTCTACCAAGATTTTGTCCTATAAGTGCCGAAGCGGCTACTCCTAAACCGTCACCGAAGGTAAAAGAGAGGTTTATTATATTCATACAAATCTGATGAGTTGCGAAGGCAGTGGTTCCAAGTCTAGCAACAGCCGTTGCATAAATAAAAAATCCGATTCTGATAAAAATCTGCTCTACACCTGCGCCGCTGCCAACTTTTATTATCGGTTTAATAATGTCAAGATTAAACGAAAAACATTCTTTTATTCTGATTAAAAGATAGCCATCCTTTTTTAATACAGACATTACAGACATAAAACAAGCAACAATATTACCTATCATCGTTGCAATTGCAGCACCTGTAACACCTAAAGCAGGAAAACCAAAATTACCTTTTATCAACAGATAGTTAAAGCTAATATTTACTAGATTTGCTGTTATATTGGAGGTCATGGCTATTTTGGTCTTACCGATAGCTCTCTGAGCAGAGTTAATTACTCCGCTTAATGCTGTGAACATCATACCTATCATAACGATACGGAAATAAATCGTCGAATACTCAAGAGTATCCTGATTTGCTCCGGCAAGACTCATAAAAGGTCCTGCGATAATTATTCCGACACCGCATAGAACAATTGCTAATATAAAGCATAGGGACAAAGCCTGTGCAAGTGTTTTATTTGCACCCTCTCTGTCCTCCTGACCTTTCCTTCGGCTGACTATAGCATTAACGCTAATATTCAAGGCGAAAAATACGGCAAAAATCATATATTTGGGTTGATTAGTAAGTCCGACTGCCGATATAGCCGAAGAACCCAAATCAGACACCATTATTGTATCAACAAAGGATACTAAGCCTACCAAAACAGCCTCTAGAATTGAGGGCCACGCTATTTTTAACAGGTTATAATATAATGCCTTAGTTTTTGGCAGTTCACCGAAAACCGCCTGCCTTCCCACCATACCGTTTACGGTAAAAAAGCGTTTTATATAGGCAAACATAAGAATATTCCATTCCCCAAAATAAATGGTTTATAATGACCTATACTAATTATTTTTTAGAAACAATGATAAATTCAAGAAAAAGTCTTTGATATATGGACTTTTTTGAAGAATTTTTCTTACTGTTTATTAAGAGAATTAGTATTATTTACTTTTGATATAATCGCTTGGTCTGGAAAATAGGCTCGCAGGTCAGATTAATACCCAACCTTTTAAGCACCTTGACGTCTACTTCGGAAAGAATTACCGACGAGTGCATTTCGCAGCCCTTTAAGTGTTTTAATTGTTCCATAGCAATATATGCATTTTTATCATTAACTGCACAAATAGAAAGTGCGATTAATAATTCGTCTGTATGTAACCTTGGATTTCTGTTTCCAAGATGATTAATCTTTAAATCCTGAATAGGCTCAATTACCGTCGGTGAAATTAAAGTTATATTATCATCGATTCCGCTCAATGCTTTCAATGCGTTTAAAAGCATTGCAGAAGAAGCACCAAGTAAAGGCGAGGTTCTGCCTGTTAAAATTCTTCCATCCGCTAACTCGATTGCAGCCGTTGGAGAGTTGGTTTCATATGCGCGTTTCATAGCTACTTCGACAACTTTACGATTCTCTGTGGAAATATCGCATTGCTTCATTAAAAGTTCTATTTTATATATAGCTTCTTTTCCTGCAAGACCTCTGCGTTCCTGACACAGTGCTTCAAAATACCTACGTATAATTTCAGCTTTTGCGGCTTCACGACAGGCTTCGTCATCACTTATGCAATATCCTGCCATGTTTACACCCATATCTGTCGGCGACTTATAAGGGCAAAATCCGTTAATATGCTCAAACATTGCTCTTAGTACAGGAAAAACCTCAACATCTCTGTTGTAGTTTATAGAGGTTTTACCGTAAGCCTCAAGATGAAAAGGATCTATCATATTTATATCCTGCAAATCTGCTGTAGCTGCTTCATAAGCAATATTTACAGGATGATTAAGCGGAAGATTCCAGATCGGGAAGGTCTCGAACTTGGCGTACCCAGCATTAACACCTCTCATATGCTCGTGGAATAGCTGTGAAAGACAGGTAGCCATCTTTCCGCTTCCCGGTCCTGGTGCGGTAACAACCACAAGTGAGCGGGTTGTTTCTATGTATTCATTTTTGCCGTAACCGTTTTCACTTACGATAAGTTGAATGTTTGCAGGATAATTTTCAATTTTAAAATGCTTGTAGGTCTTTATTCCGAGGGACTCCAGTCTCTTGCGGAATGCGTTTGCAGCAGGCTGTTCAGCGAAGTGGGTGAGAACAACACTGCCGACATAAAGTCCGCAGGTTCTGAAAGCATCAATAAGACGCAGAACATCAAGGTCATAGGTGATACCGATATCGCTTCTTACCTTGTTTTTTTCTATGTCATATGAATTGATAGCTATTACAACCTCAGCATCATCTGCCAGCTCCAGAAGCATATTTATCTTGCTGTCGGGTTTAAAGCCTGGTAAAACTCTTGACGCATGATAATCGTCAAACAGCTTTCCGCCGAATTCGAGGTAAAGTTTACCGCCGAATTCAGCGATTCTTTTTTTTATATGTTCGCTTTGCAGCTTGACGTATTTATTACAATCAAATCCCTCTAGCATCTATATACCCCTTTTAAACTTTTATAATTGAATCGGAAAATTTCCCATCAAAATTCTTTAATAAAGGAAGAACCTTTTCAGTAATAAAATGCTCTGTTTGATAAGGTGCCAAACCGATAAAATCCTGAGGTTTAAGAATAGCAATAAGCTCTTCTTCATTTAGCCTGAAGTCTGCATCATTCTTTATCTTGTCAATCAGCGAAATATCCTCGCCCTGCTTGCGTGCAAGCTCGGTCTCCATGGAATAGGTACGGATAACCTCATGTAAATGCTGACGGTCTGCACCTTTTTTGACTGCTTCCATAAGAATATTTTCTGTTGCGGAGAAAGGAAGATGCTCTGCAAGTCTTTTTTCAATAACCTTGGGATAAACGTTTATTCCGTTCGAAATATCTATAAGTAGATTTAGAATACTATCGATTGCAAGGAAGCCCTCCGCAAGCGAAATACGGCGGTTAGCCGAATCGTCAAGTGAACGCTCCAGCCACTGAACTGATGCGGTGAGGTCAGCATTAACCGAGTTTGCAAGCACAAAACGTGCAAGTGAGCATACTCTCTCACTGCGGATCGGATTTCTCTTGTATGCCATAGCGGACGAACCTATTTGATTTTTTCCAAACGGCTCCTCTAATTCGCCAAAACTCTGCAGAAGTCGCATATCTTGACAGAATTTATAAGCGCTTTGAGCGATACCGCAAAGCACATTCTGTATACGCATATCTTCTTTTCTGGTATAGGTTTGCCCCGATACATCAAAAACACCGTCAAAACCAAAATGCTCTGCTATCATGTCTTCAAGTTTAAGAACTTTTTCTCCGTCACCGTCAAACAACTTTAAGAAAGTGGNNTGGCTTGTGTGCCTGTCGCACCTTTATTTCCTAAAAGACGAAGTCCGTTGTATAAAAAGCCTAAGTCGTTGTAATCAATATAAAAATCCTGTAGCCAGAGCGAAGCACGCTTTCCAACTGTTGTGGGTTGTGCCGCCTGTAAATGAGTATATGCAAGTGCAGGAAGGTCTTTGTATTCAAGTGCAAAATCGGATAGATTCTTCATAACGGCAAGCAGCTTTGCTTTTACAATATCAAGCGCTTCACGCATAATAATCATATCAGCGTTGTCGGTAACATAACAGCTTGTCGCACCAAGATGAATGATTCCTGCCGCAGACGGACAAACCTCACCGTAAGCACGGTTATGAGCCATAACATCGTGTCTGGTCTCTTTTTCAATTGCCGCAATGCGGTCGAAATCGATATTGTCAACATTGGCTGCAAGCTCTTCAACCTGTTCTTTTGTAATAGGAAGTCCAAGCTTCATTTCTGCATTTGCAAGCGCAACCCAAAGCTTACGCCATGTGGAAGCACGCTTTTGAGTTGAAAAAAGCTCCTGCATTTCCTTTGAAGCATATCTGCCTGATAATGGGCTTTCGTAATTATTATTCATATATTTCCCTCTCAGATTCAAAGAATAAAAATTCTTAAAAAACTAAATATTTCTAACGGCGTTGCGTGGGAATTGTGCCGTTCATCGGCACAAAACCGTATAATTAAAATCAACGATTTTAATTATTTATATATTGTTCACGCTCTGCACCGACAGAAATATATTTTATCGGGCAGCCTACCGCTTTTTCTATATATTTTATATAATCGTATGCTTTCACAGGAAGGTCGCTCATCTTGCGGCAGTTTGAAATATCGCAATTCCAGCCCTCAAGAAAGATATTTATCGGCTTTGCCTTTTCAAGTTGTGTTCCGATTGGGAATTCATCTATCTGAACACCATCTATTTCGTACGCAACACAAACAGGAATTTCTTTTAGAACAGAGAGAATATCCAGCTTTGTAAGTGCAACAACATCAGCACCCTGTACTCTTACTCCATATTTTGATGCAACAACATCAAAACCACCGACTCTTCTTGGTCTGCCTGTTGCTGCACCGTATTCACTACCAGCTTCTCTCAATTCATGTGCTTTATCGCCAAAAAGCTCACAGGTAAAGGGTCCCTCACCAACACAAGAAGAATATGCCTTCATAATACCAATAACATTGTCAAGTTTACGGTTAGGTATTCCTGCACCAATAGGAGCGTATGCAGCTATTGTATTTGAAGATGATGTATAAGGATAAATACCAAAATCTATGTCACGTAATGCACCAAGCTGTGCCTCGAACATAATACGCTTTCCTTCTTTAGCAGCTTTATCAAGGTATAAGCCTGTATCGCAGATATATGGTATAAATCTGCTTCCAAACTCAATTATGTGATTGTACATCTCATCAACCGATAATTTTTCCGCACCGTAGCCTTTGTTAAGTGTAAGGTCTTTCCATTCGAGTATATCGGCAAGACGCTTCTTCATACTCACCAAATCAAAAAGCTCACCCATTCTTATTCCTTTTTTAAAGTATTTATCAGCATAAACAGGTGCAATTCCGCGACGTGTTGAGCCAAACTTTTTGTCGGCAAGACGTTCTTCCTCAAGAATATCACCCATAACATGATAAGGCATACAGATGATGGCTCTGTCACTTATCTTAAGGTTTTCGGGGGTAATCTTTATACCGCCGTTTATTAATTTATCCATCTCGTTGCAAAGATGCTTTATATCTATAACCATACCGTTTCCGAGAACATTAACGACGTTTTCTCTGAGAATTCCTGATGGCATTAGGTTTAGAATAAACCTGCCCCTCTCATTGACAACGGTATGACCTGCGTTGTTTCCACCCTGGTAACGTACAACGATATCATAATCAACTGACAGAAGGTCAACCATTCTTCCCTTGCCCTCGTCACCCCAATTAATTCCTGTAATAGCGGTAAGCATATATATTTCCATTTCTCCAACGATGTAAAAAATTTTCAAAATATCAAGAATTGTTTTCGTTGGTAAAGCAATTCTCTTAAAAAACAACATTTTATTATACCAACTATTTTTCTTTTTGTCAAACAAAAAAGTTAAATAATTAACCTTAATATATGAGAAATATCCTCCGCAACTACTGCTCCAGTAGCAACAAGGTCCTCTCTTGACTGGTGACCGTTTGGTATCAGAATACAATCGCACCCGATAGCTGTTGCGGTATCAAAATCATGTAAAGTGTCGCCGATTAGCACACATTCTCTTGGATTAATTTTATTTTCTTTGATAAATTGCACCGCTCTTTCGATTTTTCCGTTTACATATCCATCGGGTGAACCGAGTATGTGCTTAAAATATCCTATTACCTCGGTTTTTTCAGCATAAGGTAATAGCATTGCATTTGAAGAAGATGATAAAATTATCTGTATAACATCATAATTTCCGAGTTCCTTTAAGACAGAATTTGCACCGTTCATAAGCGGCGAATCACTTAAATGATAATTATAAAAGTAATTAAAGTCATCCATTATTTCTTCCATGGTAATATCGGAAAAGTCAAAGATGTGGTCATAAAAACGCTTTATAGGAGTATCTATATATTCGTAATATTGTGCTTTTGTAATTGCTTCTTTATTGCGTTTTGCAAGTATACTATTTACCGCATTCAATGCACATTCCATATCGTCAATTAAAGTTCCGTTCCAATCCCAAAAGACATGAGTGTATTTCAATTCAATAATCTCCTTATATTTTAAAATACAAAAACCCGAAGTAAATTTTGTTCGCTTCGGATTTTATATGTGTCGGAATAATTATTAATAAATCGGGTGGCTTTCGCAGAGCTTCTTAACCTCAGCGAGTATATAATCCTTATTGTTTTCGAAATCAACTATTGCAACCTTGATCAAATGTGCAACCTTTTCCATATCGCTCTCGTTAAAGCCTCTAGAGGTAACTGCTGGGGTGCCAAGTCTTACTCCGCTTGTTACAAATGGGCTTTGCGGATCGTTGGGTATTGTATTCTTGTTTGCAGTGATGTGAACCTCATCAAGTCTATGCTCAAGTTCTTTGCCTGTGATACCAAAGTTTCTTAAGTCAAGTAGCATAAGGTGGTTGTCTGTTCCACCGGAAACCAATGTCAAGCCCTCTGCAATAAGTGCTTTTGCAAATGCCTGTGCATTCTTAACTATTTGCTGTTGGTAAACCTTGAACTCGTCAGTAAGTGCCTCTCCAAGTGCAACAGCTTTAGCAGCTATTATGTGCATAAGCGGACCGCCCTGAGTACCTGGGAAAATTGCCTTGTCTATTTTTGCTCCAAACTCTTCTTTACATAGGATAAGACCACCTCTTGGACCTCTTAAGGTTTTGTGTGTGGTGGTTGTAACAACATCCGCATACGGGACAGGGCTCTGATGAAGTCCGGCAGCTACAAGACCTGCAATATGTGCCATATCAACCATAAGATATGCACCAACCTCGTCGGCTATCTGACGGCAGCGAGCAAAGTCGATTGCTCTTGCGTATGCGCTTGCGCCTACAACAATCATCTTTGGCTTGCATTCGAGAGCGATTTCTCTCATTTTATCGTAATCTATTTTTTGTGTATCGTCGCTTACTCCATAAGGAACGATTTTAAAGTATTTACCGGATATGTTAACAGGGGAACCGTGTGAAAGATGTCCGCCGTGTGCAAGATTCATACCCATAACGGTGTCGCCGGGGGTAAGCAGTGCAAAGAAAACAGCAAGGTTTGCGGAAGCACCACTATGCGGCTGCACATTAGCGTATTCTGCTCCGAATAACTTTTTCGCACGGTCTCTTGCAATATTCTCGACTATGTCAACACATTGACATCCGCCGTAATAACGCTTTGACGGGTATCCTTCCGCATATTTATTTGTTAAAATTGTTCCTGCTGCAAGAAGCACCGCTTCTGATACAATATTTTCACTCGCAATAAGTTCGATATTATCACGTTGACGGTTTAGTTCAAGCTCGCAAGCCTCGGCAACCTCACGGTCGTACTTTTTGAGTTCTTCTATAGCCTTCATTTTTTACCTCCAAATTTAAGTGTTTTTATATAATTTTTTATTTTCTCATTAATTCGGTAGGATTCTACCGATTTTTGTATTGCCTTGTTCTGTACGAAAGTATCTAATATATTTTCTTCAAGTAAACTAATCGTTTTCTGCGGAAAATAAACCATGCAAACTGATAACGCCCACGCAGATGCCATTTTAGTGTAAAAACCCTCTGCTTTTACATTTCTTATTAAAAATAAAACTCTATCGATGTATTCCTCGTTAATAAAATGGTCCAACAGCATTACTATTCCAAAACGTGCTTTATATTCATCATGTGCTTTTAGATAGGGTTGTAAGAACTCAAATACCTGTTGTTTTTCATTCTCTTTAAATTTAAAAGAAGCGCAAAAGCTATCACAAACGCTCCAGCTGTCTATTTTCGTTACGAAGTCTTTTATTAATTCAAGTTTTTCGTTAAACGGCAGTTTGATATAGCTAATCATAAAGCCGCACAATAACTTTTCTTCAAAAATATTGTAATCAGCTTCATCAAGAAACGAAAAGTCTTGCTTTTTAACTGCTTCCTTCGCTATTTTCCGCAAATGCGCTAACCTAACACCATATAAAATAGTGTCTTTAGGCAGAAATTTTAATGAAAAGGCCTTATAATCCGGCTCAGAAAGTTCAGTTAGTTTATTTTTTATATCCATAATCACTGTTTAAAAGTCATATTTATTATAACAATCTCAGAATCTGTGCCTACTCTTGCAGGCGGTCCCCAGAGACCTACTCCACTTGTAACAATCATGTGCATATCATCAAATTTTTCGTATCCGTAATCTAATTCGTAAACCTCGTTTGTTATAAACATAATCGGAAAGGTTTGCCCACCGTGAGAATGTCCGCTTAATAAAAGGTCGGTGTTGTGTAAATTAGCTTTTTCAAGCTCGTCAGGACGATGATCAAGAACAATCAGAGGTTTTGTCGTGTCAATCCCTT
>DMMZ01000070.1 GCA_003452915.1 Clostridiales bacterium | reverse complement strand
GGTGTAACCTTACCGACAAGTATATCACCAGCACGGACTTCCGCACCTATTCGGATTACACCGTCAGAATCAAGATCTCTTAAAACATCGTCACCCACATTGGGAATATCCCTTGTAATTTCCTCGGCACCAAGCTTTGTGTCCCGAGATTCACAATAATACTCCTCAATATGTATTNNTAGTTATAACCTTCCCAGGTCATAAAACCTATAAGAACGTTCTTACCGAGTGCAACCTCGCCGTTATCGGTAGCAGGACCATCGGCGACAACATCGCCTTTTTCAATTCTCTGTCCCTTGACGACAACAGGTCTTTGATTTATACAAGTTCCCTGATTGCTTCTCTTGAATTTAATTAATTTATATATTTCGTTTCTGCCTTTGTCTGTATTGACAACAACCTCACTAGACGAAACCGATTCAACAATACCGCTGTTTCTGCATATTACAAGTACGCCTGAATCGTATGCAGCCTTGTATTCCATACCGGTTGCTACTATCGGGGATTGGCTAATCATAAGAGGTACCGCTTGCTTCTGCATGTTCGAACCCATTAAAGCACGGGTGTTATCATCGTTCTCAAGGAAGGGGATCATCGCCGTTGCAACGGAAACAACCATCTTTGCAGAAACGTCCATCAGATCTATTTTGCTTGATTCAAATTCCATGACCTCGTCTCTGTGACGAGCAACAACCTTTCGGTTGACAAAACGTCCGTTTTCATCCAATTCTTCGTTTGCAGTCGCACAAATATATTCATCCTCGGAATCTGCGGTAAGGTATATAACATCCTTAGTAACAACACCGTTTTTAACGACACGGTATGGAGCCTCGATAAAACCAAAGCTATTTACTCTTGCATAGGTTGCAAGGTAGGATATAAGACCGATATTGGGACCTTCAGGGGTCTCGATCGGACACATTCTTCCATAATGGGTGTAATGAATGTCACGAACCTCAAAGGATGCTCTGTCCCTAGACAAACCACCTGGACCCAATGCAGACAAACGGCGCTTGTGAGTAAGCTCGGAAAGCGGATTTGTCTGGTCCATGAACTGCGAAAGCGGTGAAGAACCGAAGAAATCTCTTATTGCCGACACTATAGGACGGATATTTATCAGTGACTGCGGAGTAACCGTATCAATATCCTGTGTGGTCATCTTCTCTTTAACAATCTTATCCATACGTGAGAAGCCGATACGAAGCTGATTATAAAGCAGCTCACCAACAGAACGTAAACGACGGTTGCTTAAATGATCGATATCATCTGTTTTTCCTATTCCATAAGAAAGACAAATCATATAGTTTACCGATGCAAAAACATCGTCAACCGAAATATGGTTTGGAATAAGCTCGTTTCTTCTTAACAGAATAGCGTTTTTAAGCTCATTTACATCAGAAAGACCGACTTTATTTATAATATCAATTAACGGATCAAACGAAACATATTCGTTAAGTCCGAGAGCTTCATTAGAAAATCCACAGATCTCTCCGGCATCAACCATCTTATTTGAAAAGACTTTGATTTCTTTTCCGTCAGTACTGTTTTTTACATAAACTTCGCAAACGCCGGCTCTTTCGATTGCTTCGGCATCTACTCTAGTAAGTTTATATCCAGCATCAAATAGAATCTCTCCCGTAAATGGGTTAACAGCAGGTCGAGCTAACGTTTGTCCGATAATACGCTTGGAAATAGCAAGCTTTTTATTAAACTTATATCTGCCGACCGGCGAAATATCATATCTCTTCGGGTCAAAAAACAAATTGTTTAACAATATCTGAGCGCTCTCCACAATTGGCGGATCGCCAGGACGCAGTTTTCTGTATATCTCTTTAAGTGCTTCATCGGTAGGATTGGACATATTACCTTCGCTGATGCTTTTTTCAGCTTCAGCAACAGTAATGTCCTTCTCGAAGGTTGCTTTTATAAGCAGCTCTTCTCCAAACTTGTTTATAATATCTTCGTTATTGGTAAGACCGAAGGCACGTAAAAGTACCGTAATCGGAATCTTACGGTTTTTATCTATTCTTACATAAAACACATCAGAAGAATCGGTTTCGTATTCGAGCCATGCACCTCTGTAAGGAATGACGGTTGCGGAAATAAGATGCTTGCCGGTCTTATCATCACTCGTTGAGTAGTAAATACCGGGTGAGCGAACTATTTGCGAGACAATAACCCTTTCGGCACCATTGATAATAAAAGTACCGCTGTCTGTCATTGTCGGGAAATCGCCCATGTAAATTTCCTGCTCCTTGACCTCACCGGTTACCTTATTGGTAAGACGAACGATAACCTTAAAGGGGGTAGCGTAATTAACATCCCTCTCCTTGCACTCTTCAACCGCATATTTCGGCGTGTCGCTGAGAGAGTAATCGATAAACTCGATAACAAGGTTTCCCGAATAATCGGTCATAGGGGAAATATCGGCAAGTACTTCTTTAATATCCTTTTCGATGAGATCTCTAAAGGACTTTTTCTGTACCTCGATCAGATTGGGCATTTCCAGCACTTCTTCGTTTTTGGAAAAGGACATTCGCACGACCTTACCGAGATGCTGTTCCTTTAACATATCAACCAATCACTCCATTCAATTTTTACAAATGATATATATTTAATACGTAATTATGTTTTTTTGTTTCCTGCTCCGAAAAAATGCAAAATTTACAATAATGATACAAATAAGTAAAACAAAATTTACTACTTTTGTTACTTTTTTTTAAAAATGCCAATTCTTCGGGCAATATAGTGCAGTTTATAATCTTATCACAGTATTCAGTCTTTGTCAACCACTTTTTGAAAATATTTTTTATAATTTTACGACAAAAAGAATTAAAACATTTTGCTCGAATATTATATAAAGATAATTTATGTTCTTATCTTTAAAACAAATACCTCTATAGGCACATTAATTATCCTGCATTTATCAATAATAAACTTTATACTATGAGATTTGCCATCCCAAAACACAAACACCAAATCGCATTAATTGATAATTTTTAAATATTTTACAAGAGACGATAGGCTTTTATACTTTTCGTATTCTGATAAAAATATAGTCAACCCAAGACCTCTTGTGATTGCAAGATTCGCTGCACACGTTTCAATTCCTCTCGCTCCACCTGTTACAATTTCCAAAGTTTCAGACGGAAGAAGCTGGCTTAAGTTTGTACAAATAAGATTCTTTGAGCATATAATAGCTACTTTCATAAAATCTCCTAAAAATTAATGCGTCATTTATTTGTCA
Source organism: Clostridiales bacterium (assembly GCA_003452915.1). Taxonomy (GTDB): domain Bacteria; phylum Bacillota; class Clostridia; order Oscillospirales; family CAG-382; genus UBA1049. The sequence goes on along the minus strand of DMMZ01000070.1, from coordinate 25,669 downwards.
TTATGACAACATATTATATAATGACGTTATAATTTAGTCAATGCTAATTTTAGGAGTTATAATTATGAAAGATAATTTACCGCGTTACACAATGAGAATAAATAGAATTTTACTTGATAAACTACATTATATTGCAGAATACGAAGGTAGAACAACTAATAAAGAACTTGAGCAAATGATCAAACATCGCATAAAAGAATTCGAACAATATCATGGCATTATAAAAAATGAAATTGAAGAATAATTTATTAATGACAGCAAAACGTTAAAAGGTTGGACTTTTCCAAAAAGAATCCCCATTACGGATATCATTCCATAACGGGGGTTTTTTTTTGTTTAATTTATAAAAGCTTATTCAAATTGGTAAAGCTCTTTGTAACTGTATCAAAGTCGTCCTGATCGTCTTTTTCAACGATTGCCCATTCGCATACGGGAGTGGTTTTTGAGATGTTTATTATTGTTTTCCAATCAATATCATCCTCACCAATTATGCAATTATAACCTTTTTCAGCCGAAAAAGCCTTGTAATGAACTGTTATACCTTTATCTGCGAACTTTTTATACAATGCAACAGCGTCCTTACCGCCGTTTACAGCGTTTCCCATATCAAGCTGCATAATAAAATCGTTTGGAGTCTGTTCACCTATCATATCCCAAGCGCAAACACCGTTTTCGAGGATAATCATTTCACCTTTGTGAGCATGGAAGCCTAATCTAAGTCCCTCCACACGGAAACGAGCGCAAAGCTTGTTGAATGCACAAATCTGCTCTTCCCATTGTTCGACATTTTTGTCCGGCATCCAAGGAATAACAACATTATTACAACCGAGAGCCTTCATGTAGTTTATTACATTGTTTACTTTTTCTTCGGTGTCGAACTCCTGCCAGCCGCAATGATAACCGCAAAGCTCCAAACCGTTTTCCTCAAGTAAACCACGCAAATATTCTGCTGAATGAGTAGAAAGTGCGCCGAAAAGCTCTACACCCTCATATCCGATCTCTTTAATACGTTTAAAAGTTTGTTCTGCACTTGCCGCATACGCATCTCTTACCGAATAAATCTGAATGCCTAGTTTCATAAAACATCCTCCAAAATATATATTTATCATTAAATATTAAAATACAAAAAATATTAAAATACAAAATTAATATCGACTATATTATTTTTACAGCACAAGCGGGTGCTGCTACAGATAAATTAACATCACCGTTTTTCCCATTTACAGAAACATTTATTCCGCAGGAAACAAGTCTTCCTCTGCATTCATNNGCTATCTGAGGGCGGTTATTATTCTCACTTAAATGGGCAAGAACAATCGATCTTGCGCCTTTTTCCACAAGGGTGGGTAAAAAATCCGCACAGTCGCTGTTTGAAAGATGTCCTTTTTTACCTAAGATACGCTGCTTTAAAAAATACGGATAATCTCCGTGACGCAGCATATCTGTGTCATGATTTGATTCTATAACAACATAATCACAGCCGTTAAGCATGTTTGTTACGTCGTCGCTTAAATATCCGATATCGGTCGCATAGCCAAATGTTCTTTCGCCAAGTTCAATTTTAAAGCCAACACTAGCAAGTGAATCGTGCGGAGTGCCAACTGCGTTAATTTTCATATAATCAAGCGAAACGCAGCTTCCTGTATCGTTTTCATGTAAGAGTTCGGTAGTTTCGGGTTGACAATCCGCGATATATCTGGCGGAAAGATAGGGTGCGTAAATAGGGATTTTGTAATATTTCGAAATAGTTTGCAGACCGCCGATATGGTCGTTATGCTCGTGTGTGACGAAAATAGCCTTGATGTTTTTTATGCTTGTTCCGATATCCTCAAGAGTGTTACAAATACGCCGTGCGGAAACACCGGCATCGATAAGAATCTCGTCACTGCCGCATTTTACATACGCAACATTCCCCTTGGAGGAGGAATAGAGCATATAAGCCTTTATTTTTTCACACTCTTGCATTTTAAGCTCCATTTATCCGGCGATTAATATCCCTAGTAAATATTATCCTTATCAAATTTAATCGCACCGTAAGGACGTACTTTTAAAAACATACAGGAATCCTTCCCGAAAATATCCTCAAGCGACTTTCTGTATTCATCTATCTTTTCTGTTGGTATGTATGCCTGTATTGTTCCGGCATAACCACCGCCGTGAACACGACAGACAACACCCAGACGCTCAGATACCGCAAGAGCAAGTGACAATCCCTGTTCGGTAATATTTTTGTTTGTATATACATTCTGAAGGAATTTGAAGGATGAATTTCCGGATTCAACAACATATCTGAAGAAATCAGTTAAATTACCTTTTTTTAAAACCTCACGTTGATTTTCAACCCTACTATTTTCGCAGAAGAAGTGCATAGCACGCATAATAGCACGATCACCTGCCAATCCGCGAAGATAGCCGATACGGGAAATAAAATCTTCTTCATCAACTTCACGGAGTACATTCTTGCCAAAAAGATTGGCGCAGGTCTTCATTTCTTTTGGAACCGAAGCATAATCCTCTGTCAAATCTGCGTGATTGCCACCTGTGTTCACTATACAAAGCGAATAACCACAGCCTGAAAGGTCAAAATTCAACTTCTCTACTATCGGCATGTCGCTGTCTTTAAAATCGATATATAAAAATCCGCCATAAGCACATGCCGCTTGATCCATAAGTCCACACGGCTTACCGAAATATATGTTCTCGGAGTATTTACCTGCTTTTGCAAGCTCGATTACAGGAATTTTATTATCATTATAAAAATGCGACAGAATGTTTCCGCACATAACCTCAAATGCCGCAGATGAAGATAACCCGGAACCTGTAAGCACGTCACTCGTTGTGCAGGCTGCAAAACCTCCGAAGTTATAACCCTTTTTATCAAACGCCTCACAAATTCCTGCAATGATTGCGGAGGAGGTTCCCTTGCGAACCTTGCTTGGGTCAAGCTCGCTTATCTCAACAACATCCTCGCGATAACCCTCACTCTTTATGCGAATAATTTTTTCACTGCATTTTGCTGAAACAGCAATAATGTCGATATCAACCGCTGCCGCAAGTACCTTACCGTTGTTGTGATCGGTGTGATTCCCCGAAATCTCACTTCTGCCCGGTACAGAAAAAAGGTTTACCTCAAGGTCACCGTAAAGCGATAAAAAGCTTTCGATAATTCCTATGTAACGCTCTCTCTGAGCGTCAACTTTTTCGCACCCATAAAGTAAATTAAGTATTCTATCGTATTTCTTCTCATTGAATTCTTTTAACAGTCCTGAAGCGATCATTATTTATCCTCAATTAAAATACTTTTTATTTCGCATATATAAACGGTATGGAAATCATCCTTGTAAAATTGGCTAGGATCAATGCCTATAAAGCCGTTTTCTTTCAGAGTATCCTTATATAGCTTTTTACCATAAATAACCGTATCAGCCTGCTCAAAGTAAACAAAACCACCGTCTTGTACTGGTGTTAGTTTAGCTTCTGCTATTTTATCGCAGTCTCTGCCACTTTTCTTTCCGCATATGTTATACGCCACTTTGTATTCGTTTTTTAAAAAACTGAGTGAAATTTCGTTGGTTTCCTCGATAAACTCATGTGTGTAACGCTGCGGACGAACAAAGCAAAAGAAAACATTCTTGTTCCACAAAACGCCCATTCCGCCCCAGCTTGCAGTCATTGTATTAAAGCTGCCATCTGGTTTTTTAGCGGTAATTAACATCCATTGTCTTCCGATTGCATCGAAAATATTCTTTTCAAATTGTTCTGGTAAAATTTGTTTATACATTACATCAGCTCCTCTTTAAAAGAAGTATATGCTTTTGATTTAGAAAGAATAATTGATAGAGTAATAAAAACTATAGCATTAGCTATACCTTGTATTAAAGTAAACTGTGAATAAAAAAATGCAGATTCTTTTCCGTATATTGTTATGTCATATAGTAGATAACCGGCAATTAAAATTATTGTAGACGGAATGAGGACAACAAAATTCCTGAACGAATATGAACTTTTTTTATTTGTAAACCAAATTGCCATTGCCGCTTTTATAATAATTGTTGGAATTGTATATATGGGTGCTAAAGTTAAATCAGCAATTGAAGCACCGATTGAAGCAGCGAATATTCTATATGGCATCGGAAGTAATGTTGCGAAAAGGTATATCATAGAGTCTCCAAGATGAATATATCCATTACCTCCTGCATAAGTCATCGAGAAAAAGCGTGTAAATATAAATACTAAAGCAGCAGCCAGCGCTGTAATTGTAAGACGTTTAATGTTTTTTTGCATTATAACTTACCTATCATTTCTTCAAATTCGACTCCATATATCGATGGAGTTCCAAGCCTTTTTGTATTAATCGATACTTTTGAAATAAACTGTACCGCGGTTTTTACCGATTCGTAAATACCGTATCTGTTTAAAATTTTTCCTAATATTATCGAAGAGAATAAATCGCCACAACCGGGGAAAAAGCTATCACAATACGGAGCAAAATAGTTTCCGTAGTTTATATTGTTTTTATCATCTTTTATAGCATAAACAGCACCGATGGTGTTTTGCATTTCGTTGCGTACACCTGTAATAATAACAGCACGCATTTCTTTTTTCCCTATTTTTAAAAGCTCGTCGAGCAAAAATTTTTGCTCGTCTGCATCGGGCCAGCCGCCGTATGGTTTTCCAAGCAGCATATATGTTTCTGTCAGGTTAGGAGTAATTATATCAGCCGATTCGCAAAGAAGCTTTATACCGTCGCACATCCTTTTTGTATAGGTGCGGTAAATCTCACCGTTATCACCCATTACAGGATCTACTAAAACAAGAGTTTTCTCGTCCGAAAAATCCTTAATAAAACGTCTTACGATTTCTATTTGTTTTTCACTGCCCAGAAAACCGCTGTAAATTGCGTCGAATTCCAAATTCAACTTACGCCAATGTGTCGTTATTTTTTCCATTTCGTCACTTAAATCCAAAAAAGAAAATCCTTCAAAACCGCCTGTATGTGTAGATAGCAGTGCAGTCGGCAGCGGACAGACCTGATGTCCGAAGTGTGATAATACCGGCCAGATAACCTGCATTGAGCATCTTCCGAAACAGGATATATCGTGTATTGCCGCTATTTTTTTAACCATTTTAAACTACTGCCTTTTTAGTAATATTGTTAAACTGTATAAAATACTAGTTCTCTTAAGAAACAGTAAGAAAAATTCTTCATAAAAGTCCATTAATCAAAGACTTTTCCTCGAATTTATCACTATTTCTAATTCGAATTAGTATAACACAGTTAAAAGGAAAATAAAAGATGTTTTTAGTACTTTTTTTATTTTTTTGAATGTAATACTACTTCTCTAAGAAACAGTAAGTAAAATTCTTCAAAAAAGTCCATATATCAAAGACTTTTTCTCGAATTTTTAACTGTTTCTAATTCGAATTAGTATAAAGCAAGAAGAAAAACATCCCAGGCAGGAACATAATCCTTTTTTCTTAGAAAAAGTTTGTAATTATAATCATAACTGCGAATTAATAAAGGTAAATCAATCAAATCAGTTGAACGATGATAAAGTGCAACCATAATATCTGGACAATGCTTATAAATCGTATTTACCGCACCGCTAAGTACCTGTTTATCCGCTCCTTCGGCATCAATTTTTATACTGCCGACAGGTATTCCGTTATCATTTATATATTGTTGGTTACAGTAACTGTCAATACTTACTATTCGTAAATCTCCATAGATTTCATTGTTTATAAAAGAAGCACGGTTGCCTTTCCCGATAAATCCGCCGCTTCCGCCATGACTGAATACAGCAGCGTTTTCGCATATTATATTTCTTAAATGTGCAGTGTTTTTTTCCAGCTTACGATAATTTATTTTATCGGGTTCAAAAGCAACTATATCCGAATATTCGTTATTATATGAAGTAAACTCCAGAACCGTGTCACCATTATAAGCTCCTACATCAATATGGCGTTTGTTGTGGTTAAAAAAACCTTGCGGATAAATAAAGGTATTTTTATTTTCAAATAAATAATCAATTTCACCTGTAATGTTGTATTTTAGAAGTGATATAAATATCTTTTTTGACATCTCATCAGCAAGACAGTCGTACAGCCTTTGTAATTTATCTATATTCGATAAAATATATTCTTTGTTAAAAACACCGTCACCATAAACAGGCAGATTAGGCGAATAAAGGGTATGTTTTTTTCTTAACAGTGCAAGAATCTCCGATTTTTTACCTTCAAGTGCAAAGCATAAGACCGCGACAAAATCTCCATACTTTTCCTCGGCATCCTCAAGGCTCATAACAGTAAAATCCAAAAAGTTCTGCCCTCTCACAAAACCTTCGCTTGCAAAAACACCTCTGATGTTTATTCCTCTTTTATTTAATTCCGTATAAATTTTATCTGCTCCATCGCCCATTCCATATAGTAATATCGGTCTTTTTTCAACCAACAGATTGTTATACATACATGGAAGCGAATTAATTATTTCTGATAAATTCATTGATAACACCCTTAAAAATATTTTATCGGAAAATTTTAAAAAAGTCTAGCCTTTTTCAAAAAAATATGTATAATAGTTTGCAAAGGAGATGGATTTTATGTTAAACAAAAAAATCAACTTAGATGAATACAGAAACAAGCTGAAAGCAGCTTTTTTAGGAAGAGCGGCAGGTTGTACGTTAGGTGCGCCGGTTGAGGGCTGGACACTTAAACAAATGGAGGATTATGCGAAAGAAACAGGACTTGAAGGTTATCCTCTGACCGATTACTGGACACAGATTCCTACCCCAGAGGATGTACGATACGGTTGCGAGCCATTTAAAAACTACCTTAAAGATAATTTAACCCGTATTCCCTGTGACGATGATATCGGATACACTTTTCTTTCGCTTTTTATAGCCGAAGAAGGAAATGGTCTTGATTTTACACTTGAAGATGTTGCAAATGCATGGAAGAAGTACATAACATATGCTTATACAGCAGAGCGTGTTGCACTAGATAATTTATTTAAAGGCATAGATCCTTCCAAAGCAGCTGATATTGACAATCCTTATGACGAATGGATTGGCGCGGATATTCGCTGCGACGGTTACGGTTATATGGCTCCCTGCGACCCTAAAAAGGCAGCTGAAATGGCAAAAACTGATGCTTGGATAAGTCATCGCAAAAACGGTGTTTACGGCTCAATGTATTTCGCTGCTGTAATTTCACTCGGTTTTGCTCTTTCAGATACAAAACAAGCGTTGATCGAAGGTCTTGAATATATTCCTGCCGACTGTGAGCTTGCAGACGGAGTACGCTGGGCACTGGAGAATTACGAGACTGTAAAGGACTACCGTCATGCTGCGGAACTGGTTGACGCTCGTTATCCGGAAATGAATAATGTTCACACATTAAATAACGCCTGCCTTACAATATTTGCTCTTGCTCTCGGTAAAAAAGATATCGGTAAGGTTATCGCAGAAGCTGTTGCAATGGCACACGACTGTGACTGTACAGCAGCAACCGCAGGTTCAATTGCCGGTGCTTGTTATGGAATGGAATGCCTAGATAAGCATTGGTATGCTACCTTTGGTGACAAAGTAGGCTCGTATTTCAATGGCGAATCAGAATTTAGAATAAGCGATCTTCTTAACAGATATGAGAAATTCGCATTACAAGGCGGAAAAATAGAAGCATAATTTTAATAAAAAACAGCCGAACGAATGTATTAGTATTCGTTCGGTTGTTTTTAATAAAATATCATATACCACTTACCGTTGATTTTTAAACAATACTGTTCTGAGTCGTGCTCATCGCCATCCTCGTCAGTAATTATAAGGTATACTTTTGCTATGCTTTCTATGCAATCAATATTATCATAACGTTTTTCATAACGTTGAAAAATTTCGTCATATTCATCATCTTCTAGAATTTCTGCATAATCAACTTCATAAGTATATTTATCATTATTACCAAAAACACCGTCTAAAATCTGATCAATATAATTGTCTACTGCTTCTTCGTCGTAATCGTCATCATTCAATTCTTCATAAACTTGTCTGTTATAGGTAGTAAATTCAATAATATCTTCTGCTTCTCCATTTATGAATGCATTATATACCTTCGTTACAGTTTTTTCCGGTGATGATATTATACTACTGATAATCGATGTTCCCGTAATTATAATAATGGCAGCCAACAATGCTATAATTATTGCCTTGTATCTCAAAATTTGTTTTGTATAATGTTTTATGTAAGGTGTCAGTAAAACTTTTAATTGCGGATATAGTTTTGGCAGCTTATCCGGTTGAGGTTGTTGAGGTTGTGGTGAATCGGTTATATTTATGGTATTATCTAGTTGTGGCGGTAATTTTACCTCTTCTTCCTTTATTTCGTTAAATATATCATTTTTTGGTGCGTTTTCAGTAGGTTTACCGCAATGGTCACAAAATTTATCGGTGTCTTCCAGTTCTCTTCCGCATTGATTGCAAATCATAATTTATCCTCATTCATTTTGTTTTAAATAATACATTGGAAAAGACCGAACACCTGTTAATAATAACAGGCATTCGGCTTAATTTTTTATATAATGTGATTAATCAAGTACATACCATTTACCATCAATCAAAAAACAATATAAATTTAATTCGCCGTCTTCAAGTTCATCATCATCGTATTTTATGGTGTTGTAAACTATGGCGATTTTCTCGATTGAATCCGTATCTTGTAAGTTAAACTCAGTTTCTAAATAACCAATATATTCGTCAAATTCATCATCATTCAAAGTATCGGTATCATCTATCTCGAATTCGATGCCCGATGTATAATCATATTCGTCAAATATTCCTTCTATCTCATCAGTTACATCATCCTCATCATAGCTTTTATCGTAAAGTTCTTCATATACCTTTGGATTAAGAGTACTATATTTAACAAATTTATCTACATCCTCATTTACAAATGAATCAAAAATTCCTTCAACCGCCTTTTCAGGTGTTGAAGCACCGCCGCTATTTATATATGAATTGTATATGTAATATGCTATGGCAATAATTGCGATAGCTGCGATAACTATTATACTGTAATTAGGCTTCTTTTTTTGAGGAACAGCATTGTATGGATATTGCTGCTGAGGTTGTGCTTGTTCCTGCGGTTGAGGTTGCTGTGGCTGTTCGTTAACCAAGGGTTCGTTTGTTTGTACGTTTACAGTAGCTTTACCGCAAATGGGACAAAATTTATCAGTGTCTTTCATTTGTTTTCCGCATTGAGCACAAAACATAATATTTACCTCTTCTCATTATAATTATCAAATGTTAATTTTTTTATTTATTAAAGTTTATCATATTCACAATTGAAATGCAATATGATAATGCTTATAAAATGAAAAAAGTATTGTCACATAAGTAATATAAGCAATTGATTTTTCATATGATTTTAACGAATTTAATAATATATCGGAAAGGTTTGGGAAAATGAAAAAGCTGTTTGTTATATTAATTGTATTATGTATGCTGCTCCCCTTATCCGTATCTGCAGAAGATGAAGCTGCAGTTTACCCCTATGAGTACGCGTGGGAGGAATTCTGGTATGAAGAAGCTGAGCAAGCTGTTTCACTCTCAGGTGATTTTAAAGTTAAAAGTGCCTTTCTTATGGAAGCTTCAACCGGAAAGGTGTTATATTCATTAAACGAGAACGATCGCCTGCCGATTGCATCGGTTACCAAAATAATGAGTACAATATTGGTTATGGAAGCTATAGACAGTGGAAAAATAAAGCTTGAAGATATGGTTACCGTCTCCGAACACGCAGCATCTATGGGAGGATCACAGGTTTTCCTCGAAGCAGGCGAGCAGATGAGTGTGCATGAGATGTTAAAAGCACTTGTTGTTGTATCAGCAAACGATGCTACTCTTGCACTTGCTGAACATATTTACGGAAGCGAAGAATCTTTTATAATGGAAATGAATAAACGTGCAAAAGATTTAGGTATGGAGAACACCAATTTTATTAACACAAACGGGTTGCCGATAGAAAATCATTATTCCTCAGCAGAGGATGTTGCGCTCATGACACAGGAATTGCTTAAATATCCGTTGATTTTCGAATATACAACTATATGGATGGACACTATAAGAAACGGAACCTTCGGTCTTGCGAATACAAATAAGCTTGTTCGTTTTTACAACGGTGCAAACGGTATGAAAACCGGCTTTACCAATGAAGCGATGTTTTGTTTATCGGGGACAGCAAAACGCGATGGAATGCAGTTGATCTCCGTTGTTCTTGGCGCAGATACCAGTGATGCACGTTTTTCTACTGTAAAGAAAATGCTTGACTTTGGTTTTGCAAATTATTCTATAGTTACACCCGAAAAGTTGACTTTAGAGCCTATTAGTATAATAAAAGGTGTCAAAGAAACGGCTGATATCGACTATACTCCCTCTTCGATATTGCTTGAAAAAGGTAAAAAATCTAGCATAACACAAACCGCTCACATTGATCAGCCACCCGAAGCACCTGTTAAAAAAGGTGATACTGTGGGTTATATTTCTTATGAGGTTGACGAAACCGAAATAACCAGAGTGCCCGTTTACATAACAGAGGATGTGGATAAAATCAGCTATTTTGTTATCTTGGGAAGAATCATAAAGAATATTTTTTCGTTCTTTTAATATTTTACATAGTTGACATTATATGTTTTATATCCTATAATTAAGCTCAATTATAAGCTGTTTTTAAGGCTTAATATAAAACAAAGGAATTTTATAAAATGATAAAGTTAAAATATTCTCACATAAAAGGTATTTCGGAATCTGATATTAATGAACTTAAACCACTTCTTGAAGTTGCTGACAGTAAAATCAGAAACAAAAATGGTGAAGGTGCTGAATTTACAGGCTGGATTGACCTGCCTTTGAATTATGACAAGGAAGAGTTTGCTCGAATAAAAAAAGCGGCTACACGTATAAGAGAGAACAGTGATGTCCTGCTAGTAATAGGAATCGGCGGTTCATACCTTGGTGCAAGGGCAGTAATTGAATTTTTATATTCTTCATATTATAATCAAATAAAAAAAGACTGTCCCGAGATTTATTTTATAGGAAATTCTTTTTCCGGTGATGAGCTTACACAGGTTCTTTCACTCTGTGAGGGAAAAAGAGTCAGCGTAAATGTTGTATCAAAATCCGGAACGACTACTGAAAGTGCCGTAGCTTTCCGCTTTGTAAGAAGCTACCTTGAAAGCAGATATACAAAAGAAGAGTTAAAACAACGGATTTTCGCAACCACAGACAAAATTTCGGGAGCTCTAAAAGCATTTGCCAATAAAGAAGGTTATGAGTGTTTTGTAATTCCAGACGACATCGGAGGTAGATTCTCGGTGCTTACCGCCGTAGGTCTACTTCCGATTGCGGTTAGCGGAACAAATATAGATTTGTTTATGGCGGGAGCTGTCGCATGCCGCGAAAAGCTTTTTTCTGACGGTATTGATAATGACGCATACAAATATGCTCTTATCAGAAACGCTTTTTTAAGAAAAGGCAGAAATGTCGAAGTGCTTGCAAGCTATGAGCCTTCTTTTCGCTTTATGGGTGAATGGTTCAAGCAATTGTTTGGCGAAAGTGAAGGTAAAGACAAAAAAGGTATATTCCCAGCCTCGGTAATCTTCTCAACCGATTTACATTCTCTGGGACAATATATGCAGGACGGTTCGCCTATTTTATTCGAAACAGTGTGCAGGCAGGCTGTTCCATCCGAAAAGATTATTGTTCCTGTTGATAACGAAAACATAGACAAGTTGAACTTCCTTGCGAGTGAAGAGATGAATGTAATAAACGACAAGGCTTTTTTGGGAACACTGCTTGCACATTCTGATGGTGGCACAGATACCCTGATTGTCGAATATTCGGAGAAAAACGAATTTTCTCTCGGTGAGCTTATTTATTTCTTCTTTATTTCCTGTGCTGCTTCCGGTTATATTCTCGGAGTAAATCCTTTTGACCAACCCGGTGTTGAAGCATATAAAAAGAACATGTTTACTCTACTTGGTAAACCCGGAAGTGAAGAAAAAAAGGCAGAGCTTGAAGCAAAATTAAAAATAATTAAAATGTAAAAAAATTAATATTCATAAGGGTTGATTTTTTCACAGATATGAAGTAAAATGTAATTAGCATAGAAACTTTTTTAAATATTCGTGCTGTAGATTTTTTACTATTGTTTAACCGAAATAATTATAAATGGAGGTTTTTATTATGGTTCAATTAATCGTCGGTGTAAAAGGTGCAGGCAAGACCAAAGCGCTTATTGCAGAGGTGAATAGGGCTGCCAGAGAATCACATGGTGCGGTTGTTTGTATTGAGTACGGTAGAAAACTTACCTATGACATTCAATATCAAGCTCGCCTTGTTGACGCAAAGGATTATGATGTAAACGATGCTTCCTCGCTGTATGGCTTTGTCTGCGGTATTCTTGCTGCTAATTATGACGTAACCGAATTATTTATCGACAGTGCTTTAAAAATTTGTCAGGATGATATCGCTTCATTTGAAGAATTTATATTAAAGCTCGATAAAATTACCGGCAAAAATAACATAAATTGTATAATCACAGCCTCTGTTTCCCCTGAAAATGTTCCCGCTACTATAACAAGTCTGATAAGGGAATCAAACTAATATTATGAACAATATGACCACCGAAAAACCAAAGAAATTTAAAAGGTGTATGTACACCACCCTGGCAACCTATTCAATAATTTCTTTTGCTTATGTCGGTCTTGTCGCTCTTAATTCGACTGATAATACCAGCACAGAAATTTCTGATTTTGCAGCAATTCTGACAAAAAATTTAGCTGTTATATTTATTTTTTCAGTTGTACTGGGATATTCAAGCTTAATTTTTTCAGCAAAAAACTTACCGGGTGCAGCTAAATGGACGATACATGTCTGTATTTTGTTAGCTTCTACAATTTTAACATTTTTGGCAACGTCAGGAGTCAGCGATGACCCTAATACAAAGATCAAATTTATTATTATTGCAGTTTTGTTGTTTGCGGTGGTATACAGCCTTTCGGTATTGGTCGTATATCTTATTAAAAGAAAAAGGCGTTAGTTAAAATTTTAAAATATTTTCGAGATGCCAATTTGGCATCTCGAATTTTAATTAATGAAAGTCAATACAATACTATTTATATTTAATAACTTTTACTTAAGTTTACTGCTTGATCAGCTGTTAATGCGTTATCAAATACCTTTGCATAAGCAACATTTCCGTTAAAGAATGCGTCACCTTCACCATATTTGTTAATATCAGAACCTATACAAAAGGCATATGCCGATGTTGCAGAAGGATATGTTATCAGACCAGTTGCTTTTTCTGTTCCTGCTAATGCACCATTTACATATAATTTTACGAATGAACCATCGTATGTTCCTACCAACGAATAATATTCTCCAATAACGGCATCAACTGCTAAAATTCTGTAACTTCCGCCTATTTCTATCCAGAATTCTATCTGTCTTGTGCGTCCGTTGATTTCAAAGCCGTAACCACCCGATTCCATATTCGAAAATGCATCAGAATAACTTTCAGGAAATTCATTGATCATTATTTTAGATGCTATAGTTATAGTCTGATTATACTTTACATAATCCTCACCTGTGAATTTTATACGAAGATAATCATTATATCCTGTAAATTTAGCAACATATACTCCGCCAAACGTGCTATCAGCTTCGATTTTGGTGTTGAAGTTTTCAACAGTCTTTGACAATATACCTTCATCTTTTGCTCCGTCAAGACCGAAAACTATGTCAAGCACATTCGCGTCAGGAACTTTCGAATCATAAACGGGTGACACACCTGTTGTTTTGAAGGTTGCCTCAATAGGAACTACACTCTCTTTACCAAACGAGTCAATTGCTGTTACGGTTACTCTATAGTCTGTTCCAGGTGTTAGTAAGTTTGTTGTATAAGTCATAGTATCAGGTCTGTTAAGGAAATAGAACTCAGACCATGTTTTAAATGTTACCTTCTTTGTACCATCAGATTTTAAATAAAAATCATATCGGTAGCTGTGAACATTCTCACCGTCGGTTGCATGTCCAAAGCTTAATTTACAACCTGTTTCTGTTATATTACTTATATCAAGTGTCGTTCCTTGTGGAAAAACAGGGATGTCCGCCAATTCATAACGAGCATCTATATATTTAAAGCTACCTGGTTTTGTCGGATTTTCTATTGAATATTCTGTAGGAAAAAACTGTCTTGTTATCAGGTCGTAAGGTTTGAAAACAACGCTACCGTCAGAATAAACTTCTACAACAAAAAACTGTGCTGCATTACTTGCTTTGGGAGGAATTGTTCCGTAAATCATCCCTCTTTCTAGCTTAATATAGCTGAGAGAGCCACAGACGAGAGTGGTAAATATATCCTGATTAATTGATCTCGGATCGTTTATTGGAAAATGCGAATGTCCCGAAAAATCAACAATCTGAGGATATTTATTTAAAATGGAGGTAAGCTGCGTTGTTCCACGTGTTTCGCTTCCGTATACGGTACCGGTAATTTGTTTGTGCTGTATAACGAAAATAGGCTTGTCCGGTGCATCTGAAGCCGCTTTAGCAAGCTCTTCATCCAACCATGAGGTAATATATGTATAATCAGTAGTATTGCCAAGGGAAACACCTATGAAGTGAAAACCGTTAATTTTTTTATGAGTGTTTTTTGATACGCCCAGAGTTGATTCCCAAAGAGACTGTGCATAAGCAGATGAATATCCGTTATACTCATGATTGCCCATTACAAAAACTTTTTCGGTGCTGTCACTAAGTTTATTATCTACAACAGTTGCAAAAGCCTGTAATTCTTTTTGATAACCATAGTTTGTCATGTCACCCGCAACAACAAGAGCGTCAAAATTTTTATAATCCTGACTTTCGGAATAACTATTCATGAAGTCTAGAGCTTGCTCAAAGCGCTTATATTCAGTTTGTGTTGATAAACCGTTCAAATGAATATCACTCATTGCAGCGAAGCGAACTACTATATGTTTTGACTCTGTACTATTAAATATATTATAAGTTCCGATCAGATGACGTTTAATTTTGAGATAATCGGATGAAGTGGGAAGTTCTGTTCCACCAAGGCAGGCAGCTTTAAGCTGCGTTTCCGAAAGAATAATTGTTCCCATGAAGGCTCTTTTGGTATACAGATAATCTACCACGCCAATTTTTCCGTCGCCGTTGATGTCACCCTTAATTACAATGGTATATTTAGCTCCGTTATAATCAAGCTCTCCGCCTGTAGATATTTTATCTACGTTAATCTCATTGTTTAACAGTGTCTTTAATTCTTCTGCCGTAGTTGTTTCAGTAATACCATAAACATAAGTACCGTTAAAAGAAATATTCATCTTAGAGGTTACTGTATTCAAATTTATATTTTCAAGAGCTAAAACATACGATTGTGGAACGATGATGAATAAGAAACTTAATGTCAATAATATTGCTATTAATTTTTTCATAATATCTCGTTTCTTTATTATAGGGAAAATAAGAGCGGATTTTACTCCGCTCTTATTAAAATAATTCTTATGCGAATATATCAAAGGTTCCAAGGAAGTGACGCTTAATTTTTAGATAATCGGTTGATGTGGGAAGTGCTGTTCCGCCAAGGCAGGCAGCTTTAAGTTGTGTCTCGGTAAGAGTAATTGTTCCCAAGAAAGCTCTCTTGGCAAACAGATAATCTATTGAACCAATCTCACCATCACCGCTGATATCACCTTTTACAACTATGGTATAGTTTGTTGTGCCTACAATAATAACAGAACCTGTGCCTACAACCGCTTCGCCGGTTATAACATTTCCGTTCTTATTTTTGACTATAACAGATCCGTTGAAGTTTGCTTGAATCTCTGTTAAGGTCTGGTTTTCTTTAATGCCCTTTGCGAAATTTCCCTCTAAGGTTATTGTAGCGTTGGGTTTTAAAGAAGCACCGGCTTGAGCTTTTATTGTTATATACGAACCTGCAAGAAGAGTCTTATTCGCAATATCAATACCGTGAAGAACAATTATATCTCCAACCTTTGCAGTACTCGCATATGCTTTGTTTACAATACCTTCATCTGTTTCACCGTGAACACCAAGAACGAAGCCGTTTTCCGGAACTGTTTTAATTACATTACCATTATTGCCTTGAGCTGTTTGTAATACAACATAGTTCTGAAGCTCTTCGTCCCATTGAGCAGATATTGCTCTTGCCCAGTTAAGATTTGCATTGTCGCCTGTAAGCTCTGCCGCATAATCAGGTGTGAATATAATGCTGTAGTTTGCAAGAATCTTCTCGTTGAATCCTGTTACATACAAACCTTCGGTTATAGGAGAATCGGACTTGAATACCTGCATTTCGGTAACGAATGCAAATACCATTGTTTTACCAGCGACTATATGGAACTTAACATATCTGCCTTTTACGCCCTCATCGAGGTTGAGAGTGTAAATGACATCGGTTCTTGCGAGCTTTGTTGTATCAGTTACATCTGTTGTACTTCTGACAAGGTTTGTTATATTACAGGTCGCAAGTCCTGCCTGTGTAAAGGTTGTTCCATCATCGGAGACCGAAACAACAACCTTTAAAGGTGCCTCTATTCCTGCACCCCAATCATGCTCGGCATTGACAACGAATTTAGAAAGATTGCTCTCTATTTTTTCAAGATCAATAGTCGTATCATAATAAGATGAACCGTCTTCTGTACCTGTCTTTGATGAACCATGGAAGCCTACCCAAGCTGGTCCGTATGCGTTTATGATTAAAGAACCGATATTGCCATCGGTCAATTCCTTACCGTTAGTATCATCATAATTAGCAATAGTACTATATGCATTAAATAATTTTACATAACTTTTGCCTTGCGAAATATTAATCGATGCTTCACCAGACATATTTAATAATGTACTTAAATTATTGATTGCCCCTTCAATTTCCCCAACAGTAGCATCGTTATTTGCTCTTACCGCAACTGCTTCGTCATATGCTTCCCATAACATTTCAAGTACGGTTTTGCTGTAATTCTTGAAAGAAATGGAGGAAACCGATGCAAGTAGATTGTCAAGCTCAGCCTTGCCGGATAAAGCCGATTGTAAAACCATATATGCACGGGTATAATCACTTGTAAGACTGTTTGTATTTGCAATAACTGCGTTTGCTTCCGAAATTGCAGTAACTACCGCAGCAGCTTCGCTGTCCTCGTTTTCTGTTATAAGCTGATCAAGTGCAGCTGAAATTTCGATATCGACGCTCTGTCTTGCAACAATGTAAATACTGTTTGCAACACTGCGTCCGTATGTACCTTCGTTGCTCTTAATGCGAATATCAAAATCGTTACTGCCGGTTTTTGTTGTAACCATAGTAGTCGATCCGCCGCCGTCAAGATTAAAAGCAGTTTCGCAGCCAAGCTGAACCATTATATCAGCAAGCTCATAAACCGTAAGTCCGGGGGATGAATCTGTTATGTTTCTTCCTGCAGAGCATATAAGAACAACCGAACCGTCTTCCTTTATACCTATTGAGGTTCTCTGAGCTCTTTCATTCATAAATTTAGCGCCAAGCTGGCTAAGAGATTCTGCTGCATCAACAGCACCATTCTTAACAATAGGATATTGTGCGACCATAGCGGTATTTGCTTTTTCAGTATACTGCTTGGATTCTTCTACTGTCTCGTTAACCTGTATTTCAAATATATCTCCAACTGCAACAGCAGCCTCTACAGATGCTTTAATGGGAGAATCGTTCTTAACATAAAGCACGAATTCGTCCTCACCAACTGCACTGTAAAAAGAATCTTTTCTGACCTCGAGAACTTCACCCTTAAGAGTGTTTCCGATAGAAAGCTGACCGTAATCAAGCTTTTTGCATAATATCTCAAGTCCTGCGATGACAGAATCGGTTTTTGTTCCGCATTCTGTATCCCAATAATAAAATCCG
This sequence comes from Clostridiales bacterium, assembly GCA_003452915.1. Classification (GTDB taxonomy): domain Bacteria; phylum Bacillota; class Clostridia; order Oscillospirales; family CAG-382; genus UBA1049. Next base: position 7,708 of record DMMZ01000070.1, on the reverse strand, counting down.
TTGCTTACGCTGTCGGCAAGTGATTTTTTGTTAATATGTACAAGACCGCTTCCGCCGCCGCTTGTAATTTCTTTTCCGTCAAGATAAAGTTTAAAATCCAATTTCGACTTAACAATATTTACCTGTCCGTCAGAATCAAAAGTAATTATATTGCTATCATAACCAACAGTTGCCTGTGCAAGTCTACCGTCATGCACCCAATAACCTGCATACGTACTGCCTGTGTTCATGGCATAGAATGTAGCGTTTACACCGCCGATAACATCAACACCGAATTGACTCTCTGCTTTCAGTGCCGAACTGTAAGTACCGCTTCCTGTACCTGTATATTTGCTGTAAACATACGGAACATAGTCACTAGTTGCAGGATTAAATTCCATAGCGTAAACAGCCTGTTGGCGGCTTTCGCTATCGGTATACACCGCTTTTGAGTATGTAACCTTACCGTCTGTTGTCAAATCTTCATTTACCGCCGAGGTAATTGTACCTGTGCCTAGCGTAGAACCGTTAGTAAAACTAATTGCCGATGCGGTAAAGGTCATACCGCTCATTATGACAAGCAAGGCTAATATAGCTGATACTAGTCTTATTCTTTTTTTCATTAATTGAATCGCTCCTTTAATATTTTAGTTGATGTGATTATTATACAAACCTTACTTAAAAATGTCAAGTGATTATGTGTATATTTCCGAAGCGATAGTGTTAAGAATCTGGGATATTCTGCAAATTGGCAACCCCATAACATTGAAGAAATCACCCTCTATCCGTTCAACAAAAGTACTCGCTCTGTCTTGAACTCCATAAGCACCAGCTTTGTCAAAAGGTTCTCCGCTCCTAATATATTCGTTGATTTCTTTATCTAAAACTGTTCTGAATTTTACTGAGGTTATCTCACATCCGGTAAATTTTTGCTCATCGCTCATAATACAATATCCAGAATATACCTCATGCCAATCACCTGAAAGCTGCTTTAGCATATAATAAGCATCCTCCGAATCCTTCGGCTTGCCCATAAGAATTCCGTTTTTAAACACCATTGTGTCAGCAGCAATAATTATAGAATTATTTGTCGATAATTTTTCCTTTACATAAAGAGCTTTTTGCAGTGCAATTTCTATTACAGCTTCAGACGGAGATAATAAATCCGGAACATTTTCTTCGGTGTCTGCTTCCATAACCGTAAAAACATATCCCGCATTTTTTAGAATCTCTCGTCTTCTCGGTGATTTTGATGCTAAAATTATACTTCTGTTAAACATTTTTTTCTACTCCATAATAAAAAATATCTTGCAAATATAATAATATAATATTATAATATAGTTTAATGAATATGTAAAGGGACTAAACAAATGAAGCTAAATACAGATAATTTGAAACGAATAGTAATAAAAGTGGGAACCGCCACGCTTACATACGATACCGGACTTATAAATATTCGACGAATTGAAGAACTTGTAAAGTGTATTTCCGACCTTCAGAACAGAGGTATTCAAGTTATTCTTGTCTCCTCGGGAGCGATAAGCTGCGGACTTGCTAAAATTGGTTTCACCTCCCGTAACGGGTTGACCACAGAACAAAAACAAGCTGCTGCCGCTGTCGGTCAGCTTGTTCTGATCGACATGTACGAAAAGCTTTTCTCCGGTTACGGACATAAGGTTGCACAGATTTTGCTTACTAAGGATGTTATCGAAAATGAGCTTGGCTGTAACAACGCCAAAAACACCTTTAAGGTGCTTCTCAATATGAGCTGTATTCCCATTGTAAACGAGAACGATACGGTCTCCAGCGAACAGATAAGTATCGGTAGTAATGATACACTTTCGGCAATCGTTGCGGTACTTACCAAAGCTGATTTGCTCATCAATATGTCTGATATCGATGGCTTGTACAGCGAAAATCCCAGAAATAACCCTGATGCTGTATTTATCGAATATGTGGGGACTATCGACGAAGCTGTAAAAGCATATGCCGGTGGAGCAGGAACAGAACGGGGAACAGGAGGTATGATTGCCAAAATTGAAGCTGCAAAGACTGTAAATGATGCTGGCATTCCTATGCTTATTGTAAATGGTTACCGACCGAAGATACTTTATGATATATTCGAAAGTGAATTTAAGGGTACATATTTTGCTGCTATTGGAGATAAAACGTAATGTTAAAGGAAAAATGTATCAAAGCAAAACAAGCTCTTGCTATTTTAGCTTCATCGAGCGGACAGATACGCAACAAAGCGGTTGAGTTGATGGCAGAGGCTTTAAAAATTGAATATGAATATATCTTAACCGAAAACGAGAAGGATATTGCTTTCGCAAAACAAAAAGGACTTTCGGAGGCGATGACCGACAGATTAAGACTGACAAAAGAGCGTATTTATAAAATTTCCGCCTCGCTTATGAATGTATATGCTCTGCCCGACCCTCTCGGAAAAGGCAGCGTGTGGACACGGCCGAACGGCCTTGCCATACAGAAGGTTCAGGTTCCGCTGGGCTTGATTGCAATAATCTACGAGTCACGTCCGAACGTTACCGCAGATGCAGCCGCTCTTTGTATAAAATCGGGTAATACGGTTATTTTACGTGGCGGAAGCGAGGCAATAAACTCAAACATAGCTTTGGCAACAGTGCTTAGAAAAGCTATTGAGGGTGCAGGACTTCCTGCTGAATGTATTCAGATAGTTGAGGATACCTCAAGAGAAACAGCAACCGAACTTATGAAAATGAATGATTATATAGACTTGTTAATTCCGAGAGGCGGAAAATCGCTTATACAAGCGGTTGTTAAAAATTCTACAGTTCCGGTTATAGCAACAGGAGCAGGAAACTGCCATATTTATGTTGATGAGAGTGCAGACATTGAGATGGCGCTTAACATTATTGACAATGCAAAAACCTCCCGACCTTCCGTTTGCAACGCAGCGGAGAGTCTGCTTGTTCACCGTGCTATTGCAGACAAATTGTTACCGCTCATTAAAGATCGTATGCAAAATATAGAATTCAGAGGATGCCCAGAAACGGTAGCAATTCTACCCTATACAACTGTTGCTACTGACGAGGATTTTTATACAGAATATAATGATTATATAATGTCTGTAAAAGTGGTTTCTGACGTTAAGGAAGCTGTCGAACACATAAACGAACACAATACAAAACATTCGGACGCTATTATAACGAAAAACACCGAGTCTGCTGAATATTTTATGATTAATGTAGATGCTGCTGCTGTTTATGTAAACGCTTCAACTAGATTTACCGACGGTGAGGAGTTTGGTTTTGGAGCCGAGATTGGTATTTCCACACAAAAGCTACATGCAAGAGGTCCTATGGGTCTTGACGATTTAACAACTATAAAATATAAGGTTATAGGCAACGGACAAATCAGATAAAAATAAACAACCTTACGGCTGTTTTATAAAGAATTTCTGTACAGAAATTCTTTCGCTATCAAATAAATGTAGAACCAAATGTTAATAGGATATATATAACCACATCCTCACAAATTACTGATGTGAGGATGTAATCATATAAAAATACTACTTCTCATAAGAAACAGTATAACAACATAAAAGCGAGGACGTTATTTTGGGTTTTGGAATACTTACAATGCAAGAACTTGAAACAAGAATAAACAAATTTATTGACTTGATGAATAAAAAAAATCCCGAATGGGATACCGCTGTTATAATTAGCAGAGTCAACCAATATTATTTTATGGGTACGATACAAGACGGTGTTTTATTTATAAAAAAAGACGGCTCTGTTTATTATTTTGCAAGAAGAAGCTACGAAAGAGCACTTGATGAATCCCCTTTTGTAAACTTCGATATTATTTTTCCAATGGAAAATTATCGGGATGCTGCTGCTGTTATCGGTGCTGACCTTTGTAATGTTTATTGTGAAACCGAGGTTATGACCATAGCGATATACGAAAGGTTAAGTAAACACTTTCGCTTTAGTTTAAAAGGTTCGTTGGACAGAATTATTTTTACTGTAAGAGCTGTTAAGTCACCCTACGAGCTTGCATTAATTGAAGAAGCTGGTAGACGGCATAATGATTTTTTAATCAATGCCGTTCCTAAATTCCTCTATGAAGGCATAAGCGAAGCAGAGTTCGCAGGCGAACTTTATGCAGAGATGATGAGACGAGGACATCAAGGATTAAATCGCTTTTATAAATTCCAGACCGAAATGGGGATTGGGCAGGTTGCCTTTGGAGAGAGCTCAAACTATCCTACAAGCTTCGATGGCCCCGGAGGTTCTTATGGTATGAACGCCGCAGTTCCGTTGATTGGCAGCTATGACAGAAAGCTCAAAAAAGGCGATTTGGTTTTTGTTGATATCGGATTTGGCATTAACGGTTATCACAGCGATAAAACGCAGGTATATATTTTTGGCGAAGAACCTTCTAAGGAAATTTGTGATGCTCATAGTTTATGTATGAAAATTCAAACTGATATAGCTTCCAAATTAAAGACAGGAGCAATCCCATCGGAAATTTACAGAACTGTTATGGCAGGACTTTCGGATAAGGAAAAAGACAACCTTAACGGCTTTGGGAACAGAAAAGTGAAGTTTTTCGGACACGGAATCGGTTTGCAAGTAGATGAATATCCTGTTATTGCAGAAGGCTTTGATGAGCCGCTTGAGACAAATATGTTTTTGGCACTTGAACCGAAAAAAGGTATTGCCGGTGTTGGTATGGTGGGTGTCGAGGATACCTTTGTCGTTACTCCTGAAGGCGGTCGCTGTACTACCGGTAAATGCAGAGAAATTATAGTTGTTTAATTGTTAACATTTGATAAGTTAGAATAATATCTGTTTTACAGCATAAATTATTTTACGACATTTGCACCCATTATATATTTTCCTCATATTATAGCTATTGAAGGGAGGATATGTAATGGGTTGCTTTGATTCATTTGGTAGCGGTAGTTGCGGCGGCGGTTTCGGTAATAGCTGCTGGATTATCATTCTCATTGCTATTGTCATTGTTTGCTGCTGCTGCTAAAGCGGTAAATGATAAAACATAGTTAAGAAAACGGGTATTCTGCTTTTATAGTCTACAATTTTAATTGCACTGTAAGAAAGAAGCTCTGCCTGTGGCTAAATAAGCCCTCTTATCTTAATAGCGCTGAGATCTGATGGGATTTTTCCTATCAAAATGCTTCGACTGGTTTTTACAGGTTCGGGCAAGCTGCTGCGCCTCCTTTGGAAGTACCTTCCTTGGGATAAGCTGCAAAAAAACCGTTTATACCATGTTTATACACGGTGTAAACGGTTTTTGTCGTTATAAATTTAAATACTTAGACGTTTAATCTAGGTTAATAATGGAAATAATACATTTAGTTAGGTTGAAAGTGTTTTGATATTAGCCATTTTCCCGACGGCGAATGGTTAATTAGTGTGTTAATAATGTCGTTGGAGGAAAGGACTTGTTATGACTAGGTTTAAAAAGCTGCTATTTGCCATTACACCGGCGGTAATAATGACAGTTGTACTGTTCTTATACTCATTTTTCGCAAGGCAATTTTTTTAGGATTATACTAATTCTAATTAGAAACAGTTATAAATTCGAGAAAAAGTCTTTGATATATGGACTTTTTTGAAGAATTTTTCTTACTGTTTCTTAAGAGAAGTAGTATTTCGCTCATAATAAAAAAGATACTGTTGAGCGATACCTGCATTTTTGCCGAAGCAATCAGACGAAAAGTCCTTGCCGTAATGCTTTTCAATAACCCGATTTACCCATACGTCCCGTGGAAATGCTTCGTGGAAGCCGAAGCCGAAAAGAAGTACACAATCGGCAACCTTTTCGCCTACTCCTTTAATATTCATCAGGCTTTTTTTCGCTTCGCTGTAATTTAAACTTTGAATTTTTTCAAGGTCGATAATTTTGTTCGCAACTTTTTCCGCTGCGTCAAAAATATATTTTGCTCGGAAACCGCTTTTTATTGGTTCAAGACCCTCTATACCTGCTTTAAAAACTTTTTCCGCAGAAGGAAAGGAATATATATTTCCGATAATCGGTTCGCCTAAAAGAGAACATAGCGAAGCGATTATCTTTTTTATGCGGGGAATATTATTGTTTTGAGAGATTATAAACGAGCAGAGTATCTCCCAGCTATCCTGTCTGAGTATACGAATTCCACTTGTTTCTTCACAAGCCTTTTTTACATGGCAATCAAAAGAAAGCTCATTTAATATTTTTGCATAATCTCTGTCAAGGTCGAAATAACTTTTCCATTTTTCATTAAATTCTTCTTTGGTAATATCAAAAAATGTAACAGTATCTCCGTCCTGCCGTAGTACAAGCTGTCTGTTGTTAGCAATTCCTCTAAAAAACCCATCATTATCTTTTTCAAAACGAAAACACTGACCACAATCAAATGTCTGTTCGAGGTCAAAATTTTGGCAGAATTTAAGTATTATATTGTTGTTCTCATAAATAATTTCCATAAATTTTTTACCTATTGAAAATATAGTTTTTTTCCTGTATTATCTATTTATAAAGGGGATGAAAATATTGCAGGAAAAAATATATACCATACCGGTTAACGAAGCTTTTGAGCAAAGCGAAAACGGTTGTCCTTTTTGTCTTTTATTTAAAAGGCTGGATGAAATCGAACTTGATCTCATTTTAGGTGCCTCAATGATGGAGCCGGATATTCGAATTTTAACTAACAAAAAGGGATTTTGCCCTACACATTTTACAAAGATGTTTTACCGAAAAAATCGTCTGAGCCTTGCACTTATGCTTGAGAGTCATCTTGACGAACTTAAAGACGATATTAAAATTGGTGGCTTTTTATCAAAAAACATTGGTACAAAACCGATCGAACGAATAAGCAGGCTGGAAGAAAGCTGTTATGTGTGCGGCCGAATAAATGAGAAGATTGATAAAATGTTCGCCACCGCAATTTATTTGTATAAAAATGAAAATGAATTTGTGAATAAATTCAATGCACAGAAAATGTTCTGCTTACCGCATTACAAAAAGTTATTAGAAACAGCAAGTAAATCACTTGACAAAAAATTATATGATCAGTTTGTAAAGGATACAGACAAGATAGTTTCGGGCTATCTGGCAGAGCTGAAAGAGGATGTCTCCTGGTTCTGCAAAAAGTTTGATTACCGATACGAAAACGAACCTTGGGGCAACGCTAAAAACTCGGTTGAACGCTCAATTCAATTTTTAAGCGGTCCTGTCGAGCTTAATTAATACTAATTCTCATAAGAAACAGTAAGAAAAATTCTTTAAAAAAGTCCATATATCAAAAACTTTTTCTCGAATTTATCGCTGTTTCTAATTCGAATTATTATAAAAGGTATCTTTATAATAAACTTTTATCTACCAAAATCCGGCAAATATTGCCGGATTTTCTTGCCATTTAATGGCGATTTATATACCGTTTTGTTTACATAATACAGTGCATAATTAGATAATAAATATTATGGCGTCCACACTTTCCACATAGTTGTCCACCGTGTTTCAGGTCAAAAATTCGATTTGTGTCGCGTTTTACTATAAGAAGCACACATTATCCACCGACTTATCCACAAATACGGTATAAACATTATGTATTATCAATTATAAGCAAAAAGATAATTTTAAACGTTTTTTGTTGCATATGCGTTAAGTGAAAGCGTAGCTTTCACACCTGCTGTAAACTCATAGAAACCCTGGGAAGCTATCATCGCAGCATTGTCTCCGC
>DMMZ01000054.1 GCA_003452915.1 Clostridiales bacterium | reverse complement strand
TGCACCTCTTGCAGTAAAGGCACAAAACCGTAGTTTGAAAATTTATTTTCAAACTTATATCCCCTCCTCTGCTTTTTTAATAGCATTGATTACAACTTGCGCTTTATTCAGGCATTCCAGATATTCACTTTTAGGAACACTGTCTGCTACAATTCCAGCACCAGAACGGATAAAAATTTTACCATTCTTTGCGTAAGCAATACGGATTGCAATACAGGTGTCAAGATTTCCTGTAAAATCAATATAACCGATTGCACCGCCGTATATTCCACGCTTGTTTTGTTCAAGCTCATCGATAATCTCACAAGCTCTTATTTTAGGTGCGCCCGAAAGTGTTCCCGCCGGTAAAATTGCATCAACCGCATCCAAAGCATCCTTATCGCTGCGTATTTTGCCCTTGACTGTCGAGCCTATATGCATAACGTGTGAAAAACGTTCTATAGACATATATCTTTCTACCTCAACCGAGCCGATTTCGCTTATTCTGCCGATATCATTTCGTCCCAAGTCAACAAGCATATTATGCTCTGCACATTCTTTTTCATCGGTAAGCAATTCTTTTTCAAAGTTCTTATCTTCCTCTTCGGTTTTTCCTCTCGGACGAGTACCTGCTAGTGGGAAGGTATAAAGTGAAGAATCCTGTAACTTTACCAGCGTTTCGGGTGAAGCACCTGCAATTTCAATATCATCGCTTGAAAAATAAAACATATATGGAGAGGGGTTTGTTGTTCTTAACACTCTATAAACATCAAAAAGACTGCCTTTAAAGCTTGCTTCCAAACGGTTTGACAATACAGCTTGAAAAATATCACCCTCATAAATATAATTCTTGGCTTTCTCAACCATCTCGCAGTATTTTTCCTCCGAAAATAGAGGATGAAATTCCTCCAATAGCTTTAACGGTTGAATATTTGCAGGCGTTCCTGTTTTTAGGAGTTGCATCATCTGTTCAAGCTTTAATAAAGCATTATTATAGCCGATTTCGATATTATCTGTAGGTATGTTAACTATCAATTGAATTTTCTGCTTATAATTATCGAATGCGATTACCTTGTCAAACAGCATTAAATCAACATCATTAAAATCCTCTAAATCAACCGAATCAAGTTTTAGTGTAGGTTCGCTGTATTTAATATAGTCATAAGCGAAATACCCGACAAGTCCACCTGTAAAGGGTGGCATTTTTTCTATTCGAGGACTGTGATTCTCGGTTATAATTTTTCGTATATATTCTTTTGGGTGAGTTGTATTTACTTTAATCTCATTACCGCGTTTTATTTTTAAGTCACCATTTAAGCAGGTAAGTTCAAGTGTAGGATCAAATCCGAGAAAGGTATAGCGTCCCCATTGTTTTGTATCTTCAATACTTTCGAGCATAAAACAGTGATGACTAACATTCTTTAAAATTCTGAGAGCTTCAATCGGAGTTATACTGTCCGAGTACATTTCTCTGCATATCGGAATTTTTTTATATATACTCCTCTGTGCCAATACTTTTACCTGATCGTATTCCGGATAAATATTCATTGCCATATCTCCTTATAAAATGAAAATAAAAAAGTCCTTGACAGTAAAACTACTGTCAAGGACGGGTATTATAAAAAATACTCGCGGTACCACCTTGATTCACGTGCTTTTTTATAAAAAAGCCGTGCTCTTTATCAGGATACATACATATCCCCGGCAACTGACGTATGCCTATTATAACGTCGCAGAATACTAGATGAAAATCAACGAAGTGATTTTTATTTTTGACTGCGCCCTCAGCGGTCCATTTAACGATCTGCGTTCCATTCGGCTCTCAGCTCCCCGAACTCTCTGTAAGTGCACAACTCGTTTTTATCTCCACTTCAACGGTTTGATATTAAACTTATCTAATAATACATTATATATTACTATTTGTCAATGGGTTTTTGTAAAAAATTTTATGTAAATAATTCTTTGACTTTTGACATTAAAATGGTACAATGTAGGTAAATTTTATGATATGATATATTTATACGTTTAAATACGTTTTTGGAGGTATTGTTAATTGAAAAAACCAAAAATACTAGTAGTAGGCAGCCTAGTCATGGATTTAATAGTCAGCTCCGAAAGGATCCCTGCAAGCGGAGAAACGGTTATAGGCTTTGGCTTTCAAACTGCATCGGGTGGTAAAGGTGCAAATCAAGCGGTACAGGCTGCAAGACTTGGAGCTGATGTAACAATGGTCGGAAAAGTTGGTTTAGACAGCTTTGGTACGATGTTAATTAATACTATAAAAAACTCAGGTGTTGATGTTTCACATATTACAGTTGCAGAAAATACCCCTTCAGCCATCGGAAATGTTCTGCTTGAGGTTAAAAACGGAAAAACAGCTAACCGGATTATAGTTGTTCCCGGAGCAAATATGAAGCTGACCTTGGACGATATATCATTTATAAAAGATACAGTTACTGATTACGACATGGTCATTTTGCAGCTGGAAATTCCAATGGAAATAATCGAAACAGTTGCAAAATACGCTTTTGACAATAATGTTCCGGTAATGCTGAACTCCGCACCTTATGTACCGATAAGTCAAAGATTGTATAGCTACTTGACTTATATATCGCCGAATGAACATGAAGCTGCGGATATTACCGGAATTTCGGTTATCGACGAAAAATCCATAAACGAAGCTGCAAAAGCAATTTTAAATAATGGCGTTAAAAATGCAATTATCACACTAGGCAGCAAGGGTGCTGTTTTATGCAATGATACCGAATACATACATAGTCCTTGTGTTCCGGATGTTGATGTAAAGGACCCGACCGCAGCCGGCGACAGCTTTGTCGGTGCATTCTGTACGGCTGTTTGTATCGGTGTTTCACATGAAAAAGCTATGTACTTTGCAAATCTTGCAGCTTCTATAACCGTTTCGCAGATGGGAGCGCAGCCTAGCCTGCCCGATATTGACAAGGTGTTGGAATTGATGAAAAACAGAGGTATTGATACAACAGAATTTATTATTTTAAGAGGTATAAAATGAGTACATTAAATAACTTTTTACAAATATCAAAGGATGAATTTATAAATTTCCTAGACACTATCAGCGAAGATACATTCAATATTACAGCTGAATTAATTCAAGCATCTAAGAAAAACGGCGGAAGGCTTCATGTTACGGGCATAGGAAAGCCGGCGCATGTCGCAGCCTATATTGCTTCTTTGTTATCCTCAACAGGCACTCCCACATATTTTCTCCATGGAACAGAAGCGGTTCACGGCTCGTGTGGTCAGCTTGCTGAAGGTGATGTTGTTATTTGTATTTCCAATAGCGGAGAAACCGCCGAAATGAAAGCAACAGTAGCTGCAATAAAAAACAACGGCTGTAAAATCATAGCTGTAACAGGTAATCCCGATTCATGGCTGGCCAAATTTGCTGATGCTCATTTATTTGCTGGGGTAAAACAAGAGGGCGGTCCGCTTAACCGTGCACCGAGAACTTCGATTATAGCGGAAACCTTAATTTTACAAGCGCTTTCGGTTGTCTTGCAAGAAAAACAAGGACTCACACCGCAAGAATATGTAAAACACCATCCCGGAGGTACTTTGGGTACAATCAGAGAAAATGAAAAATAAAATGGAAGTTTTTTATGCCAGAAAACAGATTTTATTCAAAGATATGATAAAATAATAATGCAGAGTATTCTGAAAGTTTTATAAATGAAAATTAGTGAAGAACAAATAAAATATTAGCACGATGTATTTTTTATAATACCTCGTGCTATTTTTATGGAAAGTTGTTTTAATCTTCTACTTTTATTACCGAAACCGGGCAGTTTTCCTGTGCTTCTATAGCCGCATCTTCTGCTTCCTCCGGAACATCCTCGTTATAAACCTCGGCAATTCCGTCCTCTGCCATTCTAAAAACATCGGGACAAATCTCTGGACAAAGTCCGCAGGAGATACATCCCTCTCTATCAAGTGTTGCTTTCATATTTTTTTACCTTTCCTTTAAAAATTTATTATATATTAAAAAATTTTTATTCAGACATAAGCCTTTTCTCGCCTGTAATTTCCTGTATCGGCTTAATATTTTGTGTTACTTCAAGAACACCGAGATATTCACTATCTTTGTTTCTTACTGCGAAATATCTAATATATACTAACTTTCCGCCCATATTAATCCAAAAATCCTCGTGATCCTTTTTTCCGCTTTTAAAATCCTCTACAATTTTCTGAACAATATGCACGCTTGCCGGAGGGTGACAATTAGAAACATTACGCCCTATTATTGCTTTTGTTCTTGGAAATATACGCTCTGTTCCTTGTGAAAAATATTTTACAATATCGTCCTTATCAACAAAAGTGATATCAAACGGCAGTGTATCAAGCATACCGACAAGTTCATTTATTCTTAAAACACCGCTTGGTAAGGTTATAATTCCAGGTTCTGTCTTTTCTTTCTCTACAGTCATTTCATTTTCGGATGAAGGACTCCAGACAGGAATTCTGTCAATCAAATACCCGATTTCACTGCTCTCGTCCGCAATTTTGATCCATTCATCCTGCGTCAGAGTTTCGAGTAGCATTGGAAGCATGATGTTTTCTTCCTTAAAAATCATTTCTGTTACTTTTTCTGTAAGTGCTGCGACTTTTTCCTGTAATTCTGTCACGGTAAATTTTTTCGATGATATTAAAGATATAGCCTGCTTTATTTGACTGCGGATATCATCATCTACTCCCCACATCACCTTAGGTGGACCTGTTATACCGTATTTCTCCATGTAGGGGAATAAAAGATTCTCTTTTCTTAAATAATGAATATCATTTGTAGCAAGCTCATCCAGAGCATGTTTTAAATTTTTTATGGTTTCTTTGTTAATTAACGATAATAAATTAGGTTTTATGTGTGTATCAACCAGTTTTTCGATAAAGCGGTTTTCTCTTTTAATGATGTTTGCAGGATGTCCTGGGATTTCAGATGCATCTGTCGGTTGGTGAATTTCTTCAATCGAACCTTTAAAAACCGAAGCATGGACATCACAAAGCCGCTGCACTTCGGTGATCGGAAGTCCTTCCGAAATAAGTGCTTGTTCGGCTTCGGAAATTTCCATAGCTGAAACACCTTCAAAAGCTTCCTCAAACTGTTTTTTCACTTCGTTTACACTTTTCCCTTTGTGAAGCTCGGAAATAATTTGTTTTATAACATCCTTCCGGTATTTTCTGTTGTCGATTTGTTCGCTCATTTTTAATCCCTCCTAAGTTATTACCACATACCCTTGCTCTTTAAAAGCTTGTATGACCATATTTAAATCTAATTTCTTTAGGGATGCACCTTTAGGTATTGTCATAAACCTGCCGACAGTATTTATCATGCCGAGCTTTAGAATATCGGTAAAACCTATCTCAGCAAGAATTCTTGAAATACTTTGATCAGAGCTGCATAATTCGTAGATTGTTTTATTAAAATCAATTACCTTTTCATTCAATACAATCATCAACTCCATTATTTATTATTACCAAAAACCAATTAATAAATTATAACATCCATTTATGAATTTTTCTATTTATTTTTTAACGATATTTATTTTCAAACAGTTGAATTTAATTGATAAATATGTTAAAATATAGAATAATATAATTCTAGAAAATTTGGTGTGTTATGAAATACAATAAAAATTGGTTTTATAAATTGGATTATAAATACAGAAAATACGCAATCCGCAATTTTATGTCATTTATCGTTGGCGGTATGGCGATAATTTTTGTCATGAGTATAATGATGGCTTCGTCAGGCATTAACCTTATCGGTGCTCTTACTTTTGACAAATCAGAAATAATGAATGGACAGATATGGCGAATTGTCAGTTTTATTTATATTCCGCCTGATACCAGCACCTTTTTTATTATATTTGCTCTCTACTTTTATTGGTTAATCGGAAATTCTCTCGAACACGAATGGGGAGCATTAAAGTTTAATGTCTTCTATATTTTCGGTATAATCGGTACGATAACCGGCGGAATAATTATGGGCTCCGCAACAAATTCTTTTCTCAACTTATCGTTATTTTTAGCTTTTGCAATTCTTTTTCCGGAGTTTGAAGTTAGGTTGTTCTTTATGATTCCAGTAAAAGTAAAATGGCTTGCCTATATTGATGTTGTATATTTAATTTACGCATTTATCATAAGCGAATGGACAATAAGAATTGCAATTCTCATATCAATTATTAATATCATACTATTTTTTTGGAATACTCTTTTAAACCAACTTAAACGAATATTCAGAAACAGAAGACATAAGTTCCAGACTCGTAATTATTGGAAACAAAAATAATAAATTAAAACATCGCTGTTAAAATAAAAGGCGATGTTTTTTATATAATAATTGTAACTATAGACAAATTTAAAAAATAGTGTTATAATGACCGCTGGATTATAAATTTTTATATATTTCTTTACAATTTACGCTTTGGAGGATGTAAATGAAGATTCCAAACATACCGATCTCTTACATATATAAGAGATTTAATGATAATTTTGGCAAAAAAGGTGCTTTCCGTTTTGCTGTTATATTGTTCATAATCATTATCTCATTAGAATTAACGGTTTTTAATTTCAATTCGTATTTATTAATGTTAGGTGATTATGAAGAAACGAAACTTTCCCTGTCAGAAGCTAAATTAAATAAACTAATTACTGACGAAAATGGTTTCCTACATAATGAGGAAGGCGGAGAATCTACAATTGAATTTTCCAATGTGGATATTCCTATCGGAACAATTTATCTTGATATTGAGTATTCAGATGATATTACTCAAACAACAATTTCTATTGATATTAAAGATTCCACAAATAATGCTCAATACAGATATGGAGCTGCTAACATTACCATAATAAAAGGGTATGAGAGAAGTCAGACAATCCCTTGCCAGTTTTCAGGTGAAGTATCTGATATGCGTTTAAAGTTAAATTTATCGAAAACGCAAAATATTACAATAAAAGAAATAACCATAAATAAACCGATATCCCTGCATTTTTCATTAACAAGAGTTTCATTTCTGTTTTTCATTATCATATTCGCTTATTTAATGATAAGATCAGAAGCATTTAATAAGTCATATGAAGAGAAGCGTTTGTTTGGTTTCCGCATTATTGTTTTTATAACTATAATATTTTTAGTCTTTTCAATATTGGTGTCCGCCGGATACAGATCAAGAGGTGGCGGAAATGTATTCGAAGACTTTAAACTGAAAGAAGGTTCTCAGATAACCAAGGAGCTTGTTGATGCTTTTGAAAATGGACAGGTTGTACTCCTGGAAGAACCGCCTGAAGCATTAAAGAATCTTGAAAATCCCTATGACTGGAGCCAAAGAAAAAAAGCAGGCTTGTCCTATCAATGGGATCATTGTTATTATGACGGTCACTATTATTCGTATTACGGAATTGCACCTGTAATAGTTTTATTCCTCCCTTATCATTTAATAACTGGATTTTACTTTCACACTACCTGGGCTGTATTAATTTTCAGTATGATCGGTATCATTTTTCTGTCAAAATTATACCTTGCTATAATAAAGAAATGGTTCCTAAAACTTCAATTAAAATTTGTGGTTATGGGTTTAATTTTCTTGCAAATCTCATCCGGAATATGGTTTAGTATTTCACGGGCGGAAATGTATGAGATTGCAATATCCTCCGGTTTTGCTTTTGCCTTAATGGGATCGTATTTCTTAATCACCTCAAATGTAGTCGGGGATGGTAAAATTTCAAAGCTAAGGGTTGCACTGGCAACAACCTTCCTTTCCATAGCTGTTTTATGTAGGCCTACACTGGCTGTATATTGCTTAGCAGCGTTAGCATTTTTGTACTTTGGATTAAAAAAATTAAAAAGTTCCGAAAATAATAAAAATAAAAAGATCATTGTTAAATATTTGATTTCTTCCCTTTTACCGTTTATAATTTTTGGCGGTATTCAAATGGTTTATAATTGGATGCGCTTTGACTCACCATTTGATTTCGGCATTCAATATTCTTTGACCATTAATGATTTTACCAATTCACAATTTCACATCCATTTTGTATTAGTTTGTATCTTTTCATTTTTATTTGCAGCACCGTATTTTCAACCACAATATCCTTTTGTATATTCATCATTTCAACTATTAAACATGAACGGTTTTATGTATGTAGATGACAAACATGTCAGCGGAATAGCAATAGGTTTGTTTTTCCGTGCTTTACCGATGTTTGCGTATTTCTTATCTCGAAGAGCATATAGATTAATTGAAAAACCGAACAGAAAAAAAGCGTTAATTCTGATTGCATTACCCTGCTTATTAGCACCATTTGCTATTTTGGTTTCGATATGGGAAAGTGGTTACGCTGTAAGATATAATGCAGATTTTTCCTGGCAAATGCTGATAGGAGCATTGATTATTCTATTTGCTGTTATAATACATTGTAAAAATGAAGGTGTACTTAAAATTACGGCTACTACCCTCACCGTTTCTTTAATTTTATGTGTTATGATTAATTTTGCACAGTTGTATTCATTCGTAATTTCCAGATATGTATCCAGCGATATATCGGCTGTTCTTTATTCCTATGAAAGATTAATAGAATTTTGGAGGTAGCTATGGAAATACTTTATTTAGTTGTCCCATGCTATAACGAACAGGAAGTTTTATCTGAAACAGCAAAACAATTACTCGAAAAAATTAATAATTTAATTAATAATAAGATAATTTCACCGAACAGTAGAATTGTATTTGTTGATGACGGTTCAAAGGATAACACTTGGTCTATAATCAATTCTCTTCATGAGAAAAATCAATTGTTTCAAGGTTTGAAATTGTCAAGGAATAAAGGTCATCAAAATGCACTTTTAGCCGGATTAATGACTGTAAAAAAACATTGCGATATTGCAATTTCGTTAGATGCTGATCTGCAGGATGATCTTGATGCTATAGATGAAATGGTACAAAAATACAAGGAAGGCTATGATGTTGTTTACGGAGTGAGAAGTTCCAGAAAAAACGATACTTTCTTTAAAAAGTCAACTGCACAAATATTTTATAAATTCCTAAACTTTATGGGCGTAGAGACGGTATATAACCACGCAGATTATCGTCTTATGAGTAAAAGAGCACTTGATGGCTTGGAAAATTATAGCGAGGTCAATATTTTTTTAAGAGGAATCGTTCCTCTTATTGGATATAAGACCACTATTGTATATTACAAACGAGGTAAGCGTTTTGCTGGAGAATCAAAATATCCGCTTAAAAAAATGCTGTACTTCGCTTGGGAAGGTATAACATCATTTTCAATAAAACCTATAAAAATGATTTCGACTGCAGGTATTCTGTTATTTCTAGCAGGAATAATCATGTTGATCGTTTTATTCTTTAATCGTATTATTAATGATGTAAATATCGGAATATCCTTGATTGTCTCATTGTTGTTCATATTTTTCGGTATACAGCTTATAGCTACAGGAATTGTCGGTGAATACATCGGAAAAATATATATGGAAACAAAACAAAGACCAAGATTTATTATTGAAACTTATCTTGGGGACTAATAATAAATTATTTATGTAAAAAGCACAAAAAAGCTCACGGATAAGTGAGCTTTTTCTACAGTTGAATACATGAATATTTTATTCATTTATGATATAATATTGCCATCACTAGTAATTTCAAGTATTAACCGTTATTTAATCGGCATTAGAAAAATGCTTGGCATTTTCAAAATGTTGGTATAATTTATGATATAATATTACTGACTCCAATAAAATAAAGATTTAATAATATTTTTTGTCGTAACATATATTAAAACTTATGTTTAGGGACAAACACATAGTACAAGTATTAAAATGTGTGTGTTCCTTTTTATTGTCTTTTTTATTCGCTCTATAATAATACTAATTCTACTTAAGAAACAGAAAGAAAAATTCTTCAAAAAAGTCCATAAATCAAAGACTTTTGCTCGAATTTGTCACTGTTTCTAATTCCAATTATTATAAAATAAAAAATTTATATAAAAGGATGCTAAATGATTATGAGAAAGAAAATTACCATTTTAGGCGCTGGAAATGTTGGTGCAACGATTGCATATACTCTCTCACTTAAGGGTTTATGTTCGGAAATTGTTCTTATCGATATTAATAAGGATAAAAGCACCGGCGAAGCACTTGACATTGTCCACGGAACACCGTTCGGTAACCCCGTAAAAATATTTTCGGGTGATTATGAAGATGCCGCAAATTCCAATATTGTTATTGTAACGCTCGGAATTGCAAGAAAGCCGGGACAGACACGTCTTGACCTTGCACAAATTAATGTCAACATAGTAAAATCAGTTATACCCGAAGTTAAAAAATACGCACCCGATGCAGTTTACCTTGTGGTAAGCAATCCAGTTGACATTATAACCTATACTCTTATAAAGAGCTGTGGTTTGTCAGAAAAACAAGTTATCGGTTCAGGTACAATGCTTGATACAGCCAGACTTCGTTCTATGCTCGGCGACAAGCTTCATATGAATTACAAGAATATTCACGCATATGTTTTCGGTGAACATGGTGATTCATCAATGGTTCCGTGGTCTCTAACCTCAGCAATCGGACTTGAAATTCACACAGGCTTTGATTATCTTTCCGATCTTGACGGTGTTTCCTTTAACTGTGATGAAATCGAAAAAGAAGTAAAAGCTTCAGGTGCAAAGGTAATCGCTTGTAAAGGTGCAACATATTACGGCGTTGCTCTTTCGGTTGCACAGCTTGTTGAATGTATCAATCAGGACCTCAATACCTGCGTTACAGTTTCGGGCATGATTAATAATCGTTATGGAATTAACGATGTATGCCTAAGCCTTCCTTTTGTTATAGGCATAAAAGGAATAAGACGCGAAGTCACTCCTCCGCTTACAACCGAAGAGGAAGAAAAACTCAGAGCAAGCGCACAAGTATTAAAAGATCTTATAGCAAAATTAGATATATAAACATATAAATTCTATCTATCGAAATCACAAGAAACTTGTATTTTCCACTACCGCCATTATTCCAGCGACTAATGGTAATGAGTGTTCAATCTTTAAATATTTAATAATATGTCGTTGGAGAAGGATTAAAAAATGAATTACGCAGAAGAATCACTAAAGAAGCATTATGAATGGAACGGCAAAATAGAGGTTATTTGTCGTGCTCCGCTTGAAAACAGACAAGACCTTTCACTTGCATACACTCCAGGCGTTGCTGAACCCTGTCTTGTTATACAAAAGGATGTAGACAAGAGTTATGATTTAACCCGCCGTAACAATCTTGTTGCTGTTGTTACAGATGGAACTGCAGTTCTCGGTCTCGGTGATATTGGTCCGGAAGCAGGTATGCCTGTTATGGAAGGTAAATGTGCTCTGTTCAAGACCTTTGGCGATGTTGACGCATTCCCGTTGTGCATACGCTCAAAAGATGTTGATGATATCGTAAACACTGTAAGACTTCTTGCAGGCAGCTTCGGTGGAGTAAACCTCGAGGATATATCTGCCCCCAGATGCTTTGAGATAGAAAGAAGATTAAAAGAATGCTGCGATATTCCTATTTTCCATGATGACCAGCACGGAACAGCAGTTGTTACCCTTGCTGCTATGATAAACGCTCTTAAACTTACAGGCAAAAAGCTTGATGAAATTAAAGTTGTAACCAGCGGTGCAGGTGCTGCAGGTATTGCAATAATCCGTTTACTCATTTCTATGGGACTTAAGGATGTTGTTCTCTGCGACAGAAGCGGTGCTATTTATGAAGGCAGAGACGGTCTGAACGAAGAAAAAATTGAGATGGCAAAAATAACAAACAAGCTTATGCGTAAAGGTTCTCTTGCTGATGTTCTTGTCGGTGCCGATGTATTCATAGGTGTTTCCGCTCCCGGTTGCGTAACCGGTGAGATGGTTAAGAGCATGGCTAAGAATCCTATACTCTTCCCGATGGCTAACCCCACACCCGAGATTATGCCCGACGAAGCAAAAGCAGCAGGCGCGGCAGTTGTCGGNNGTCGGCACAGGCAGAAGCGATTTCCCGAATCAGATCAACAATGTACTTGCGTTCCCCGGAATATTCAGAGGTGCGCTTGATGTAAGAGCAAGTGATATTAACGACGAAATGAAGATTGCAGCAGCATATGCAATAGCTTCTTTCGTAACAGATGATAAGCTCTCTGCTGATTATATTATCCCCAGCGCACTTGACAAGAATGTTGCTACCGCAGTTGCTAAGGCTGTTGCAGAAGCAGCAATAAAGACAGGCGTTGCAAGAATTAACAATAAGTAATTTATTTTAAAAGTAGATATTATTAAATATGTATA
>DMMZ01000038.1 GCA_003452915.1 Clostridiales bacterium | reverse complement strand
TGGTATTTTATATAATCCGTTGCCGAAGCCAAGGTCATTTAACTTTTGTCCGACCATAACTTTTGTTGCAAGCTCAACCATCGGAACGCCTGTTACCTTGCTTATATAAGGTACTGTTCTCGACGCGCGTGGATTAACTTCTATTACATATAATTCGTTATGTTGAATAAGGTATTGTATGTTTACAAGTCCCTTTGTTCCGAGTGCTTTTGAGAGTTTTACCGAACAATCGGTTATCCGTTCAAGCATTTTATCGTTTATTGAAACAGGAGGATAAATAGCTATCGAGTCGCCGCTGTGTACTCCTGCTCTCTCGATATGTTCCATAATCCCGGGGATAAGAACATCCTCGCCATCAGAAATAACATCAACCTCAAGTTCGGTTCCACTCATGTATTTATCAACCAACACAGGATTAGTTATCCCCTGCGAGAGGATAATCTCCATGTACCTTACAATATCTTCATTTGTGTAAGCGATTGTCATGTTCTGACCACCGATAACATAAGAAGGACGTAAAAGCACAGGATAACTTATTACTTCTGCAGCTTTAAGAGCTTCATTGGTATTAAGAACACTAAGCCCGACAGGACGTTTTATTTCAAAGCGTGAAAGAAGATCATCAAAACGCTCTCTATCCTCCGCCATATCAATTCCCTCGGCACTTGTGCCGAAGATTTTTATACCCAGTTTTTCAAGTGGTTTTGCAAGTTTTATTGCGGTCTGTCCACCGAAAGCAACAACAACGCCAATCGGATTTTCCGCTTTTATAACACCGAGAACATCCTCCTCGGTAAGTGGCTCAAAATATAATCTGTCTGAAACATCAAAGTCCGTTGAAACAGTCTCGGGGTTGTTGTTTATAATAATTACTTCATAACCCAGTTTTTTTAAGGTCTCGGCACAATGCACCGATGAATAATCGAATTCTATACCCTGACCAATACGGATAGGTCCCGAGCCGAGAACAATAATACGTTCCTTGCTTGTATTTACGGTTGTCCTAGCCTCACAATAAGCATCAAAACTAGAATAAAAATACGGTGTTTCCGCTTTGAATTCAGCAGCGCAAGTATCAACCATTTTATAGGAAGGAAAAAGCGGTTCTATTATTTTTCCACATTTTTTTATAAATTTATCGGTAAATCCAAGTTTTTTTCCTTTTATATATAGTTCTTCTGTAAAGGATGTAGAATACAATTCCTTTTCATAATCTGCAAGGTTCTTCAGCTTCTCGATAAAGAATTTATCTATCTTTGTTATGTCATTGATTATGTCAACTGAAATACCTTGTTTTAAAGCCTCGTAAACCGCAAAGATACGTAAATCATCTGCAATTTTTAGTCTTTCTGTTATATCAATACCCTCAAAAGGAGGATAATTAAACGAATCGAGTGAAATCTCACTACCTCTGACTGCCTTCATCATTGCAGACTCAAAGCAATTTCCAATAGCCATGGTCTCACCTGTTGCCTTCATCTGTGTTCCCAATTTGCGGTTTGCGGTGATGAACTTGTCAAAAGGCCATTTTGGGATTTTCAAAACAACATAATCAAGTGCAGGCTCAAAACAGGCACAGGTCTTTCCTGTTATATCGTTTTTAATCTCATCAAGCGTGTAGCCTAGTGCAATCTTTGCGGCAACCTTTGCAATCGGATAGCCTGTCGCCTTACTTGCAAGAGCAGATGAACGTGACACACGTGGATTTACTTCAATTACCGCATAATCAAAGCTGCTAGGATTAAGTGCAAACTGGCAGTTACAACCGCCCTCAATACCGAGAGCTGATATTATGTCAAGTGAAGCACTGCGTAACATCTGATATTCTTTATCGGATAAGGTTAATGTAGGCGCAACAACAATGCTGTCGCCTGTATGTATACCGACAGGGTCAATGTTCTCCATACTGCAAACAGTAATAACATTACCCTTTGAGTCACGCATTACCTCAAACTCTATTTCTTTCCAGCCGTATATATATTTTTCAACCAGAACCTGATGAATAGGTGACATCAATAAACCGTTGTTTGCAACAGTTTTTAACTGCTCTTCGTCGTATGCCACACCGCCACCTGCACCGCCAAGAGTAAAGGCAGGACGGATAATTATGGGATAACCGATTCTGTTTGCAACCTTATATGCCTCTTCACAGGTGTAAACCGTCTGCGAAGGAATTGTCGGCTGCTTAAGGGAATTCATCGTATCCTTAAAGAGCTGTCTGTCCTCCGCCTTTTCAATAGCTTCTGCATTTGTTCCTATAAGTTGGATATTGTTTTCTTTTAGAAAACCCTCTTTTGATAGCTGCATAGCTATTGTAAGACCTGTCTGACCACCAAAACCGGCAAGCAGACTGTCTGGCTTTTCTTTTTTTATAATTCTCTTTATAGTCTCGCTGTTAAGAGGTTCAAGATAAATGGAATCTGCAAGTGCCTTGTCGGTCATAATTGTCGCAGGGTTTGAATTGACTAACACAACCTTAACGCCCTCGTTTTTTAATACACGGCAGGCCTGTGCCCCAGCATAGTCAAACTCCGCCGCCTGACCGATAACAATAGGTCCGCTGCCGATGACAAGTACTTTTTTTATACTACTGTTCTTAGGCATTGTCGGCAGCCTCCTTTTTCATTAAATTAATAAACCTGTCGAATAAAAATTCGGTGTCGTGTGGCCCTCCGCAAGCCTCGGGGTGGAATTGTACTGAAAATGCGGAATAATTATTATATATCATTCCCTCGCAGGTACCATCATTTGCGTTTATAAAAGAAACTTCTCCAACCGACTTATCGATACTAGCAATATCCACCGCATAACCATGGTTCTGACTTGTTATAAATGTTCTGCCTGTTATTAAATCGGTAGCAGGTTGATTTGCACCTCTGTGACCGTATTTCAATTTATACGTGTCACCGCCAAAAGCAAGTGCAAGCAGTTGATGTCCAAGGCAAATGCCGAATATCGGTAGTTTGCCTGTTAATTTTTTTAACTGTTCTATACTGTATGTGTTCTCCTTTGGGTCACCAGGACCATTGGAAAGCATCAAACCGACAAAACCACCATCTATAATTTCATCAGCCTTGCAATCAAAAGGAAAAACTGTTACATCACAGCCATGTTCGTTAAGTTTACGTATAATATTCTGCTTTGCTCCATAATCGATAAGTGCAACTGAAAAAAGGCTGTTCTTTGCTTTATAAAAGCACTTTTTAGAACAGCTTGTATTTTTTACAGCATCCACAACAGTGTAATACTTTACTTTGTTTATATCAATATTTGTTATATCAGAGCAAATACAAGCGTTCATAACGCCTTTTTCTCTGATTAATGAAGTGAGCCGGCGAGTATCTATATCATACACTCCGGTGATACCTTTATCCTTTAAAAAGCTATCTATATCGGTTTCGCAGCGGAAATTAGATGGTATATCGCATTTTTCCCTTACAACATAACCGAAAGCACTCACATTGCACTCTCTGCTCTCGGCATCGCTTGACATCACTCCGTAATTTCCAATCATCGGAAAGGTCTGAATGATTATTTGTCCGTAATAGCTTGGGTCTGTAAGAGTCTCGACATAGCCTGTCATACCGGTGGTAAAAACAGCTTCACCGATAATATCCTTTTCGCAACCAAAAAATTTCCCCTCGAAAACCTGTTCGTCCTCAAGTATTATATACGCTTTCTTGTCCACTTTCATAAATTTTATCATTCCTTTCGGAGTAGCAATTACGCCGTATGCGTAAGTAGAATTGTGCCGTATGGTAGATTTATCTTTTATTATTGCATTAACTTCACAAGTACTGCTTTTTGAGCGTGTAATCTGTTTTCTGCTTCATCAAAAATCTCGTTCGCATGAGCATCGAAAACTTCTCTTGTTATTTCCTCACCCTTATGTGCAGGCAGACAATGAAGCACCATAGCGTCACTTTTAGCGACCTTCATAACACTTTCATCAATACAAAAGCCTTTGAAAGCCTCGCGGCGGATATTAGCTTCGCCCTCTTGTCCCATTGATGACCAAACATCGGTATAGATAACATCAGCATCCTTTGCAGCTTCAAAAATATCTTCTGTGCAAAGGAAATTTCCGTTTTCGGATGCCCAATTCATAATAGCTTCATCTGGTTGATAATCCTTAGGACAAGCGATGGAAACACTCATACCCATCTTAATACCACCAACAATAAGCGAGTTCGCCATATTGTTACCATCACCGATAAAGCACATTTTTAGCCCTTCAAGCATTCCTTTATGCTCCCTGACAGTCATAAGGTCGGCAAGCACCTGACAAGGATGAGCGTAATCGGTAAGTCCGTTTATTATCGGAATTGAACCTGCTTGAGCCATTTCCTCGACTTCGCTCTGGTCAAAGGTTCTTATCATTATACCGTCAAGATAGCGAGAAAGCACACGAATAGTATCGGCGGTTTCCTCACCTCTGCCTATCTGAAGATCGTTTGAGGATAGGAAAAGAGCATGACCTCCCAGCTGATACATTCCAACCTCGAAGGAAACCCTTGTACGAGTGGAGGATTTTCTAAAAATCATTCCTAGTGTTTTATCTTTTAAATATTTATGTTCAATACCGTTCTTCTTATCATATTTAAGTTGATCGGCAAGGTTAAGAATTTCGGTTATTTCTGCGGTTGACAAATCTGAAAGTTTTAGTAAATGTTTCATATTTAATTCAATCCTTTCCTCGGCGGTTCTACCGCCGAAAGTGGGAATTGTGCTATTCTTGCAAAGCAAGATTGACTTCCCATAGAAGTCAAAGGCACAAAACCGAATCCGAAAGATTTATCTTTCAGATTTCTATCATCTCCATCAATATATTAATGCCTTTTTCAAGTATTTCAAACGGAATATTCAATGCAGGCAAGAGCCTTACTTTGTCTTTTGCAGTTAATACCAAAAGCCCTCTCTGCATACATTCGTTTACAACCACTTTTGCATCCTTATTTGTTTTTATACCAAGCATAAGTCCGATTCCGCTAATCTCGATTACGTTTTTTAATGCAGACAGACGGTTTTTTATATATTCGCTTTTCGCTGTGACTTCATTAAAAAGGTTATCGTCCAACCTCTCAATAATACTTATTGCTCCTGCTGCACAAACAGGATTTCCTCCAAAGGTTGAGCCATGTGTTCCCGGGGTCAATGTATTTGCGGTCTTTTNNAGTGTTGCCCCAATAGGAAGTCCACCACCCAGACCCTTTGCGGTTGTTAAAATATCAGGGGTTATTCCGTAATGCTCGTAGCAATAAAACTTTCCTGTTCTGCCGTTGCCTGTCTGAACTTCGTCAACAATAAGCAGAATATCTTTTTCCTCACAGAGCTTTGCGATCGCTGTTACATATTCCTTTTCAAGGACATTTACTCCGCCCTCGCCCTGTATCAATTCAATCATAACAGCAGCACAGTCGTCACCCATTTTACTCACAGTATCGGCAATATTATTAGCTTCCGCATAGGCAAAACCCTCGGTAAACGGATGGAAAATTGTATGAAAACTGTCCTGTCCCGTTGCGGAAAGTGTTGTTATAGTTCTACCATGAAAGCTGTTTTTTAGTGTAATAATACAGTTTCTGCCATTACCATATTTATCAAAAGAATATTTTCTTGCGGTTTTTATTGCACATTCATTTGCCTCTGCTCCGGAGTTGCAGAAGAACATATTCTTGAAATGTGTTCTATTGTAAATTATCTCAGCAAGGCGTGCTTGCGGAAGGCTGTAATAATAATTACTGGTATGAGAAATTTGTCCAAGCTGTTTGGTCACCGCATCTATCCAGGCCTGATCAGCAGCACCAAAAGCGTTTACAGCTATTCCGCTACCCATGTCTATATATTCCTTGCCGTCCGTATCATAGAGCAGACTTCCCTTTCCGCTTGTTATAGCAATCGGGTACCTGCCGTATGAAGTTACAATATATTTATCTGTATCAGAAATAATACTCATTTAATAAAACCGACCTTTCTGAAATAATTAAGTGAACATTGTACCTATGCCCTCATCCGTCAGCATTTCAATAATAATCGAATGAGGTACTCTGCCGTCTATAATAAATACACGCTTTACACCTCGTCTGACAGCCTCGATGCAGCATTCCACTTTGGGAATCATTCCTCCTGAAATTATTCCGCTTCTCATAAGTTGCGGAACCTCGCTAACATTGATTCTATGAATAAGTGTGCTATCGTCATCCTTGTCCCGTAAAATGCCACATATGTCGGTCATAGAAATTAGGCTTTCTGCTTTAAGTGCAGCAGCTATTCCCGAGGCTGCGGTATCTGCATTTATATTATAGACATTGTCCTCGCTATCGTAGCCGACAGAAGAGATAACGGGAATATAACCTTTGTCGAGGATATCGAGGATAGGCTGTGTGTTTATCTCGGTAATTTCACCGACATAACCAAGCTTTTCATCAAGCATTTTCGCCTTTATCATATGACCGTCTATACCCGAAAGTCCTATTGCCTTGCCACCTGTGTTTTGAATAAGTCCTACAAGATTTTTATTTATTTTTCCTGCAAGCACCATCTGAACAACATCTGCTGTCTCCTTGTCGGTAACACGTAAACCGTCTACAAAAACCGATTTCTTGTTCATTTTATTAAGTGTGTCCGTAATTTCAGGGCCACCGCCATGAACAAGCACAACCTTAATTCCGATTAAAGAGAGTAAAACAACATCCCCCATAACCGCTTTTTTAAGTTCCTCGTTAATCATTGCGTTGCCGCCGTATTTAACGACCACAATTTTATTATTATATTTCTGTATGTAAGGAAGTGCTTTGATAAGCACCTCTGCACGAAGTGAATTTGTAAGGCACATACTTAATCTCCCTTATTATAGGGAACGCTGTCCCCGGCGTTCCGTAATTTTTTATACATTTAAGCATCGTTTTTAAGTACGGTAATCCCCATTTATTTTAACATAATCATATGTTAGGTCGCAGCCCCAGGCAGTAGCTTTTTCATTTCCTGCGTTAAGGTTAACAAGTATCTTTATTTCATCTTTTAAAAGAACTTCTTTTGCTTTTTCCTCCGAAAAATCTATACCACTTCCCATTTTGCAAACAGGAAGCTCACCTGCAGCAGAAATAAAATCAACATCAACCTTATTTACATCAACATCCGTCCCCGAATATCCGATAGCACATAGTACACGTCCCCAGTTAGCATCAGCACCGAACATTGCGGCCTTAACAAGACTTGAGCAGATAACACTCTTTGCAACCTTTCTTGCAGTTGGCAGATCATTTGCTTCTACAACCTCACATTCAATAAGCTTGGTTGCACCCTCCCCATCTTTTGCAATTGCTTTGCAAAGAATAGTTGTAACAAGCGATAATGCTTTTTTAAACGCCTCGTAATCCTTACCTTCGGTCTCTATCGGAACATTGCCTNNAAGCCGTTCGCAAGTATGCAAACCATATCATTTGTCGAGGTGTCACCGTCAATACTTATCATGTTAAAACTGTTATCGGCATCTTCTTTAAGTGCTTTTTGAAGCAGAATCGGGCTGATTGCTGTATCGGTTGTAAGGAAAACCAGCATGGTAGCCATATTCGGATGAATCATACCCGAACCCTTTGCAATACCGCCTATGGTACAGGTCTTGCCACCGATTGAAAAACTGACAGCAACTTCTTTTTTTGTTATATCTGTAGTCATAATTGCTTCGGCAGCCATATCGCTTCCGTTTGAAGAAAGGCTGTTTATCAATGGAGTAATACCGTTTTTAATCGGTTCAATATTCAAAGGCTGACCGATTACTCCAGTTGATGCAACAATAACATCTGTTGTAAGAATTCCCAGCTTTTCTGCTGTTATCGTACACATCTCATCAGCAATTTCTATACCATTTGCGTTGCAGGTGTTTGCGTTTCCGCTGTTGCAGATAATCGCATTTGCGTATGGTATCTCAAGGTTTTTTTGTGTAACAGTTATTGGTGAACCTTTAACCAAGTTCAATGTATAAACAGCTGCAGCTGCTGCTTTTTTCTCGCTGTATATAAGTGCCAAATCTTTTTTCTCTTTATTCTTACGTATACCGCAATGCACTCCGCCAGCTTTAAAGCCTTTTGGAGCGCATACACCACCGTTTGTAAAATTCATATTATATAACTCCTTTTAAATTACCAAAGATGTCGTTTCATCAAGTCCGATTATGATATTCATGCACTGAATTGCCGCACCAGAAGCACCTTTACCGAGGTTGCAGAAGCGTGTTGCTATTAGAATTCTCTCATCATTTCCACTTATCAATATCTGCATATTGTCTTTACCCGAAAGCTCGTTTGCGTATAAAAATCCGTTTTCCATGCCTTTTTCATTAAATGGAAGTACGTTGATTACCTTTTCACCTTTGTAATAATCTTCGAAAAAGGAATGTATTTTATTTGCATTATAATTACCTTTTAGAAGTGAAGTGTACAGAGGTACACTGACCACCATTCCACTGTAAAAATCCGCTATAATAGGATTAAAAATCGGTTTATGAGCCAATCCACAAATTGCTGTCATCTCTTTTTGATGCTTATGGTCACCGCCAAGGGCATATTGACCAGGTGAAGAAAGTCCAATTGCTCTGTCGGGATCATTATAGGTTGATATCATGCTTTTTCCTGCTCCACTGTAACCCGTTACCGAATGCGATACAATCGGATAATCGGACGGCAGGATTCCGCTTTTTATCAAAGGATAAACAATAGCACAGAAACCACTGGCGTGACACCCGGGGACTGCAACACGTTTACTTGTTATTATCGATTCCCTGTGAGCTTGTGATAATTCCGGCAAGCCATAGCTCCAATCGGAATTCGTTCTGTGTGCGGTAGAAGCATCTATTATCTTAGTATTTCCATTGTCACAGAGCGAAACAGCTTCGATAGCTGCATCGTCAGGCAAGCATAAGAACGTAATATCGGAGGAATTTATCATTTGTCTTCGTTCATTGACATCCTTGCGTTTATCATCCGAGAGCGTCATAAGGCTTATATCTTTTCTGTTCGAAAGCCTGTCGTATATACGCAATCCCGTTGTTCCAACTGAGCCGTCAATAAATACTTTTGTCATTTATAAACCTCCCCCATGATCATTATAGTATAATTATACACGTTTATAGACATTTGTCAAGTATTTATACGTATATATTTATATTTCGCTGTATTTTATGCATAAATTATACTACCTCAGGATTTTTTTATGTATATTGCATACCAAAATAAGAAAACCACATCTGATTATTAATCATAATCTTATTATTGCACATGATTAATATTTAAGGTGCAGTTTATTATATCTTTAATTAGCAAGGTCATTTGTATTTATTGATTTACGAAAAACAAAAAAACGGTGGTATAAAAACTCGGTTGCAAAATTGATAATCATAGTTCCTGCAAGGACAATAAATTCGTTCCAATTTATATTAACAAGAGCGTCACCCCACCATGTGGATAACGGGGTGAAAACGCAATAGTATAAAAATACAAGGAACATTGCTTTTGAATAATTATTCGCAGACTTAAATGTGAACCTTCGGTTGACCGTGAAGTTATACACGACCGATAAAATAAGAGAGATAAGATATGCTATCCAATATTCTAAGCCTGTTAATTCTAATAGAAATGCACAACTTGCGAATTGTATTACCCCCGCACTTGCGGAAAACATAGTAAATTTTATAAATTGCCAGAAGGTCTGCTTATTTTTATTATCAGTCATTTTTATAACCATTCCTTTCGGCGATGCTGGGAGTTTTGTGTTGGTTTGACATTGCCAAATTTACATCATACTGTATGGTGTAAAAGGCACAAAACTCTTTGTCTGAAAGTTTACTTTCAGACTTTCATCTTATTTTTTTAAAGTATAATTATGTATGTTGACAATTATAGCATATAACATTATAAAATGCAAAAAACGCTTTGATTGCCTTATTCGACTTATCAAAGCGTTTATTTATTAATATTTTTTATCAATTATATCGACTATAATTTGTTCTTTTACTTTTTTAAGAGCTTTTTGAAAGCCTAGAACTTTTTTAGAATATTTCGTCTGATAAATACCCTGTGAAAACAGTTCTTCAGCTCCTGCCTGTCCGTGATTATAGCTCATTATAGCAGCCGAAACATTGTTGTTGTTATCTGCAAGTTTTTTTGACATCAGATAGCAAATCGCTTCGATATTCTGTTTTGGGTCTGCAAGATTTGTAGTTCCGATTGCTTCTTTCAACTCAGGCAAAGCAATAATAGAAATCATACCCAGGCCAATATAATGCCGGTCACCCTTCTCGTTTACATCCCATCCGCTCTCACATCCTATTATCGAAAGAATTAGTTCATAATCAACACCATAAATCAGAGCGGTGTTGTATGTATAACGCTGAAGTGCTTCCGATAATCGTACCGTATGTTTAACATCTCTGTATGTGAACGTTGTGTAGCAATAAAAATCGATTTGCAATTCGTCTGCCATGTTTATTTTTATTATTTCATTTTCCTTCAATTCCAAGCTTCTTGACAGAGGGTTAATAGCAGTTTTATTATAGTTAAAAACAAAATTTTCAATAGTAGGCGCTGGAGAACAAGGCGTGAGCAAAACAACGAAAATCAGAGTAAATAAAAGGATTATAGTTATAAATATGTTTGTTTTTTTCTTATTAAGTTTAAACTTATACATGCTGTCTCCTCTTTTATTAGAATACACTTGTTTTATATGGACAAGTTAGTTATTCTAATTTATTATTGACAGCAATTTTTTATGCTAGTTAGGAAATAAAAAAAGACTGCGAATTGTGCAGTCTTAAGTATTATTACTTTATCATTATACTCAATCTGTATTGCAAACACCAAGTATACACAGATAGTGATTTGCTTCTCTTAGAACATGATCTGCAAGTAATGGGATAATGATTGATTTAATCTTGCAATCTAATAACCCTTCTGTACCGGCAACCTTGAAATCACGCAAACGCTTTGTAGCTGAAATGCTATCAACTGTAGTTTCGGTTATTTCAAATGTATTCTGAGTCGCTTTCTTTGCTTCGGCTGTTAATACATCAAATTCCTTACCGAACATCCTTGCAGTATCGATGAGATCTTCTTCGGTAGGATCAAGTAATCCTGCGATAAACTTAGCATGCTCCGCCATCTGACGGTTCCAGAATTCTTCCAGATTAATTAAATCCTCAGGTCTCATCATGTTTCTTTTTTCGCTCATATCATCCAGCATTTTTACAAATAATTTTGCTTCTCTGATTATATGTTCAATTAATAATGGATAATTTACAGTAAATAATCTGCAAGACAATACATTATGAAGCAGCTTTTCTTTAAAATCAATTAGAGCTGATGTTAATTTATGAGCCTTTCGGTTTAAAGAATAAACCTCTTGTTCTATTTCTTGTGAACGTCCATTACCTGCCATCAACATTTGTTCTTTTTGAGTTAGATTTGTATTAAATGGAACTCCTGTATAAAAGCTTGTTAGTTTTTCTGCGTCAGCTGTGTATTGTGTTACAAATTGTTTTGATGATATTGCTTTTGAACTTACATTTCCATAAGCTAAATTTGTAGCTTCCGAGAGCAGATTTTCAAAACCCATTCTGAATACTTTCGCTTCTGAAGCGAGCTTATTGTCTTTAGGAGTAAACCCTATTTCCAAGAAGAATGAATGCTCCTTCATAATTCTTAAAAAAAACAAGTTTAAGTCCAAAGACATTGTGATAAAATCATTTTTTAATAACATAAAAACCTCCACGCCCAGTCGGGCATACTTAACAATGAAGAATTCGTGAAGGTACACAATAGTGTACCTTTGGTACGTATTGATGTACCTCTATCATAAAATTTTTCACGCTATTTTCTCTTAATTAATGTATGAGTATAACATTGCAGTATGTATAACTTTCATCTTGCTTATTGCATTTCTGCCAATGTAGTACTCAATTTATTATATTCTTATTATTATTTAAATGATACACTTTAAATGTATGTTTTAAGTTTAAACACGAACCCCACCTTTATATATTGAAAGTGGGGAGTTTTTACTGATATTAAAAATGATTCATTTATTTTGATCTTAATACTCTTAGTGCTTCAGCTACTTTTCTTGCGAAATCCAAGGGTTCGTCTATAGATTCAAAGTGAATATACATAAGTCTTGGATTTTCAAATAACCAATGATTATGAAGAGCAGTAACTATTATATTATTTTCTCTAAGAACAGAAATAAAGCAATTTATTTCTTCCTGCAAAATTACGGTCTCCCCTAAATTTAGAGTTTTTCCCTTGCAATCCATTGATTCAAAGGAAAACAAAGCATTTAATGCTAATGGCGAATGAGTCGGTCTACATAATATTTCTGCTTTTATATCTCTTGTGAATGTTACAACACATAAGTCTTTTGTAGATGATAAAATATCTGCTCCAAGTATTCTTGCAAATTCGTTACAAAGATTACATGAATCTTTTGTTTGGTTATAAGGATTTATCATATTCTAGCCCCTTAATATTTATATTTTAGAAAATCAAGTAATAGGCTATAATTATAAAATTGAACTCTTAATTTTCTAAGTAATATGATAAGAGATCCTCGATAATATATTATGAAGTATAACTTTATATAGTGAAAATTAAATATACATATTATGGGTACTTATTTATTTTAATTCTTTATTAACTGATAAATATATCACTACATATATTAATAATATAATTTTATATGAAAGATGTGATAAAATTGCCAATTAAAATATTTGTTGATCAAGCACATAACCCGGAAAGTCATGATACTGGTCTTACTGATAATATACCTCATGAACATGATTTAACATATAAAGTTGGTGTTGAACTAGCTCAATTATTACGTAATGATAATCGATTTGAGGTACGATTATCAAGATTGTCACCTACATCAATCATTGGTACTGACGTTGAATCAAGTATAAAAGAAAGAGTAAACATGGCAAATGAGTGGCCAGCTGACTATTTTATTGGTATTCATAATAATATTGATACCGAAATCGGTAAAAGTGGAACAATAATTTTTGTAAAAGATACACCGAATTTATTAGCACGCAGTATAATGGATTCAATAATAAAGCAAACAGGTTCTAAAGATGGAGGAATTTATAAAGCAGAAGGTTATACTTTGCAAAATTTAAATATGCCAGCAGCGGTAATTTCATTAGGTTATTTAAGCGCTCTTATAGACATAGTAAAATATGATACAGATACCAAAAAATTTGCACAAGGTATATATGAGGGGTTAGTAAATTATATAGATAAATATAAAAGTTAAAGTTTTAATATAATCATGGCTATTCGATTTGATTTTTTATTTTTTACAGACGACAATTTGACGACAAAAAGGGTATGTTTTTATAGGTCAAAGTAGGTTATTGTATTTTAAATAACAAAAATAAATAAAGCTCCTAAAAATGCTGTAAATGAAGCATTTTCAAGAGCTTTTTTTGGAGCTGATGACGGGAATCGGATCCGTGACCTCATCCTTACCAAGGAAGTGTCCTACCTGCCTCTCCATCCCCGAAAACCCTTGATTTTACTGGGTTTTTGAAAGGTGGTTGTGGGCAAATAACGAATTTGCCCACAATGTTGCCCACAACGGGGATGAACTCGGATATAACAGAATGAAACGATCTACACCAAATTCAATTTATATTTGTATATTATAACGTACCAAAGGTGTTTTTGAAATATAAATAATTTCCGCTCAACGCTCTTTTTCTTTCTTTGATTTAGATTTCGCAGTCTTTTCCTGCGCAGCATATTGCCTTTTCATAGCAGTGTAAGGTGAGGCTATGTATGACGGCAATAAAAAAATCCGTTTGTTTTTCAAACAAACGGATTACGATAATTATAAATTAGAAAGAGAATAACGATGTATTCTCTTTCTAAATAAAATATTTATTTTACTTTTCTCTGTATATACCCTTTAAGCATTGATATACCAGAATAAATACCGATCAACACAATGAAAATTTCGAGTCTACCAAGAATCATACCGAATATTTCAACAATCAGAGTTGCCGTTCCCGTAGTCGGTCCAGTCAGTCCGATAGATAATCCAACTGTACCGAGTGACGATGCAAATTCAAACATTGCATCCGTAAGAGAACAGTTTGATATGACCGTCAGAAGTAATGACCCTATTGCAAAAATGCCGAGATAGCTTGCGATAAAACCTGTAATATCACTCGCGAGGTTTCGGTCTATCGGTGTTTTACCTTGAGCCTTATAGTAATATGGTACTTCTACACAATGCTCCGGTGACATGCGCTTCCGGATGTTATCAAAGGTTGTCCGCAAAATAATATACACACGCGATAGTTTTATGCCACCTGCGGTCGATCCAAGACCACCGCCGATAAGCATTAGAATTATTAATATCCCAATAGCAAAGGGTGGCCAGTTTGTATATACCGTTGTTGAATATCCCGTAGTAGATAATGCCGATATAACATTAAACAGAGATACCCTAAAGCTTTCTCCGGCAGTCAGATAAATCCCATAAAACAAGGATAGAGACAATATTGGTACAAATATAGCAAGAAGTATCGTTAAAAATCGGATTTCACTAACTCGCTGCGCCTGTTTGAATTTCCTTTTTGTTAAAAGAAGTAGCACAGCAAAATTAGTCGTACCTACTAGCATTAAAATTATTGTAAATGCCTCAATAGCAAGACTATGGTAAGCGCCTATACTGTCAACCTTTGTTGAAAAACCGCCGGTTGATAATGCAGACATTGCATGAATTATACTATCGAATGGATTCATACCTAAAAGTATATATATGATCGTTCCCGCAAATAAAAGCGACACATACATCAGAAATATAGACCATACAGTCTTTTTAAGATTTGGCATCAGTTTATCAGGGTGTCCTTCGGCATTGTATAGATTCATGGCTTGCTTGCCCTGAACAAACATGATCATTACCATTACAAAACCCAAGCCCCCGCAAAACTGCATAAAGCTTCTGTGAAACAGAAATATATGTGGAGTTACGGATACATCCATAACCGAAAGTCCGGTAGTCGTCCACCCGCTAACAGCTTCAAATAAAGCTTGAATAAAAGACAGTTTTCCGGATATCATGAAAGGAATAGCACCGGCAATAAAGCCATATCCCCACGCAAATAATACCGTTAGGCTACCTTTCTGCATTGTGAGCTGCCAATGGGTAGTATTATCATCTTGTTTAGAAAACCGGCAGATAAGTATACCTAAAATGATTGAAATAAGCGATGGAATAATA
>DMMZ01000062.1 GCA_003452915.1 Clostridiales bacterium | reverse complement strand
GTGCTTTAACATTAGATGGACATTATGCCACCTCCGGGTATTAAATGAGTTGTCTCCTTGCCTCAAGACCACATCATTCGCGTGCAAGAAAGTCGGCTGACATCGTGTCAGCCTCTAAGCACCGGTCGTCCTGACCAGCGCGGGAATTATAGAGTAATTTTGATATTTATAGTATTATAAAATTTGTAATAGAAAAAGAAGCAATAGGGAAGAAATAAAAATGCCAAGGAAAATGCCAGGCAATATCTTAATAATTATTCTAGGTTTAATTGTATATGCAGTATACCTTATTATATCTGCTGTAGTTTTTTTAATACAACCAATAGTAATCATTACCATAATCTGCGGAGGAATGTTAATAATTTATCAAATTTACAGTAATTTGTATTTCAACAGTAATGATTTTAAAAATATTAAAGATAGCATTAAAGACCATACAAAAAACTGCAATGAACTAAATCATCATATTGAAGAGTTAAAGTGCTCATATGTGAATATAAAGTCATATGATTACGGAGAAAGCCATTTATATGACAATAGTAATTATAATTTCAAAAGAAAAGAATGGAGTAAAGACTTTAAAAGTAATCTAAAACACAATTGCTCTGCAACTGTCTGCAAAAATGCGAGTACTCAGCCATTTAAATATCTTTGCAAATACTTTGATATAGAAATAAACGAAGAAACATTGTCAAATTTTGAAAGTGTATTGAATGATTTTGCTGCTGCTGAACAAGGAAAAATATTATTGCAAAACGAAAGAGATTTAATATTGAACAATATTAGCAATTCCATTCCCATATTAATATATTCTTTCAGTAAAAATAAGTTGATTAAAAAATTAGGGTTGGAAGCTATTGATTTGAGCGACTTGTACTTTCCAATTTATACATTTCAATATGTATCACCTGGTGGAAATAGTTCTTCTAAATGCGATATAAAATTAAACATAGAAAATCTAGATAAATTTATAAAGCATCTTCACGACTTAGTAAAATTCAGAAAAAGTATTGAAGGCCAAAGAGCATTAATGACATCAAATTTACGAGAAATAATCAAAATCAGAGATAATTATACTTGTAAGAAATGCGGATTATCAATTAATGATGAAAAAAATTTATTATTAGAAATAGACCATATCGTTCCTCTTGCGAAAGGAGGTATTACATCAGAAAATAACCTGCAAACATTATGTTGGAAGTGTAATCGCTCAAAAGGGTCAAAAGTTGAAGCCAGACAAATAATTTTCAACATGGAAAAAGGAATCATTGATAAAAAAAAATTATAATGTAATTTGAGGAGCAATTTCATAATGAGCAATATAAAACCTGACAAATCATACATCGATACTCTTTCACTAATCAAGCAAAAGATCAAAACTGCCCAAATCAAAGCAACATTATCTGTAAATGCCGAAATGCTATTACTATACTGGGATATAGGCAACACAATCCTCGAACAACAAAAGAAAGAAGGCTGGGGAGCAAAAGTAATTGACCGGCTGGCTGCTGATCTGCAAAAAACTTTTCCTGATATGAAGGGGTTTTCTTCGCGTAACCTAAAGTATATGCGTAAATTTGCCAATACTTTCCCGGATAATATAATTGTGCAAGAGGTGCTTGCACAAATTACCTGGTATCACAATATTACGTTGTTGGATAAGATCGATTCTCAAAATGAAATACTCTGGTATGCAAGAAAGACTGCCGAAAATGGCTGGTCACGCAATATACTTGTTCATCAGTTAGAGAACAATCTATATCAGCGTCAGGCAATGGCAGAAAAAACCACAAATTTTGAGCGAACACTTTCGGCCCCAACTTCTGATCTTGCAATAGAAATCATTAAAGACCCGTACAAGTTTGATTTTTTATCCCTTGGGAATGATGCTCATGAACGTGAAGTAGAAAAAGAACTTATTAAGCATATATCTGACTTTTTACTTGAACTGGGAGCAGGATTCGCCTTTATTGGTCGCCAATATCACCTTGAGCTTGATGAAAAAGATTATTACATTGACCTGCTTTTTTATCATACCCGGCTACATTGTTATGTAGTCATCGAGTTAAAAATCGGCGATTTTCTCCCGGAATATGTTGGTAAGATGAATTTTTATCTCTCTGCTGTAGATGATCTGCTAAAATCACAACATGATAACCCATCAATCGGAATCATCCTTTGTAAGACCAAGAAAAAACTTACAGCAGAATACGCATTACGTGATACAACAAAACCGATGGGAATAGCCGAATACAAATTAACAGAAGCTATCCCAGATGATTTAAAAACCAGTCTCCCATCCATCGAAGAACTGGAAAAGGGGTTGGAGAATGAGCTTACAGAATAAAACAAGCTTTTCAATTCGTGTTGATTTATAAGCTACCACCTCAACAGCCAATCGTCCTGATTGTCTGTTGCCCCCTCTTCGACATCGTGTCTCAGAGGGCTTTGTGCGCGAATGATGTTCAATATTTTCCAGATGATTCCTGTTAACCTCAAGTCCGGTGGCATAACGGTCGAGTAGGAGGGGCATGAGCCCCGTCCTCTCACAGAACCGTGCGTACGGTTCCGTACACGGCTCTTCATGACAGTTTTATGTATTTGTTTATCCCAAACCAATGCACTTCTTTCTTATCAGACACGATTTTTTTGCCCTACTGCTTCTACGAACCATCTTACCGAAAATGCCTTCTCGACTACGCTTATTCGTGACATAGCCCATGTCCCTCGGTTACGGTATACTGCTCTGCGACCGTCACTTCTGTTTATACCCATCTTCTCCAACTTGTGTACTAGATTAATTTTCCTCTTTTGTTGCACGATTATTCGTGCTCTCAATCTTCTCCTCAAGTGTGCCTCTATTTTACGTAACTGCATTGGGTATTGCGTCATTCCATAATAATTAGCCCATTGATTAACGTCAACTATGATTCCT
>DMMZ01000015.1 GCA_003452915.1 Clostridiales bacterium | reverse complement strand
TCAACACCTTTTTTTCGTTTTTTTCGCTTTTTATCATTTTTATTTTTCCAATTTTGTAAGATGCTGTCGAAATATAATCCTTATATGGTAGAAAAAATATATAATAAATTTAACCCTTTAACTTTCCAACTGATGACAAAACTTCCTTATATAAATAAAGTGAACCGAGTGAAAAAACAATTCCATTCTTACCTGCACGATTAATTGCAGTATTAACTCCATCACAAACCGATACACAAGCTGTTACCAATAAACCGAATTTCAACAGACGCTCCTTTAATTGTTCTGCAGGCATTGAACGTGGGTTGTCCGGTGTGACAGTTATAAACTCACTGGCTATCGGTGCAATAATCTCTACCATCGACTCAACATTTTTATCCGCCATTATTCCTAGAATAAATACCGCTTTTTTATCAGGTAGTTGGGCTTTAAAACTTTCTACCGCTGAAGTAACCCCCTGCGGATTATGACCACCATCCGAAATAAATAACGGTTCTCTCATTAAAATCTCAAATCTTCCACGCCAAATGACGTTTCCCAAACCTTCGTAAATAGCTCTGTCGGAAATTTTTCTTCCTTTTAATTTAATAATATCTAATGCGGATAAAACAAGTGCAGTATTTTTAAACTGGTAAACACCTATAAGAGGAACAGAAACATCCTTGTAATTTTCAAAGTTGAAAAGTAAATGCTCTAGTGATATTTCTCTTTTAATTATTTTCGAAAAATCGGGAATTGAAAGAATTGCATTAACTTCACTACATTTTTTCCTTATAATATCCTCTGCTTCCGGGTTTTCTCCATAGAAGAGAACACTACCACCCTGTTTTATAATTCCTGCTTTAGCTGATGCAATTTCATTCATTGTTACACCCAGCTCACGAGTATGGTCGTAATCTATTGTTGTAATTATTGCAAGCTCAGGAGTTTCGATTACATTTGTGGAATCCAGATCTCCACCCATACCTGTTTCTAATACAACTATATCACAGCCATTTCGATAAAAATATTCAAAAGCCAATGCTGTAATGAGTTCAAATTCGGTAGGAGGATCAAGCATTTTATCAGCAAACTGCAAAATATAACCAGTATGTTCTGCTAACTCATCATTTCCGATTGCATTACCGTTTATTTGCATACGTTCATTGAAAGAGACTATATACGGGGAGGTATATAATCCTGTTTTGTATCCTTCTGCTTTAAAAACCGATGCTAACATCGCAGAAACTGAACCTTTGCCGTTTGTTCCTGCGATGTGAATGAATTTTAATTTCTTTTCGGGATTACCCATAGCGGTTAATAATTCTTTTGTCCTGCTGAGACCAAGTTTACTTCCACGCCAGGAAACGCTATGAATATATTTTATAGCTTCTTCATAGTTCACTTTTGCCACCATTTTTGCCTGTAAAATATTAATTTATCAAGTCCGCTTACCGAAATATAATAAATGCAAATCGATTCCAAGGTAGCAATGCCAATATAAAGTGGTATTCTAATTGCCAGTAAAGCAAAATATTCTGTTCCGAACATTACCGAAAGTGCATAAGTTGACCAAATCATTGTACCAATAATGTTTGTTATCAAAATAATTATCAGAATTTTCCAAAAGTTAACCTTTTTTAAGAAAACTAGCTTTAGAAGCGACGGCAATAATCCAAATAGTACGGGTGTTATTGCTAAAAGCGGATTCCATCCTACCGTAATACTTGCTCCAATAAAATCAGAAGCAAAACCGACTGCCATTCCTGCAATCGGACCAAACCAAAGCGATGCCAGAATAATCGGAATGTTAATAAAACTGATTCTTAAACTTCCTGTAAGATAAATGATTGCAAACCTTAGAACAATACTGATTGCCGTTAGAATTCCCAGAAAAATAATGCCTTTTGTGTTGAATTTTCTCATAAAAATACACCTCTCCTATTATTTCGCCACATACAGCAAAATAGCAAGAAAGGCGTTTCTAAAAAACGCTCAATTGCATAATACATTTTAAATGTATTGTATGATTGCTGCAGCGGGATGCAAGATCTGTACCGCAAACTAATGGCTACGAGCCAGCGGTTTTTCGTTTGATTGTCAACTCCCCGTACAATCAACACTTGACGCACAAATCTTTACTCTGCGTACGTTTATTCTATACCCATGTATTTGTTTTGTCAATATACAATATATATAAAATTTCACACTGTCTTTATATTCCTTAAGCTATAAACAACAATACGGTAAAGCTGTAAAATACGTTTTTACTGCTTCACCGCATTATTTTAACCCTAACATCTTTAATGTATCTTTTTTTTTCTAAAAAGCACCCTTATTATTGGGCGAAGGAATTTTGGCGGTTTGATCACATAGATTCTCATATAATTATTCCCTATTCTCCGACGCTATATTCCGCAATAGTCAACTAAATATGTAAAAATCGAATAGAGAGAGTATTTTCCCACCTGACGTCGGACAAGGGGCTCCCTCAAAAATATGTAAAATAAGCTTCCTTTTTATTTATTTGTCTATTGTAATTAAATTACCTTACAAATAACAGCACTCCTGCAGTAAGTATTAGCGCCGCTTGAATACAAACCAGCACGCCTGCCGGCAGCAAGGCGCACATTAAAACACCTGCACCAAAGGTTAAAGCGGCTATACCGAGAGTTCTTCCCGCGCACCTCATATCAAGACCCGTTTCTCCGGCAAAAAAGTTTTTATATAAGGCTGTGTGTTGTTCTTCGCCGGATAACAACACTTTCGTAAGCTTAAAAAATTTAAGCTCAATATCACCTTTCAATATAGTTTATTCATATAATCGGTTTTGGCTACATATAAATTAAATAAAAAAGCGAAAGGATGCGATTATCATAAAAACATCAGTCAGGGATATTTATATCCCAAAACGGTTATTGCACACAACGGTCGATAAGGATCTGGAGCTTGAGGGAACTCTGCCCGATTTCTGCCCGGACATATCAAGGCTTATCAGAGTTGACTGCATTCCCTATATTGACAGCAGCGATGTAAATGGAGATAAATGCCTTGTTACCGGCAAGGTTGTTTGCAGTATACTTTACGAGACCGATTATAAGAACAAAATTAAGAGTGCTGTGTTTGCAAAAGATTTTAGTCATAGCTTTGAAGTTCAAAATCAAAATTGTATAACACCGATTTCAGAAGCAAAAATACGCTGTTCGCATATTTCCTGCAAAATGCTCAGCCCAAGAAAATTTATTATCAAGCCCCGTATGCAGCTTGATCTTGATGTTTATTGCAACTCAATATTCAAAACTGCGGATACTCAAAGCGGCGACAATACTTTCTTCAAAACAAAGGAAATAACTTTTGAGAAAAAGCTACCGGCATACACCGAAGAATTCTCGTTTGATGAAGAAAATTCGCTCCTGTCCAGTGAAAAACCGATTGGCGATATTGTTTTCGGAACAATTCGTCTTCAACCACCTCAGGTCACTATTTCAGGAAACGATGCTCATGTTAAAACAAACGCTGTTATAAAGGTTCTATATGAAGAAGAAAACTCAGATAACGAACTGGTTATGGCTACAAAAATAATTCCGATAAGTATGACTCTCAGTAATTTGGATGTTAACGAATCAGGCAAAATTAATGTTGTTTTAACTGTAACTGACGAGAAAATCTCCAGCGAACTCGATGCTTACGGGGAAAATAGAATAATTAAAGCTGATTTTACCGTTCGTGCTAAAGCTGATATGTCTGAAAAGGTAAGCGAGGTTGTTGCAACAGACCTCTTCTCAACAGATTATATAAACAAAACCGAAAGTACAACAGTAGCATTGCCGATGCTGGCAGCTGATTTGGAACGCAACTTTGCAATAGATACTGTTGTTAATCCAGAACGACAATTTACATTTCCTCTTTTCGACATTGATACGACTATAAACGATGTTAAAGCCGAACTCGTTGAAGGCGGTATTAACCTGTCCGGTGAATACACTACATCGATTTTAGGTCTTACTGCAGACGGGTATGAAAGCGTCGATACTTCCGGTACCTTCAATGAATTTGTATCACTTGATCTACCCGAAAATGTAACTAATGTAGAGGTTAATCTTCTTCCTTTTGATAATAACACAACATTGTTACCGGATGGTAATATTGCACTGAGGATCATGGTTAATGCAAGAATAAAGGCGTATGCAGAAGATCAGCAGACATTTATTTCAAACATTTTAAGCCAAGATCCAATTGTAAAAGATAAAGAAACATACGCTGTTATTTATTACTACCCAAGTAAGAAAGATAACCTTTGGAACATTGCAAAAAAATATTATGTTAACCCGACAATTATTAAAAATGCAAATCCAAATGCTTTTGATGAACAAGATCAGTTAAAAACAGGAACAAGAATGGTACTTATTAAAAAATAAAAATCAAAATTAATAATAAAAGCGCAGCATTTAACAGGTTTTAACTGGAAATGCTGTGCTTTTTTTGTTACCTTATAAAAGGAATTCTAATATACTGTAAATATAAAGCTTTGCTCTTTGAAAACGAAAGGGGTTTGTTAAAATAACATAATTCTCATAAAAAAAGATGAAATACAAGTCAAAATAACAGAGAACTTGAAATTTTTTAGCAGTTTTCGCCTGAGAATAAACCATCATACCAACGGCAAATGGTTATCAGGTTATATTATTTTTTATTATCTATATTGTCGTTGGAGAAATGGATATTTTTATGTCAAACAATGTAAAAATAGCAGTAATAGGAGGAGATTTAAGACAGCTTGCTGCTGCAAAGCTGTTTGCGGATAATGGAATTGAGACAGCAATATATGGATTTGATCTGTATAAAGGGGATTTTTCCTCTGTTACTAAATGTATGACACCTGCAGATGCTATGCATGGCTCTTCGGCAGTAATACTTCCACTGCCCTGTACCGTTGATAAAATAAACATTAACGCACCGCTACATGACGGAAAAATTGTACTTGATGATTTATTGCATCGAATGACAGGTGAACAAATTCTATGTGGTGGTATGATAAATATTGACCGACCTAACACATACGATTATTATGAACGTGAGGAATTGAAGATTTTAAATGCAATTCCAACTGCAGAAGGTGCAATTGCTATAGCACTTGATGA
This sequence comes from Clostridiales bacterium, assembly GCA_003452915.1. Taxonomy (GTDB): domain Bacteria; phylum Bacillota; class Clostridia; order Oscillospirales; family CAG-382; genus UBA1049. Next base: position 78,216 of record DMMZ01000015.1, on the reverse strand, counting down.
GCTTCCTATAACATTGCATGGTGCAAAAGTTACAATTTTGGGTTACGGCAGAATAGGAAAAGTTCTTGCCGAGCGTTTAAAGGGACTAGGTTGTATTATCACAGTCGCAGCTAGAAAAGACAGTGATCTTGCACTTTGTGAATCCTCCTCCTACAAACCTATCCATATGCGTCTTTTAAGCGATGCTGTTTCGGACGCTGATGTAATTTTCAACACTGTGCCGTCAGTTATACTTAACGAAGCAATATTAGATTACATTGATCTGGATACCCTCATTATCGACCTTGCAGGCAGACCTGGCGGAGTTGATTTTGAGGCTGCAAAAAAATTGGGCTTAAAGGTTATCTGGGCTCTATCGCTGCCCGGAAAAGTTGCCCCCGTAACAGCGGGAGGAATTATATATAAGACAGTAAACAATATTCTCAAGCAGGAAGGGGTACTTTAATAATGAAGCTGGCATATGCCTTTTGCGGGTCATTCTGTACTCATGCAAAAGCACTGGATGAACTCGAGCTTCTAGCGGAAAAACACGATATAACACCTGTTTTTTCCGAAATAACAGCAGCGACCGATACAAGGTTCGGTACCGCAGAGGAGCTACATGAAAAAGTTAATAAAATTTGTAACAACGAGATTATAAAAACAATTAAAAGAGCAGAAGAGGTTATAACAAAAGGAAAATTTGACGCTGTCATTGTTGCTCCGTGTACAGGCAACACTCTTGCAAAAATCGCAAGCGGTATAACAGATTCTACCGTGACAATGAGCGTGAAAGCACAGTTAAGAAACCGCAGACCTGTTATAATAGCATTGGCTACCAATGACGGGTTAAGCGCTAATCTATTTAATATAGCGATGACACTGGAGAAAAAGAATATTTATTTTGTTCCTTTCGGACAGGATAATGCCATAGATAAACCAACCTCGTTAATCTGCAACTTTGATAAGATTGAAGACACGCTTGAACTTGCGATACAAGGTAAGCAATTACAACCGCTACTTTTGTGAAATAATTAAAACGCCGAGGACGGCGTTCCTACATATTAAGACTAAATTAAAATAAAATCCGGTGCAACAATTTTACGTTACACCGGATTTTTTTGTTTATTGTGCCATAACAGGATAGAAGTTCGAATATTCTNNAACTGATAACAGAAGAAGCAATAACCGTCAACCGAATCATCATCGAATATGTATTCAAACGAGCGTTTCAACACATCCTTGTGGTTAATCCACTCATATTTTCCTTCAGTTGTACCTGCCCAGACATTTATGTCACCATTGTAAGCAGCAAAAGCATTTCCACCGCTCATACCGACATAGAATTTTATTTTTGGATTTGTAACCAAGACGGACCATTTATTAACCATCTCATCAAACGGACAGGTTCCGTGCAAAAAGCCATAATATAGCTGCGGTAAAATATAATCAATATAACCATTTTGGCTGCACCACTTTGCAACATCAATAAAATATGTCGATCTTATTGTAGAAAGATTACCTGCAGGGGAAACGCCAAAGACAGCATTATAATCTGTTTGGTGAACGGTATTGTAAAGTCCGCTTACAAGCAGGTTTATATTATTCTCTCTGAACGCCGAAAGCGAGGTATAGCCGCTCTTTGTGAAGGCAGCAGAATCATAAGAAGCAGAGGTTGTCGGGTAAAAATAATCGTCGATATGTATTCCGTCAACATCGTATTTATTAAGAATCTCAGCAGCGCCGTTATTAATCAACTGCCTGACATCCTCATAATATGGATTGAGGTAAAGTCTGCCATCCACCTCAACAACTCTGTCACTGCCCTCGTTGTACCATTTTTTTATGAGAAATTTATTATCTACCGAACTTATTTCGGTTTTCAACATCAACCTCATAGGGTTAATCCAGGCATGAACCGAAATTCCTGCAGCGTTCGCCTGTTCTACATATATTTGTATCGGGTCGTAGCTTATACTTGTTCCTTTACTTCCCCTGACATATAAAGAAACAGGAAAATACTCGGAAACATACATACTGTCACCGAACGGACGAACATGTAGGAAAATTGTATTAAAGCCATTTTTCTTGATATTTGCAATCATGGTTTTTACCATCGAAGTATAGGAACTTTGGCTTCTTTGTACTCCGTTATAAACATAAAGTGAATTCATGTCATATTGTGAAACCCATATACCTCTTAAATAATCGGGATCCTGAAACGCTTGGCTGTTTTCATCTGTACTGCTTTCGAAAGAAATCGTATCACTTTCAATGTTGCTGTTAGAATTATTCGGCACTGTCTCATCTCCAACAATTATATCAGTATTTGGAAAATTAGCTTCATATACACCTCTGTATGTACGGGTAATAGTATCGGAATATACATAATAATTTTTACCCGAGAGCTTATACATCAAATATGCTCTTACAGCGTAAGAGGTATCAATATTTTTAATGGTAAAATTTGATTTTGTAACATAATAATCTATGTAGCTGTAATCTGAAAAACTTCTTTTACTATTGAAATTAACAACCCCTTCGGCTTTTTTATTCTCAAACGCGGCCAAAAGTCGGGAAATCAAATTAATAGTTAAATCACCGACAAGATTTTTCTCCGGAATAATCAAAATGCCCATAGAAACAACCGAAGCACCTTTAGGCAATAATGCTGCGTTATATCTAGCTCCAAAGCGTAAAGCAGCAAATTCTGGATTGATCTGTGTTCCAAGCATGGTTAAAACAACCGGCTCCTCTAATGTTGATGCCAATGACGGAACAATCAATGACAACAAAAATACCGAAGCTAGCAAGAGGATTAAAAACGGTTTTTTAGTTAAATTCAATATTTTATACCACCGTTTCTTTATAAAAGTAAAATTTATACATCTTATCATTATTTTATACTTTCATCCTTTATTTGTCAATTGTTATATTCTAACAACTCACCAATATTTTCTCTTTCTTCCGAAAAAGCAGGATTTGGTTCGCCTGTAATTACATCATATAAGTATTGATAACAGAAAAAGCAATAACCGTCTGCTTTTTCCTCGCTGTAAATCTCTAGTAGGCTTCGATATAAAATATCTTTATTGTTTATCCATTCATTCTTACCTTCTTCGCTGCCGGCAAAAACATCTAACTCGCCATTTACCGCCAATACCGCTTTCGCTGCCGTCAAGCCGACAATTAACCGTATGGAGGGTTCGGTAACAATTTCTGCCCAGTCAGTAAGAACTTTATCAAACGGACAGGATTTATTTAAAAAACCAAAGTATAGCTGCGGCATGATGTAATCAATATAACCGCTCTCGGAACACCATTTGTATGCGTCCGCATAATAATAATTTTTTAAGGAATATAAATTTCCTGCCGGTGCAATTCCATATATAGCGCTGCTGTCGGCTGCTTTTACAGCTTCATATAAACCCTTAACTAGCAGATTAATATTGTTACGACGAAAATCACCAAGATCACCAAATTCGCTAGAAGCAAATTCTGCTCTATCGAAAGCTTCCTCCTTAGTCGGATAAAAATAATCGTCCATATGGATTCCGTCAATATCGTATCTTGACATTATTTCCGCAGCACCGTCGATAATTAATTGTCTTGCATCCTGATAAGCAGGATTAAGATAAAGCCTGTCCTCCACCACAACTACCCTGCCATTTTGCTGTCTGAACCATTTTGTTATTAAATAGTCTTCGCCGATAACCTCAATATCGTTTACTGACATCAATCTTAGAGGGTTTATCCACCCATGAACCGAAATACCCAGTTCATGTGCTTTTTCAATAAATATCTCTACCGCATCATATGAAATTCCGTTGCCGTATGCACCGCTTACATACCTTGAAACAGGGAAAAGATTGGATTCATACATACTGTCCCCATTTGGTCGAAGCTGAAGAAAAATTGTGTTAAAGCTGTCTTTTTTAATATTATTCAACATGGTTTCTACCAGTGATGTATAGCTCTCTTTATCACGCTGAACACTATTTTTGCAATAGATAGGTGACATGTCGAATTGCGAAACCCAGATTCCCTTGATATAATCATAATTAATAGTTGTTCTTTCGTGTATCTCACTCGTTTCACTGATAAAACTTTGTTCCTTACCTAAACTTTCTGTGTCACTGCATTGGGAAATTTCACTTTCACTGTTTTCCTTCACAAGCAAATAACAGGCATTTACACATGTAAACAGTATAAAACAAATAACTAAAACAATAAGATACCAACAATTTTTTTTCAAATATTACATTCCTTTCATATAGACGAGTATGCTTCTATAGTATTTTTATGAAAGGAGGTATCTATTTAATACTTCGGCTTGATAATTTTTTATTTAAGTGGTAAAATGTTTCTGATATTAGATTAAAAAAACGAGAGATATATATGAAGATTGAGATTGATAATACAACAGAATTTATCCTTGAAACACTTGAGAATAACGGCTTTTCTGCTTATGTTGTGGGTGGTTCTCTTCGCGATATTTTGTTAAATATCCCTACTCATGATATTGATATAGCAACAAATGCCACACCTGGGCAGGTAAGGCAGATTTTTGAGGAATATACTGTTGTCGACACTGGCTTAAAGCATGGAACAGTTACGTTGATTATTGATCATATTCCATATGAGATAACCACTTTCCGCACCGAAGGGGTATATTCCGATAACCGCCGTCCCGATACGGTTTTTTTCTCCGATTTTATTGAGGATGACTTGAAAAGGCGTGATTTTACTGTAAATGCACTAGCTTACTCCCCAAAAAGCGGACTTATTGACCTTTTCGGTGGTATCAGTGACCTAGAAAATAAAATTCTAAGAGCGGTCGGTGAACCCGAAAAGCGCTTTTCTGAGGATGCGCTGCGTATTATAAGAGGCTTACGCTTTGCTTCGGTTTTAAGCTTTGAAATTGAACCTATAACAAAATCTGCAATGCTTGAGTATTCTGAACTGTTAAAAAATATAGCTGTCGAACGAATTTATAACGAGCTTATCCGTATGCTTGGAGGAAAAAAATTCGATTTGATTTTGCGTGAATTTTTATATATATTTAATATGATTATACCCAAAATAACCCTGCCCGAAAAAGATATTACCACTCTCACCTCTCCGGTCTTCCGTTTAGCTACGCTTTTTAAAAATGCAGAAGATGCAGGTATAGCTTTGCGTAGCTTAAAGGCGGATAGTGCAACTATCAAGCAAGTAATAACTCTTCTTAATAGTTCTCCGATACCTGAAGACAGAGTGCAGATAAAGAGATTTTTAAGTAAAATCTCTTTGACAGCTCTTGACATAGCGTTGTTTCGCCAACAATTTTTTGGCGAAACAGGAGCATATGAGCGTATTAAAGATATAATGAACAGTGGTGAATGTTATTCGCTCGGTCATCTTGCAATAAACGGCATCGATATCGTAAATTTAGGTTTTTCCGGCTCGGAAGTTGGAAAAATATTAAAAATTTTACTAGATATGGTTATAGAAGGAACGCTTGAAAATACTAAAGATACACTTCTTAAAGCAGTAATAAATATTGACAACCGATAAGCAATCTGCTATAATGCGAAATGCTGTTACGCTGGTGTGGCTCAATGGCAGAGCAGCGGTATCGTAAACCGCAGGTTGTGGGTTCGATTCCCACCACCAGCTCCAAAACAAAAACCTTGAATTTGCTAGAAACCTAGCATTATCAAGGTTTTTTGATTGTTTCACTTTGCTGTATTTTTTAATTCTTTAACTTAAATAATATTTGGTAAAACTTCAAGTACTATAAACAAACATCATATAAAAGGTAGGCTCTCATTTAAGAGGGGCTACCTTTTTTGGATAATATGTTATGTTTTATGCTACTCTATTGCTTATTGCAGTAATCAGATCAAATAAATTACAATGAATATTATCTGCGAATATCTCTTAAACCTTTAATAATATCACATAAACCTTCTTCAACATTGCGAATACCCTCTCGAATATCTCTTATACCTGCGAGTCCATTACCTCTACGGATATTATTTAAACCTTCGCATATGTCTCTGATTCCTTCGCGAATATCACAAATACCTTCTTGTATGTCTCTTTGAGCATTGCGGTCAATATCACATTCAATCTCATTTAAGCCTTCAATAATATCACATAAACCATCTTCGATATCACGAATTCCTTCGCAGATGTCTAGTTTACCCTTACAAATGTTATTATTAATAATATCATCCAGCCCATCGCGGACATCTTGGAGTCCATCACGTATATCTTCAATGCCTTCACGAATTTTTCTTAAACCTCTACGACGACCGTTTCCGCAGCAAATATTTCTTCTATCTGACATTCATATCAACTCTTTTCATCTGCAATTTACTTAATATAAGTGTACTATATTATATGAATAAACGATAAAAATGTTATCATATCAAAATAAAGACAAGTTTTATTATAAAAGAAATATAGATGATTATTTACAGTATTTATTAGGCTGGTTGTCTGGTAGTTAATTTTTAATATATGCACAAGTGCAGCGTGTGTCCATTCGTTCAATAATTTATATGTAATGAATGACTAAGAAGATAAAAGTAAATGGTAAAATTCTTTTTCGATTAATGTTAATTTTATAATTCTTGTATTGATTTTTGTAAATTTTTATTGACAAACGTTAATAAGCATATATTACATCAGCAGATTGAAAATCCGATACCCTCCACCAGCTCCAAAATAGAAAACCCCTGAAAATTTTCATTTTCAAGGGTTTTTGGCATTAACTTGCATTTACAAAATTTTAATATGCAAATACCATATTGTCAATGCTTATTGAAACCGGTTTTGCCAATATCCAGGCGTTTGTTGTTGATGTATCATAATAAAACATTGCACCATTTGTAGGATCAACACCACTCATTGCTACATTTGCTGCTTTGATTGAATCAGCATCGGCAACATTATTGATTGAGCCGTTTTCAACTGGCGAAAACTGATAATAGCCGTTTATATTCTGATAAATAACACCGCTTATCGTATTCGGCCATAACGGACTCTTTACTCTGTTCATTACAACGGCTCCAACTGCAACCTTTGCTTCATAGGACTCACCTTGAGCTTCAGCTGTTATTAGTCTTGCCAATATGTTTCTATCACTTGTCGAATAAACTGATGTATTTGATACAGGTGTTGCTGCTGTTGTAGTAGCCTGGGGTATATTTAAAACCTGTCCTATTAAAATTAAATCTGTATATATGTTATTTGCACGTCTTAACGCAGATAAAGTTATACCGTATTGTCTGGATATTGCATATAAGTTATCACCCTTTTCAACTGTATATGTATTGCAATTAACATATAATTTCTGACCTATTTTTAACATGGTGCTTGTAAGGTTATTGTCTTTCATCAATGTTGTTGTGCTTGTGTTAAATACTTGGCCTATCTTATATAATGAGTCACCGCTTACTGTTGTATAAGTAGCTGCTGAAGCATTAAAAGTAAAAAATAAAGATAAGCTTAATAGCATGACGGTCGTCAATAAAATTTTTTTCATTCTTTTCATATTAATTTCCTCCATTTTACGTTTATGGCAATTCAGGCTACGCTTATATATTAAAGCATAATAGCCAAAATATCAATGGTAATAATTTGTAATTAGTGCATTATGACAATATTGTAAAAAAGAAACGATAATAATACTACTTCTCTTAAGAAACAGTAAGAAAATATTTTTTAAAATTGACATAAATTTCCATGTTATTGCATATATATTAGCATACAATGGTGCGAAAGCTATAGCTTTACGTACCTTTGCAAGGTTTTAAAAATGAAGAAAAGAAAAAGGAGGATCTTATGAAAAAAATTGTTACGGTATTCTTATGTTTATTGGTGCTTTTTACTTCGTTCCCCTTTTCAACGCAAGTAAAAGCAACACAAAGGTGCGACAAACAGGCAACAGGTACATTTATTCAATCATGGTTGTGTAATTATTGGGATGACGCAAGATGGAGTCAAGAGCTTTCTGCTATGCAGGATGCTGGTATAACCTATCTTATCCTCAGCGATACCGCAAGCAGAGATAGCGGTAACTGGTCAACTTTTTACCCCTCTACAGTTCCTGAGCTTAGCGGAGCGACCTATTATGGTGATGTTATTGAGGCTGCCCTTCGCAACTGTGAACTTTATGGTATTAAAGTATTCCTAGGCATGGGTATGTACAGTGAATTCTGGCTTTATGGCGGTATTGGCAGTACATATACAGATTTCTGCACAATCAGTGCAAAGATTGCAGAAGATATTTATAATCAGTATTACAATGATTATGTAGGAACTTTCTATGGCTGGTATTTTGTTCCCGAATTTTGCAATAACTATCTCAACATGACACCTTACGCAACAAAATTTGCATCGGGAATGAATGTTGTAATAAGTAAATTAAATCAATTAAACGATGATTTGCCCCTTCTTATGAGTCCATATTATAATAAATATATCACACCTGCTGATGTTGAAGACACCGAAATATTCTGGAACAGTATGTTCGCGCAAATCAACTTCAGAGTGGGAGATATTTTTGCACCGCAGGATGCTGTTGGTGCAGGTTGGATACAGATGACCGACCTTGAGATGATAACAATTATGTATCGCAATGTTGTAGATAATTCAAACAAAGGTGTTATCTTCTGGTCGAACTGTGAAGACTTCACTCAACCACATGATGGCGGTCTTTTCAGTCCTCCCGCAACTGAAAATACAATTTTTATAACTTCAACACTTGATAGGTATACTCAGCAGTTGGATATCGCTTCCAGGTATGCGGATAATATAATAACATTTTCATGGAATCATTATTACAGCCCTTTATATGTTGATCCAGTTTTCAATGACACCTATTTGGATTTCCTTATTAACGGTGTTCTGGAAAGTCAGGCTCCAGCTGCTCCAACCAGAATCGACACAACACTTCAATCCGATGGAAGTTTGACATTGGTATGGAATGAAGCTATCGATAATATTGGTATTGCTGTTTACAGATTGTTTAAAAACGATTCGTTATTATATCGCAGCGATTGGTATAGAGATGGAAACGGTTTTCCTGCTCTTAACACATATTTTAACGATGTTGATTTCAGCACAAGCGGTCAAACAGTATACCAGCTTGAAGCAATTGACGGTGCCGGTAATATCTCTGAGCGGATCAGCATAACAGTAAACGGTTCGTATCCAAACTCATATGTTGATACTGCTCCCGATGATTTTAAAACAATATGCGATACTGAACTTATTCCTGCAGGAACTATGCCTGGTGTAAATGATCTGGCAGGATATTATAGTAACATCAGTGGAAACGGTATAGATTATCTTATTAATACTGTTAATGGTGTCGGTTATCAGGGCAGCAAAGCTGTTCAATATAGTGTACCTGCAAGTGCAACAGCTTATGCCTGGGTGAGCTTCAGAATCTTGTCACCATCATATAATAACAGTTCAGCAAACGGAGCAACCGACCTTTATTATTGGATTGACACGACAGGCTTCGGTACAACACAGTTTTCCCATACACTCTATTTCAGTGAGGATGATACAGCAGGAAATGAAACAACTCATTGGACGTTGAATACCAGTGGTGATTTTTATATCGAAAACGGTAATGGTGGATTTATTAAGCTTGCAATAGATAATAGTTATTTAGCATACCCGACAGGATATAAGGGCTTTGTCAGAATACCGTTTTCTTCATTTGTTCCTACATGGGGTACAGTCGATTCAAATAGTCTGGTTGGGCTTGACAATATCAACTTCATCCTGCTTGCCTTTAATTCCTTTGATTATAATAAAGGTAAATCCATCTCATTTGATCAATTCGGTTTTGTTGGCGATATAACAAGTGGTACAGAGTTACCAACCGAATTTTATAGATATGATAATAAGAATGTATGTGATTTTAGCCTTGTCCCGAATGGAATTTTGCCGGGTGTAAACGATTCTGCAGGTTATTTTAGTAATATTTCCGGTAATGGCGGAAATTATCTTGTTAAAACAACAGACGGTGTTGGGTATAAAGGAAGCAGAGGCTTGGAGTATAGCGTTCCTACAAGTGCTTCTTCGAATGCCTGGGTTTCGTTCCAAATTTTAAGTCCGTCATATAACAACACCTCGGCCAACGGCGCAAAGGAAGTGTACTTCTGGATAGATACAACAAACTTCATCGACAGTTTTTCACATATGCTGTATTTCAGTGAATACGACACAGCAGCAACCGAAACGACTGTTTGGGGATTAAATTCATCAGGTACTTTCTATATCGAAGACGGATATGGTGGGTTTAAAGCAGCTTCAATAAATAATTGTTTTCTCGCTTACCCATCGGGATACAAGGGGTTTGTCAAGGTGCCATTAAGCGTTATGTCACCGCAATGGGGAACAACTGACTCAAACAGCCATGTCGGACTTGACGGCATCGGTTATATCCTTCTTGCATTCAATTCATGGAAATCCGATTACAATGAGTCTGTTTATTTCGACAACATCGGATTCAACGGTATTTATACAGACGGTACAAAAATGCCAACCGAATTTTAATAGAAACTTACGATAACACACTATTTATATAACAAATAATACGCTCTTTAAAAAATACGTGCTTAAGCTTTAGTGTATTTTTAAAGAGCGTATGCTTTTTTATGAAAACCAGTGCTTGGTCTTGTTTATAAATTTAACTAGCATCAGCATTACCGGAACCTCTGTAAGAACACCGACAGTGGTTACAAGAACAACCGGTGAATCTGCGCCAAAAAGGGTTATTGCAACCGCTACAGATAGTTCAAAAAAGTCTGAGGCACCAATTAGAGCGGCAGGTGCTGCTATATTATGAGGTTGTTTACACTTTTTACATACGAAATATGCAAAAAGTGATGTCAATACATTCTGAAGAATCAACGGCACTGCAATCATCAAAACATGCAATGGACTATTCATTATAGCATCACCTTGGAATGAGAAGATAATTATCAAGGTCAAAAGCAAACCAAGTGTGGTAATGCCGTCAAATTTAGGGACGAATTTTTTCGTGAAGTATGCTTCACCTTTTTTCTTAATCATTAAAGTACGGGTTAGAATACCGGCGACCAATGGAATTACTACAAATAAAACAATTGACAAGAATAACGTTGCCCACGGAACCTGAAAATTTGTAACGCCTAAAAGAAATGATACAATCGGAACAAAAAGAACAAGGATAAGCAAATCATTGATCGAAACCTGAACAAGCGTATGAGCAGGATCTCCCTTTGTCAGATTGCTCCAAACAAAAACCATAGCGGTACAAGGAGCCGCGCCAAGAAGAACTGCACCTTGCACATAACTGTTTGCTAAATCGGAGGGGATGAAGGTTTTAAAAACTACAAAGAAGAAAAAATACGCAAGTCCGAACATGAGAAATGGTTTTATAAGCCAGCTTGTTCCACTCGATATGATTAATCCAGCAGGGTTTTTTCTTACATTTTTAATTGACTGAAAGTTTACCTTCATCATCATTGGGTATATCATAATCCAGATAAGTATGGCCATTGGCAAGGATATTTCTGCATACTCGAACTTGCCGAGAAATTCAGGAACACCAGGCAAGAATTTACCGATAAAAATTCCCACAGCCATACAAAGAAGTACCCAAATTGTCAGATACTTTTCAAAAAAACCAATACCTACATTTTTTTCTTTGCTCATAAATATGGTTATTCCTTTCCGTGGTGTTTACACCTACCGCATAGTATGAAGTTACACTTTCATACATTAGAANNTTGAAAATTTATTTTCAAACTTATTACCTTTCTTTCTAACTACAGCTGCAATCGCCGTTTCCACAGCAGCCTGAGTTTCCAGATGTCCTTATATTGTCTTCTTTTAGACCCAATACTGTATATGCTGCTTGTCGTATCGCTTTGGCAGGAATATCCTCATATTCATTATTTTCAAACAATATTGTACGGCAATAGGTTTTTGTGCCCAGTAAAGCAGTGCAGGATTCACAGTAATTCTCGGATACCTTGATATTCAAGATACTCTCGATAGGAATACCGTTAAATAGAATAGTATTAGATTGAGGAATCTGTGTATCGTCAAGCTTGGTTTCGATATACTCAACTTCAATATTCTGTGTATTTAAAACCCTTTTTAATCGTTTTATTTCTGCTGCAAGATTTTCACCGGTATCATAACAACGGTCACAGGTCTCTCCTTTAACATCAAGATGCTGCCATTCGATTATCAACTTTTTTATTTCCGAAACGAGATTACCATTATACTCACTTGATAACCCAAGATTTTTTATGATTTTTCTGACATCCTCAACTTTTAATAATTTTCCTACTGATACTACTTTGCCATTGATGACAAGTGCGGGTGTGGACATAACGCCATAGCCAGCAATCTCAACAGCGTCACCGATGTTTAGCACTTCGTCGGTAAATCCGAGCTCTTTTACAGCGATTTTTGTGTTTTCAAAAGTTTCGGTGCTTTTTTTACAACAAGCTCCGAGAACAATAAAACGAGCGTTTTTTGCATCTGATATATTACATTGTCCCCCGCAGCCACAGGTTGTTTTAATTTCTTTTTGATCCACACCGCTACAACATGGTGATTCCTTTTTCTTTCCGAACTTAAATATTGACATAATGATTTCCTCCTATTATTAAAATGCAAGATAAAACATATATAAACCAATTATTAATATGAGAAGTCCCATGATAACCTTTAAAACTACACTGAGCTTACCATATTTTTTGTTTTGAGATATTTTTTGAATCAGACCGACAGAAGTTCCCGCAATAACAGCAAGAATTCCATGCCCAATCGAATAGAGGAGCAATAATAGTATTCCCCATACAATGCTACCTTTTCCTGCAACAATAGCAAGTAATGCAATTAAAACAGGTGTTGAACATGGTGATGAGAATATACCGCCAAGAATTCCTGCAATGAAAGCTCCAAGATAGCCTTTTTTTGTGTTCTTTGAAACCAAGTAACTTGATGGAATTATCTTAAATATACCCCAAGTTTGAAGTGCCATTAACACCATTAAAAATCCAAGCAAAACGTACCACCAAGTTGCACTTGTCCCCATCAGTTTTCCTGCCATAGAAGCAAAAACACCAAGTGATGTGAATGTCACAGCTGAACCAAGTGCAAATACAAGAGATATGCGGAACGCCTTTTTGGTATCTTTTTGTCCGGTACCTCCAACATAGCCGACTATCAATGGAATACTTGACAACGCACATGGTGTTATGGAAGTAATCATTCCCGCAAGTAGAGCAAGGAGCGGTGCAAGCCAAAAGCTTTCCTTAATAAGCGCTGATAATTGTTCAAGTAATGCGTCCAATTATTCTACCCCCATTTCAGCAAGTATTTGCCGAAGTTGTGCCTCCGTTAAACCGCCTTGATGTGATGTATAATTATGCTTGCCTGTTGCCAAATCCATATGCATTTCTAATTCGATAGTTTTCTGTATATTAGCGCTCGGCACATATGGAGTACCATCAGAATTAAAGAAAAACTGTGTTGGAATAACAGTTACAGGGAATTTTCCTACTGCACTTTGATTTTTCCAAACATCAACAAATTGAATAACTGCTTTGCTCTGCATTTCGGTGTTGAGTTTTTTAAGAACAGGATACATTTCTTTGCAGGGAATACATTCGTCAGCACCAAAATCAATAATAATCGGCATTTTATATTCTTTCAAAGCGACCAAGTCTATACTTTTAACGGATAATGGAATGACCGCTGCGTTATCGCTGTTTATCATATTATCGACCGATTCCGTGTCTTTGTTTTCATTTATTGATTTAAAGATAAATATTCCAGCAATTAAAATGATGATAAATACAGGAATTCCGATTTGCATAATAAGCTTTTTCTTTTTCTTTGCTTGTAACTCAAGCTCTCGTTTTTTGGTAATCTCTTTTTGCTTCTCATTTATTGTACGATTTGTATTTTTTAAACTACTCACAACCACATCCTCTATCACAACCGCAGCCACAATCTCCTTCTTCATTATCGCCATTAGGTGGTGTCCAGCCTGTGTTATCACCTACATATGTAATAGCTCCGTTTGGACAGCGATTTCCACAGCCATGACATCCTTGCACACAATCATACGGATTCACAACAACGGGAGTGGGAGCCTTTCTAACATCATAAACATTGTGGGGGCACTTTTTTACACAAAGCCCACATTCTGCGCACACTACATAATCGATAACGGGATACCAATTTTTTGACATAAACTTTACCTCGCTATACTTATTTTATTTATTTATATTTTCAGCTTGTTTATAGATTTTTTCGATTTCTTCTTTTGAAATAAGCTTTGAAAGAACATAAGCTATGATAATAATTCCAGGAATATCAACCAATAATCTTGTAAAAGCAAACTTTGCACCTAGCGATGTTATTTCAAAAAGAAACATTGGTATTTTAGTAGTTGACCAAGCGCCAATGAAAATAAGTATATTGCTAAATTTTACTCCCTTTTTCATAAATACTGCTGCAACAGGAAATGCACCATATAGCGGACCAGCTGCTGCTGAACCGATAAGTATGGATAAAACTACACCTTTTATACCAGAGCCCTCACCCATATATTTAATCATAGTTTCTTTCGGCACCCAGACATCGAGAAGACCGAGCAAGATGAACACAGGCGGAATTACAAGCATCATTTCTTTAAATGAATAAGCAGAAATACTTAATGCCTTGAAGCCTATTTGACTATTTACAATTGTAAGAATACCTATCGCTACTGCTGTAATAATCAGTACTCTGTATCTTTTTAATAACACTTTCATATTCCGCCAACCACCAATCCAATAATGTAAGCAACAATGAAGGAAAAGATAAATGCAATAACATTCCTTAAAATAGTCAGCCTCTTGCCAAAATACTTCATTTCAACAGGCATCGTTACAACGCCAACCATCATGAGTGTTGATACAAAAGCACCAATTTGCATATATCCTGCTCCGCCCTGGAGAAGCATAGACGCCATCGGGAATGCAACAAATCCCGGTATGAGCGTAATCGCACCTACCACAGCAGAAAGCATTACTCCAATCCAGCCAGAATCCGAGCCAATGATTTTTGAAATCACTTCGGTATTTAATACAGCAAGTAGTACTCCTACAAGCATAATCACAACCAAAAATTCGGGTAAAATATTTTCAAATGCCTTCCATGCCTTTTTGAGTGACATCTTTGTTTTCTTTTTATCTTTTAAATACGAAAGAATGAGAAGCAATAATGTTATGCCATATAATATATAATTACTCATAGTTTATTTATCCTTAATTATACTAACAAATAGCTAAACGAATTAAAAGTATATCCGATTATAATAATTCCAACCGCAACAATGCCTACGAACACACCCAATAACTTGGGTTTTACAGCTTTCCTTAACATAATTATGGAAGGTAATGAAAGTGCTGTTACTGCCATCATAAAGGATAAAATAGTTCCGGCGCCAACACCTTTTGCATATAACGCTTCTGCAATCGGAATAGTACCGAAAATATCTGCATACATTGGGATACCAACAACTGTTGCAAGCAACACAGAAAACGGGTTATTTTCACCTAAGATATTTTGAATGACCTCAACCGGTATCCAGTTGTGAATTAAAGCACCAATACCGACACCGATTACCACGTATAAATAAACCTTTTTTACAGTAGCAAGCATTTGATCCTTTGCATAATTAAGCCTGTCTTTTTTCGTTAATTCCAGCGATTCTATATTAACGTTACTTCCAGTTTTAATATATTGCTCAACGTATTTTTCAAGTTTAAGCTTTTCAATTACAGTACCGCCTACAACGGCAAGTACAAGACCTACAATGACATAAGCAATTGCAATCTTAGCACCAAACACACTCATTAATAATACCAATGCTCCTAAATCGACAAGCGGTGAAGATATAAGAAATGAAAATGTAACGCTTAAAGGAAGCCCTGCGTTGGTAAAACCAATAAAAAGAGGGATCGACGAACAACTACAAAACGGAGTAACTGTTCCGAGTAATGCACTTAATATATTTGCAGGTACACCGTGAACCCTGCTCAGCATCTTTTTCGTCCGTTCCGGTGGAAAATAACTTTGAATATATGAGATTATGAAAATAAGTACTGACAACAGCACAATGATCTTTATCATATCATAGATAAAGAATTGAATACTTGCACCTATCCTTGATGCTGTGTCAAGCCCCAACGCTGATAATCCTGAACCAATCAAAGCATTAAGCCACTTCATTCCAAGTACTTGATTCTGAAAGAAATCCCAAACGGATATGATTATTTGCATTTACAACACACCTCTGGCTTTATTCTTGTTATCTCATCCAACACCTGTCTTGCATATTGTGTTCCTGTTTTGGAAAGCGAATAATGAGTCCATTTGCCTTCATTTCTAGCTTCAACAACACCACTATCAACTAAAATCTTCATATGGTGTGATAAAGTCGATTGCCCAATCTCCATTTTTTCTAATATTTTACAGGCACACTTTTCTCCATCTTGAAGCATGGCAAGTATCTTTAGCCTGTTTTCATCGCAAAATGCTTTAAATATCATTGCTTTTTCCATATAAATATTAATCATAAATTTTGTCCTCACATCTATAATTTTCGATATTATATATTATATGCTTTAAATCGATATTTGTCAATATGAAAATAATATATTTTTGCTTATCACTACCTACAGGCTTGTTCATTTTTCAAGCACATGATAAATTGCGAATATGATATTGATATCGCTTATTTTTTAATATAATGAAATATGTTAAGAAGAATTTTGGACACTGAATTTTTAGAGGGTTTGTCGAAAGTTTAGCTTTTTTATTGGAAAAAACCCCTAATTTTTTTAATATTGGGTAATATATATTTACTAGATATTTATGGGGAGATATTATGACTAATAATAAACAAATTATAAATATAAAAAGCTTAGATAATAGTTTGGCTTTAATGCATGAAGGGTATTTATTTATAAAAAACAGGGTTGATCGCCATCAGTCCAATTTTTTTCAAGTTAAATTATTTATGCAGGATGTAATTTGCATGAGTGGTAGAGAAGCAGCAGCGTTGTTTTATGATACAAATCGCTTCCAACGATATGATGCTGCCCCTAAGCGTGTGCAGAAAACATTACTTGGTTTAAATGCAATACAATCGATGGACGGTCAAGCGCATATCCACCGTAAGAATCTTTTTCTATCAATAATGGCTTTGCCGAAACAAAAACAATTAGCAGAAATTTTTATATACGAATGGCAGGAGTCAATAATAAAATGGGAAAGTTTAAATAATGTAGTTCTTTTTAACGAAGTAGAATATATTCTTTTTCGAGCAGCTTGCCGTTGGGCAGGTGTACCTTTTATGGAATCAGAAGTAAAACAAAGAGCAGAAGATTTTGGGGCAATGATAGACGCTTTTGGCGGTGTTGGACTTCGTTATTGGAAAGGAAAAAAAGCAAGGACAAGGGCTGAAAAATGGATAAAAGAAATTATTATCGATGTTCGATCTGGGAAGATAAAAACTGAACAAGGGTCTACGCTTCATGAGATGACTTTTTATAAAGATATTAATGGCAGCCAGCTTGATGTTCAGATGGCAGCTATTGAACTTATCAACGTTTTACGACCTATTGTCGCCATTGCCACATATATTGTATTTTCGGCTTTGGCTTTACTTGAGCATCCTGAATATTATAAAAAGCTAAAATCAAATGAAGAGAATTTTTTGGATATGTTTGTTCAGGAAGTTCGGCGTTATTACCCGTTTACACCATTTATCGGAGCAAAAGTAATTAACGATTTCGACTGGAATAATTGTTATTTCAAAAAGGGAACGTTGGTTTTACTTGATGCATTCGGCATAAACCATGATTCTGAAATTTGGGAAAAACCTAATGAATTTTCACCAGAGAGGTTTAGGAATTGGAATGGTGATTTATTTAATTTCATTCCGCAAGGTGGAGGTGATTCGGCAAAAGGCCACCGCTGTCCCGGTGAAGGAATTACGATTGAACTAATGAAAATAAGCCTGGATTTTCTTGTTAACAAAATTGAATATAAAGTACCGCAACAAGATTTTAGTTATAGTCTTGCAAGAATACCAACATTACCTAATAACAAATTTATAATAAATAATGTTAAACGTGTGTATTAATAAAATAATACTTTGATTAACAAGCTAAGCTTTCGATGGCTTAGCTTATTGTTTTTTTATTGTCATTATTTACCATTATTTTATTCTTGCATTTTTTGTTTACTTATATTAATCTACGTATAAGAACAATTGTTCGATTCGTGTTAAATTTTTAATGAGGTAAGCTATGAAAATAAATTTAGCAGTAAATGTAAGGCATGAAATCGATGGAAGACAGACACCTTTATCTATCATCTGGGAAGACGGAAGAACATTCGAAGTGGATCGTATTCTTGATGTTCGCAGAGCAGCTTCCCTAAAGGCCGGTGGTGTTGGTATACGATATACCTGCAGAATCAGGAATAAACAAATATATCTTTACGATGAAGAAGGCTGTTGGTTTATGGAGGGGTAATTAAAGAAAGTGTTGATAATATAAAATATTTATGTTATTATTAGTTTATTAAACAATAGAGGTGTTAAGGAATGCAAACCAAACCGTTGCTTATCGATAAAATAGTTATATTTATCGATAAATATATTGTTTATCTTTTAATGCTTGAATATCTAATCGCCTGTTTTATTGCACATTTTGTGGAAGAAAACATTGATTATAGAATGAATATAGGAAGTCTTTTAATAGCAATATTTGCAAGATATATGATTTACTTCATGTTATGGTATCAATTAAAATACACAACAAATCCAAAAGTTTATAGGGATATTTGTTTTCTATTTTTCGTTTGTTTTTCTTTTATAGGCATAATAGTTTTTTTATATCAATTAATTAATGGTTATCAAGGAAGTATACAAATTTTTAGTATTGTAATGGCTACATCATTATTAAGTGGAGCAATTAGATTTAGAGTAAAAAATAATGAATTAATAAACTAAAAGTATTAAAGGTGTGATTAATGAATGAAATATAATAAACCTCACAAAAACGTTGATGTATATATAGTCAAACATTCACCAAATAAAATAATAATTAGTATTATTTAAGCATTGTCAATAAGTTTAGTTTTTATACTAAAGTTAACATCAAAAGGAACAGAAGCTTTGTTATCTTATTAACATTTATTATTATATTTACAGTGTATTTTATTTACAGTGTATTTTATAAAAGTAAGGTTTCGTTTAATGAAATTACTTCGTATCAAATTAAATAAAAATATAGATTCGCATTTGGTATATTAAAACCTTGTAATGTATTAATGCTTTTTAAAGATAATGAAGTTATATTAGAAGAAAATAGTATATGTAAAAATTGGGATATATTTAAAAGTGATGTGTGATATTGCGTGTGATATTCATGTTTTATAATTAGAAATATATGCCTTGAAATTATCGTATAAAAATGAAAAAAGCCTTGAAAATCAAGGCTTTTTCTTGTTGGTGGGGGAAGGTGGAATATATTAATAATTAATATTTACTTGCTCGTTTTGTAATGCAATGCAAACAATGAAAAAGCCCACAGGCTAAAAACGTGCCAGTGGCACGTTTTCTTAACACCCTTCCGAATCCACCTTCTATGATGCCCCACCAAAATAAAACACTCGCCCTTTCGGACGAGTGTTTTATTTTGGTGGGGAAGGTGGATTCGGACCACCGAAGTCAGTGACAACAGATTTACAGGGGTGTATATATATGCCTATTTATCGCACTTTTAAAAGTGATGACGAACAATTGACGAATATATAATATAATTAAATATGTGATTTTATTTGATATGTGATATTTAGTGTGATATATTATTTATACAAAAATCAATAAATATTGATTTTAAAAACTGTCATTTGCAAATTCGATAAATGCAGAAAGCTCTCTTTCTACCGATTGCACGTCCGGTTGTGGCTTATCCCAATCTCTCCCATACAAACCATAAGCGTCTAGTAATATTCCGAGATCTACCCATCTATTTTCTCGAATAAGGTAAACCAGTTCTGCCATCCTGTCAACCATATATTTATTCAGTGTTTTCATATCATCCTGCGAGAGCTTACCCTCTGCATGTATATCTTCAACAGGACCATTGCGAAAAATATAATGAGCTATTGCGATAATAACCTTATCAATAGTACCGTCATTAAGCATTTGCTCTATAAATTTTTCACTTGAATTATTTTTATTCATTATAAACCTCCATAATAATCGTCAGTAATTTCTCTAATAATATAACATATTAATTGTGAATTAACAACATAAAAATGTCACCCTCTGTTCGTTGTGAACAGAGGGTGTTAATTATTATTCGTTATTTATTTTTAATGGTATTATGTTAAGATATATATGCTACTTTACCGCCACTTGCAGTAGTCCACAGTACTGTAAAATTTAATTCTTGGCCACTATCCGAGTTATAAAGGGTCATTGTACCGCTCATATACCAATCACCGTTTCCCCAATAATCGTATAAAACGTTAGATGCATCTAATGAATACGGGGAATCAGTAATAGTGATTGCCGGATCAATAGGATCAACGGGCTGTCCTCCGTCTGTGCTGAAGATAAATGTTTCGCCAACCTCATTACAATAAACTAAGTAACATTGAATAGAAGTATATGGTGTATCTACTGTAATTGTTTGGTTTTCATAAGCAAAAGCGTTTATGACCAACATTGAAGAAAAAATAACTATAACCAATAACATACATAAAATTTTTCTGCTTTTTGACATGATTTTTTACCCCTTTCAAAATTTGAACATTTTTTCTTTTAACTTAGATATCAGCTTTTTTATTAAATTAATTAAACCATCGGAATCATCTCCTTAAATTTACTTTAAATTAATAATATCACAGAATAATAATATTGTCAATATTTGTCATTTAAAATATTACAACTTTTTTATAAAGGCTATATTTGGGATATAAAAAAATAATCTATCAGAAATGAGAAAAACACTTTTCTAAAAGTATCGATGATATTAAATAAAAAGATCCGAGATTTAGTAATTTTTGAATAGTATTGTAATAATTATATTTATAAAAATTGACATGATGATACTTATAAGCAGTTGCCTTATACTCCGTTTGTTTGTATATTAATATATGAATATTCATTTAAACCTTTTAAATACAAAATGATTAGGTGTAAATATGATAATAAAAGAAATAGGTAAAAGAATTAGAGAACTCCGCGTTAAAACTGGATTTAGTCAAGAAAAGTTCGCTTTGAAAATAGGCATGGATAGAACTTATTTTGCTAGTGTTGAGCTTGGAAAAAGAAACATCGCTATAATAAATCTTGAAAAAATTGCTAATGGGTTAGGTGTTTCTTTATCCGAATTATTTAAAGGATTATAATTAAAACAACACAATGTAAAATAGGTTGCTTCTGTTATAATATTTCAATAAAGATATCTTTTGAATTATTATAATTTAGAATATGAAATATAGCGATACAAAGAGGAAAACAATAATGATTCAGCCAAAAATCAAATGGAGACGTTACAATACTCCTCAGGGAATATGCATAAACGAAAAATGTGAAAATGTAATAAAAAAGTATTTGATTCCTAATTATATAAATCAAGTTCAATTAATTTTTTCATCTCCTCCTTTTCCGTTAAATAGAGCAAAAAAATATGGGAATCTTGTTGGGGAAGAATATAAAAACTGGTTATGTGATGTTGGAAGATCGTTATTACCTTTACTATCTATCAATGGTTCAATAGTAATCGAGATAGGAAATGCGTGGAATCCCGGAGAACCAACTTTTTCAACATTACCAATGGAAACCTTGTTAGAGTTCAAAAACCGTTGTGGTTTGCATCTTTGCCAAGAGTTTATTTATTACAATCCTGCAAGGTTACCCGGTCCGATTCAATGGGTAAATAAAGAACGAGTGCGTGTAAAAGATTCTTTTACACGTTTATGGTGGATGTCAAAAACGCCTAACCCATACGCAAGTAATAAAGATGTTTTAGAGGAATACAGCAAGCAGATGCATAAATTGTTCGAAAGTGGAAAATACAATTCTGGGAAAAGACCATCTGAACACAATATCAGCAATACAGCCTTCTCTAAAAATAATGGAGGTGCTATTCCTTCTAATGTAATTATAGCTGCTAACACTGACTCAAATAATCAATATTTAAAAAAATGTAAAGAGAAAGGAATCGATATTCACCCCGCACGCATGCCTATGGCAATTCCCGAATTTTTTATCAAAATGCTAACTCGAGAAGCGGAAATAGTGCTTGATTGTTTTGCTGGCAGCAATACAACTGGAGCATGCGCTGAAAGATTAAATCGTAATTGGATTAGCATAGAAGCAGATAAAGAGTTTTATATAGGCTCAAAATATAGATTTGATTAGGTAGGTGATAATATGGCCATTGATTTTCCAGACAATTTTCCGAATATTGAACAAATGTTAGGAATTTTACAAAAGACTATTGAAAAGTCGTGGAAAATTGAAATAGACATTGATGATATTTATTCATGGCTAAACAATTTTACAGGACAGTTTTGTGATGCAGAGGATGAAAAAAGAATAGCATTATGGATTTTATGTAATTATACATATTACAACCCTGATGATATCAATCATTTATGTAAAATCTTATACAAAAATTTTCTTCATGATGTTATAGTGAAAAACAATTTATACGAAGAAGATTCAATAGAAAAAGAATTAAAAAATGTTTGTTTTTCATCAATTGGTTCTGCAAGCGAAAGTGGAGGGCTTTTATTATACCATTTTCGTCAACAGGCTAATATTAGCATTGACCGTTTTTTTTACCCTACTTCAATAGATTCAACATCTGAAAATATAGTTGTTTTTATAGATGATGCAACTCTAAGTGGAGGAACAGCATTAAGAACATTTTTTAAGAATGTGGAAAATATTCCGTATAAAAGCATATACTATCTGACAATAATAGCAAGTAAAGAAGCAGTTGAAAAGCTATCCGAAAAAGGAATTAATGTTATTTATTGTACTTTGGTAGATGAACGTAATAAATGTTTTTCTGATGCTTCTATGGTTTTTTATAGATTCCCTGAATTAAAAGATTTAGTAAAGAATATTATAAAAAATTATGGAGAAATAATAGAACATGAAATGCCGTTAGGTTATAAAGATGGCGAATATTGTTTCGGATTTTATTATAATACTCCTAATAATTCATTACCTATCTTTTGGTCGTCCAATAATTGGAAACCTATTTTTGCGAGAAAGGAGAAACTTCAGAATGCCAAACAACTTCACTTCGCAGCTGACAGATACATTTGACAACCCATTTGATGATATTAATGCAAATATAATTGAACCTCAAAAGATATTAAGTTTATGGTGTACCCCTTTTAATACAGGGGTATTGAAAGACATGGATGAAAAGAAGTTTAGAACGCAAAAGCTTCCTATAATATTGCAAGGATCACGCGGATCTGGTAAAACAACAATTTTAAAATATTTTTCCTATCCCGTTCTAAAAGAAAGAGCAAACGAAAGAAATGGCCAATCTTTACTTAGTGTAATTAAATCGGAAAGAAGTATCGGTTTTTATTTTAGATGTGATGACTCGTTTGTTAACACATTTAAGAGCATATTTGAAAATCAATCTCCAGATAAATGGCTATCTTTTTTTGAGCATTATTTAGAGTTGTCCTTTTGCAAACAGATAATTTCTGTTTTAATGGATTTAAATGAAGTGCAAAATATATGCATAAAGTCATTTGAATATAAGTTTATTCAGAACATAATTAAAGAAGTTAATATAGCCCCCATATCATCAGCTACTACTATTCAAGATATTTTTAATTTCATTTTAACTGAGTTAAGATATATAGATACTTATAAAAATGAATCCATTTTTTCAAACGTAATTTTTACTCCATCAGCACTGTTAAAGCTATATTCATTAAGCGACGTTTTAATTAATAATATATCTATATTTGTTGCTGAACTAAACAAGACAATTTATCTAATACTTATTGATGAATTCGAGAATCTAACAGAAGAATTACAACAGTTCTTTAATACAGCAATAAAGTTTTCAAAGCAATCAATTTCTTTACGAATCGGTAGACGGAGTGAAGGTATCGTAACAAAAGCTACAATAAATCAAACAGAATATTTGCGTGAAAAGCATGACTATTTTCTGGTTGAAATAAACAAGGGGCAGAAGTTTGAAGATCAGAAAAAATATTTTACTGAGATTGCATTTAAAAGATTATGCATATCATCTAAATTATGCCATTCTGATGGAATATTAGGATTGCTTGGAGATAAGGAAGATCTTGATGAAGAATGCAGAGAGATTTGTAGAGGAAGGCAAGAACATTTAAAACAAATATTATCTGAAAAAAATTCTATTAGCAGTAATGCAGAACTTAAAGATCAAATAATAAATATTATTAAAAACCCAAACAATCCTATTGCTGAAACAATAAATGCATTATGGGTAATTCGAAGCAAAGATGATGTATTGATTTCCGCTCAAAATGCTAAAGAAGCTATGTTAGCGTTTTTTAATAAAACAGCTCATCCGAATGTAAAAAAATATATAAATGACTATGAAAATAAATATCGTTATTCTATCACTGTACTTTTGTCCTCAATTTACAAAAGAAAAAAATTATATTATGGGTTTAATACAATAGCTCATCTTGCTGATGGAAACCCAAGAACATTTATTAATATTTGTCGAACAATAATAAGTGATGCTTTATTTTATGAAAAAAATAGATTTTTTGAGACCAAATCAATATCAAAAGAATCACAAAACAGAGCAATAAGTGAGTTTTCTATGTCAGAGTTTGAAAATGTATGTTCAATTATAAAATATGGGAATAAAATAAGGAACTTAATTCTTAATGTTGGTAATGTTTTTGCTGAGTTCCATAAAGATAAAAAAGTAAGATATCCAGAAACAAATCAATTTGTTTTTAACAAATTGGAACTATCAGATGATTTAAGAAACATTATTAATACATCTGAGAGTTGGTCTATGATTATAAAACGTGAGAAAACTCAACGTGTCTCTGCAAGTATTGATAGAAAAGGAGATATTTATTATATAAATAGAGCTTTTTCGCCTATTTTTAACATTTCATATAGAATTAGAGGTGGAGTTAATGTTCGGTTTTCATCAGATGAAATTACCAGAATGATGGTTTCCCTATCAACCGAACGAAAATTGTCACAACAAGATAAATTAGAATCTTCTACTAAAAACGATATTCAATTGAGTTTATTTAATCAGGAGGATAGACCCAATGAATAGCATAATTTATCATATGAATAACATTGAGCAATGTTGTGATTTAACGGCTACTGATACTTTTATTTTTTCCTTGACAACAGAAAAAAGGTCGACAAAAAGTTTTGAGTATTTGTTAAATAATGGACTATCTATTAAAAATATAATTGTAATTAAATATACTGAGGATAAAATTCCAGATTCCATATTGGAGTATTTCAAGCATTATAATGTTACAATAATACGCGGCGATACTTTACCTATTAAATTTATAATGCAGATAAAAAAACTCAATATAGATATTTGGGGAAGTAAAATATTGATTGATATCTCATGCATTAAAATTCCTGAGATATTTTCAATAATTAAGTATTTTAAAGTTATTATTCCCGGCGTGGACTTGCAAGTACTGTATTCTATTCCATATGATTATAATTTTTCTAAAGAGCCATTTACTTCCTACAGATCTTTTATAGGAGATTTATCTATGTATGAATTATTTGGGTTTAGTGGCGTTAGCCATGAAACGAATAATGACTTATATCTTTTTATGGGATTTGAAGGAGCTTTAGCACTTAAAGTAACTGAGGACACAGCGTATAAAGAATTAAATTTAATTAATAACTTGCCATCATTTTATCAAAAATATAAGGACATAAGCATAGTAAATAACTATCAATTAATGCAAAACCAAAAAAGTTGTATGCTTTATACACCAGCAGACAACCCGTTTGAAACATATAATTTGTTGGAAAATAGTATTGGAAGCGATACTTATGCATGTATCGCTCCCCTAAGCACCAAACCCGTAGCTTTAGGTGTATGCTTATTTGCCTTAAGCCACGAAAAAGTTAGAGTAGTTTATCCTATTTCGCAAAAATATAATGCTTCAAATACTGTTGATACATATAAAACATATGTATATAATATTTCTTTGCAGTAATTTTCAGTAATCAATATTTGCTTTTGTTAACTTGTATCCATATGATATTGTGAAAAATAAAAGAAGAGCCCCACTCTCGATTGAAGGTGAGGCTTTAAAATTAACTTTAATACATTTTTATACACTGGGCGGTTCGTCTTATTTATCCGCTCCGGAAGCGAGTATCTTATTAAAAAAAAGCCCCTCCGGTTGGAGAGGCTGAAAATACTACCATGAATAAAGCGTGGTACTTTGTTGACTGTTATCACTACTATAATATGCATAATGATTTTGGATTGATATTAGAAAAGCTCCACCCTCGTCTGTGAAATGGAATATATATCATAATGTTTATATGAGCATCTTATTTTATGTCAGGTGGTTTTTCTGCATTGATTGTTCCTGATTTAAGGTTCTTACTTATTTTCTTTATAACATCAGCTGCGTAATAAAGATAACTTGCTAAAATTGTATAGTATGTAGCTTGCATGAGATTGACTTTTAATTCGCCTACTTCGATAGCTATAATATCTTGGTTAAGGTAGCCGGCAAGGTAGACCAGAGTAAGGCATATAAATATAATGCCATTTTTGTATATACCTTTTCGGCACTTATCCCAATCGAATGATTTATTAAGAAAACCTTTCATGCTTCCGAGGATGATATTAACCATTATCAATATTAGTAGACCGATTGCTAAAAATAGTGTTGCCATTTTAATAAATTCCTCCTTTATTATTTAACCTTGTATGTACCAAGAACTATTCTTTTTAGCAATAAATAATCCGCAGGCGTAACTTTACCATCGCCATTAATGTCCGCAAGCGATTTTTGTTCGTCTGTCAATTTTATATTGCCGAGTAATAACCTTTTTACATACATGTAATCAACTGCATCCACATCCCCGTCGAAGTCAACATCGCCAACTAACGGGTCATTTACTATTCTACTCAACCCGAGTAGGTAAGGAACAGGGTCGATTCTAGCATTATTGAGCAATACATCGAAATGTAAGTGATTGCCTGTTGAGCTTCCTGTTGTTCCCATACGCCCTATAACTTGTCCTCGCCTTACAGAATCGCCTTTCTTGACTTTGACCGTACCGTAAGCTAAATGTAAATAACGCGTTGTGTAGCCGTTTGTGTGCTTTAATACGACATAGTTTCCTGCTGGGTAATCTTTATTTTTTCCCTCAACTGTGTCACGTGCGTATATAACAACGCCGTCCTCAAAAGCAGTTATATCATCAACCGCGCCACTTTTGCCCGTTAGGTCTATTCCCCAGTGCATTTTCTTGACAGGGTCATTCTTATCAAAAGGGTTTGTCCTCATGCCGTAAGGACTAGTCATGCGGTGATAGTTTGCTTTGAGAACAGGAATGATTGCATTAATTATTTTTGCCATGATTTTTTATACCTCCAATATTAAAGGAGCGTAGGTTAATTTCTTACGCTCCTTTTGAATATAAATTTTTAATGCCTAATTCTGTAAGAAAATCCTTTTGCTCATGTTTAACCTTTTGTGCATATGCAAGAGCAGCGGAAAGTTCTCCGTTATGTTCGCCTTTTTGAATAGCTTCAGCTGCGGCTTCTCCAAGTGCAAAAGCAGCCCCGAGACCTTTTACAACTAGCGTTTCGTTTTGCACTCGGGATACTTCTCGTTCTTGCCTGGCCTTTTCTGCTTTATCTATACTTCGCTTTAATTGCCAAATAAAGAACCCTGTAATTGAAGAAGGAATTCCGAAAGCTATTAATATTTGTAAAGTTGTCATTTTTCATTCTCCTTCGTTGTCTTTTAATAATTCCTGCACCTGTCCCCGATACACTTCAGGAACATTGTCAATCGTCATTGTACCGCCCTCAATAGCGGCAACAAAAGCATTTATAAGTAATTCGGTCATTTATGTCACCTCCGTAACAGTCCATCCAACAATCACACCGTTTGTAATTGTAGGCTTATACGAATAAAATTTACCGTTCGTAGTGTCTGCGATTGCAAATTTACTATCGAGGTAACTATATACGTTCTCCCCGTTCACACCCGAATAATTCCAAAAATAAGTAAAGAAGACTACATCGCCGCTAGTCAATCCGCTATGAGTAAAACTTAATCCGCCGACTGCTATCACAGCTGCACTAACGTCAAGGGGAGTTAATTCGCCTGTAACCTCATTAACCTTGTAAAGTGATTCAAGCGTTTTTATTGGATAGCCTGTCCGAAGTATAGCCGCGTTTGAGCTGTACACGCATACATCATTAAACGCGCGCTCGGCGTATATCGTACCGCTCGGATAGGATTGTAATACTCCGCTTGTTATATTTTCAGTAATTATCGGTACAGCAAGATGATAAACTAAAGTAAGTGTTCCAAAAAATGTTGCTGGGGTTTGTCCTGTAGGTAAAACTAAATCCATTCCAGTTGAGTATATTGACCAGCCATATGAATTTACCGGAACATTTGCCCATCCGCCGTATTGAGGTATTAAACCTAAATTAGAAGAAAACAATAAAAACCCAGTATAAGAAGCTACCCAACTATAAGCGGCAGGATTTAAAGTAAGTACATTTTTTCTGTACATATCCCTTCCACTACTATTAGATATTGCTATATAAAAATTGCTTGGTAAATCAATTGTTGTTGGCACACTATTTCTTTGAATATATTTACCGTCTTCAATCGTATCCATGACACCGTTCGGAACTCTGCGGCATATAAACGGTTCAATATATTGATATGATTCTTGATAGGGTACATTGGCGGCTGCAACTGTACCGTATTCAAGCTGTACATTTGAATTATAAACATCATTTAAGGTATCGTCAAACTTTATTCTTATGTAAGCACAGCTTGCAGAGGTTGTAAATGTTCCTATCTGAGTGTTTAAGTTATATAGCCAAACAGTTCCAATAGGATTTTTGTTTATATCGTATGAACGAACGCCCCACCAGTCCTGCGCTAAATCGTTTTTCTTTAAAACATATGCCGTTGATGGCTTAGCTTTTAGGAATTTTGTTCTGCATCTATTAGCATTTACAAGATTTAAACCGGTACTTTGTGTTATATCACCAACTTCTAAATCATCCCTGTTAAACAAATTCTTCCCAACACTTCTCAATCTCGTAACCGTATTATTTTGTGTGCCGCTAAAATAATTCGGCGTCATATTAGCCATTTCGGTTGCGGTTTTGGATTGTAAGCCGTGAACGTTTAAGTCAACAACGATAAAACTTGCTGTCGCCGCCGTATCGTTCGTAACGGTCATAGTTGAGCCTGTGCCTGTTAAAATTGTTTTATGTAAACTATCATAGTATTTATTGTTTAAAACGCTTGCAAACGTAACTGTACCACCTACGATTACACTTGCACCGATAGCAAGAGGATATATTGTCATACCCTTAACCACACCTATCAACCCACCCTGTGCCGCATTTTTCGGTAACGATACTATATCGGCTGCGGAGGTTATTGATACTCGGTTTTCTCCGTTCGGGTTTGAATTGGAGAAGGATTCCTCGAGGGATTTAATTGATTCGGTGTTTTCAGCGGAGGAAGTAAGAGCATCATTCGCTTTATCTACAGCATCATCTGCTGCTTCGAGGGCATATGTTGCCGCTTGTTCTGCGTTGCTTGATGCGGTATTTGCGTTCGCTATATTGGTTTGCATTGTTTCTCTTGTTTGCTTTTCTTTGTTCAACTCTTTTTGAGTGGCGATTATTTCTGCATATGCTTCATTTATATGCGAAGCTAATATGTCGTTGTTATTATCCTGAACATCGGTCCATGTTTTTACTGCTCCTGGATATACTGCATCTGCCATATTTTATCCTCCTGTATATGTGTTGACTATCCCACGAAGTTGCCTGTCACTCCAAATATAGTTACGCCATCTCTGATGTTTTCGGGGAGTAAATTAGCTGAACCGGCTATCGTAACACTGTCAAACGTCCCACCGTAATAGCCTTCGGGTATTGTTTGGTCTACTGTGGATGGTATAACTATAAGAAATGCTGTATTTTTATTTGGCATTGTACCTGTTATTTTTACGCCGTTAACATACGCTATCAGTCCCGATAATAATAAATTTGCAGTTGCGGTAGCATCAGCGGTAAACGAACCGTTAACGCCGAATATCTCAACACCTGATTTTATATTACCTGAAACTAAATCAGAATCACCATATACAACACTGTTTAAATAATGCCCTTCGGGAATTAATTGGTCGTAAGATGAAGGCGTAATACCAATAACGCCTCTTTCGGTCATTGTGCCTACAAGTCCTGTTTCGCTGTCATTGCTAAATGTTTTTTCTGCCAGTACATTAGCAGCTACTGCATCACCCTCTGCACTGGCTTTAATAAAAAAATTGCCACCTGCTGCGTTATACCATACTGTATAGGCTTTTCCTGATATTAATTTTGGTGCTAATGTTCCGCCTGGTTTATAAATCGATTTAGCACCTAAATCATTTACGTTAAGCGTTGTTGCCGAACTGCTATTATTTGCGGCTGCTATGAATGTAAGCGATTCGCCATTCTCTAAAGCAAAATTTAAAGCCGATACGGTTATCGCTGTACCCGTTCCGGCTGCTGTTGGATATTTACTTATTGATACGGCTTTTTCAATACCTGCTTCGATTTTGTTTAGGTTTCCTGCTGATAATGGAGTTGTATTATCAACCCAATTTGTTTTTGTATATGTACTCATACTATACTTACCTCCCATGAAATTGTGAGCGACTGTGTATTGTCTTTTGTCAAGCTCAATGCCTGTGATGCTATTTCCGTTCCGTTTCCGAGCGTTGTTGTTGCTCCGTTCCCATACAAAGATACAGATGTAATAATTGTATTACCCTCTGTTTCGTTTAAATAAAACGTATATAGCTTTGATGTTGCCGATATTTCCTCTATATCCGTAGGAATTTTACGAAAATATTCGCCGCCTACGTTTTTGATTGATATTACTGTGATACCGTTTAAAATTGTATTAATTACGCTATTCAAAGCGAGTGTATTTGCCCCTGCTGTGATTGCCATATAACCACCTCTATTAGATTAATAATGTTGTATTACATATTGTTCCTGTGCCGCATATCGGATATTGATGCAATACGTATGTAATGCTGCTGTCTGTTATTGTAGGCATTGTTAAGCTGTCGGTATATTCTCTATATTGCTCAACTGTTACTTCTGTGCCACTATTTTTATAGATAGTCCGTTCAAGTTTTGCAAGGCGCTCATTAAATTCTTTGAGTATACCTGATATGTCTCGTTCGGGAGTTTCAAGTTGTAAATTAATATTTATTTGACCTAAGCCCGGAACAGAGCTGTTTCTTACTTGCTTAATCTGAAAATAATCATTGATATTTATATCGGGTATTTCAATTTTAATTAATTCACCCGGTTTATATTTGCCTTCCATGGGTTGTATGTTGCCCGTCATAACAGGGTTAGAATATTTGAAAAGGTATTGTATACCTAACTCACGAGCTATTGTTTTGTCGTCTGTGTCAGCGTTTAAAATATCTTCAAACACGCCATATTTTGTCTGTGATTGCTTATCTTCAAGTAATAGTTTAATTGGATATTCATAACAATAAACTATCGTTCCTGTTCCGCTTGTACACAAATCAGGGATTAACAATTTTTCATTTGTATTGATTAAAAAATCTTTTGTGCCGACATCGGTAATATTTTGTATGCCGAGCGTTTTTTCTACACCGCCAATTGTAACAGTGATAGGGGAACGTGGTGTATAAAATAAAGGGATCGGTGTTGTACCGCTTATTGTAATTGACTGTGTAAATGGATCAGATACTGCCTTGCCGCCTTTTACCCACAATTTATTTACAAGTTTACTTGCATCAGGCGTGAAGTTTGCCGAACCACGTTTATAATTCGCATTTTCTTGACTTAGTACAATGGGGTTAACGCTTGATATCTTATCAAAGAAATTAACGTCTAGTGTTTCATCAATATACCAATCGTAAAGCGATATCCTGCAAAGCTGCTCCATTGCATCCCATAAAAACACGTCACCAAAGTTTATAGAAATTATTTTACTGCACGCTTGTACTTTAGTGACTGTCGCCCATGAAACATACTTCGAAAACAAATTTAAAACAATATCGCTTATCGCTACATTTGTGTAGCTTTCGGTTACAATAATTTTTTGTGTACGGCTAGTATATGTAGCCCCTTCAAGGCTCGCTGTTCGCACTACACCCATTAAACTCTTAGGCGGTCTAATTACCCACCCTCGAAATATGTTTTCACCCTGATCAATTGTGACATCAGAGCCGACAGGGTAAACATCGATTATAGAGTTGTCGAAAGCAGGTAAGGACAGGCGAAAAGAGCCTGCCCTATCCGTTACCGATAACGCTGTTTCGCACACTTGGAAAGCTTCGATTGTTTTCTGCTCTCCGCCGGGCGGTGTGACTTTGATTATCGTACCACCTGAACCGTACTTTGCACTTCCGTATTTTTTAGTGCCGTATCTTGCTATATCAATCACCGCCTTTGATTGTGTTTAATTAATATGNNGTCGTGCATACCGTCTTGACCGACGAGATTTCCAACGTGAAAATGCAAATTAACTTCGCCACGACTTATATTGTTTTGAGTGCTAACAGACGAGCCGATAGACCTTGCAATCTGCATTGATATGTCGTGTGGTACAACCACCGTTCCGCTTGGATAATACTTTAATTCGCCTTTATTGCCTTCGTCTGTTATTGCATATCCACCTGGGTGATTTGATGTGCCTTTTGCGTATCCTGGTATGCCCATGTCGCGAAGTATCTTTTTTTGATCTTCGATTACTTTATCGTACATTTTTATTTGATCTTTTACGGTTATCTTGATTGTTGGATTGTTTGGATCAGGATAAATGTCGCCTGTTATTTTGCTTTTATCCGCTTCGGCTTTTTTAATTATATCTTTTGCTTTCTTTTCCTCAGGAGAAGCTGCGGCTTCAAGCTCTTTCTCGTGGTTTTTCATAACAAGATTATGACGTTCATTTTCTTTTCTAATCACCTTGTCGTATTGTTCGTCTATCAAGGGCTTGTAAACATTATCAATCCAGTTTTCGAGATATTTTTCTTCTTTATCTAAAGACTTTTTTGCTGCTTCATATTTTAATGTTTCAGCAGATTCCTTTGCTTTGCGTTCGCGTTGGATTTCAGAAATGTTATAATCTGCATTTTTCTTAATTTCAACTTGCTCATCTGCAAGTCTATCCTTAAGTTTTTGCAGTAGTAGATTTTTTTCGTCGGCAGCTTTTTCGTTCGCGTCTTTTATTTTTTGATTAAGGCTATCGATTTCATTTTTACGTTGCTCTAATAATTTTTCACGGTTTTGACGATTGATTTCCGCTTGAAGCGCTTCATTTGCCGCTAATCTTTCTTCATCTGTTTTTGCCTGATCAACTTTTTTCTGTAAGTCAATCAGCTTTTCAGCGTCGGCTTGTGCTTTAATCAATGCGTTTTCGTCATCGGTTTTCTTTTGGATAGCGGTTATTTCATCCTGAAAGCCTTTTACTTTTGCTCTCAATTCATCATTTATTACACCGATAGACAACAGATATTCTTCGGTGTACATTGTAATTTTTTCATTATGTAAGGAACGAGATTTTTCTAATATGTCTTCAGCTGCTTTTACATAAGCTTCGCCTTCTTGTGTTGCCGCATTTTGCGACATAGAAACAATGTCGGCAATTGTTTGTAATTTTTTATTGTATTCTTCTTGAACTAATTCCGTTTTACTTTTTTGCTTTTCTTCGAATACTCCATATTCATCTTGTATAGCTTTTATAGCTTTATTATAATAATCATCCAAAGCATTTTGACGTTCAGCAAGAGCTTTCTTTAATGCTTCTAACTTTTTTTGACCTACTGCCATTTCATCGTCGTATTCTTTTTGTAGAAGAGATGATTGTTTGTCGTGATAATTTTTTTCAGATTGTATTTTTTCGTTAATTTCAGCTTTTTTAGAAGCAGCGATTTTTGCGTGTTCTGCACGCGCTTCTTCTGCGGCTTTTCTTTCAGCGGCGATTTCTTCATCTGCAGCTTGTTTAGCCGCGTCGCCGGCACTATTATACCACCAAATAAGACTGCCTATAATGGCGATAAGAGCAACAACTGCGGCGATTATAGCACCGATAGGATTAGCTACCATAGCAGCGTTTAACCCCCACTGTGCCTTTGTTGCGACTGCTGTTGCAGCGGCTTGTCCGCCATNNGATTGTGCTGCTTGCAACACTAACGCAGTTGTTGTAGCAGTTTTCCATATAGCCATAGCACTTACAACACCGATAATAACTGTTTTTACAGTATCAAAATTTTTAATAAAGAAGCCTATTGTTGGTATAACATTATTTGTTATAAAATTTACTACTCCGATAAATGCAGATTGTAGTTTGTTCCCAATTTCTTTCAACGTTCCGTCTTTGCTCCACTTTTGCAATGTGTCGGCAACCGATTTAATCTTATTTTTTATAATATCAAATGCACCACCAATTACTACTCCGCCTTCATCTGTAATACCCATCATTTGTGCTAATGAGGTTTTTACAACGCCGGTAACGGTACTCCATAATCCTTTAAAACTGTTAGCTTGTATCTCCATGCCACCTTTAAATCTATCATTCATCAGTGCAAAAAGAGCGGTGTTAAAGTTTTCTTGGTCTGTAATTTGACCTTGATTATTGACAATTTCTTTACCTCGCATAATTTCATTGGCTTTATCAATAACCATTTGTTTTGTTATGCCAAATTCTTTTAAGCGTTCAAGTTCGCCTGTTTGAGCGTCTGCAACAGCTTCGACAGCTTGCATAATGTCTTTATTCATTACTCCTGCCATGTCTCCGATTGCAGGTAATACTTCCTTTGCCATTAAACCGTAACTTTGCAGTCTGACTGTTGCTTGTACAATAGAATCAGTTTCAAAAGGTGTTTTGTTTGCAAAATCGACTGCCCATGCAAACATTTCTCCTGCGAGTTGTGTGTCCTTCATAACTACATTTAATGTATTACGGTATCCCTCTAATTCGCTTGCACCTTCAAGACTGCTTTTACCTAAAGCACCCATACCTGTGGCTGCGGCAGCTAATCCAACCGCAAATATTTTGAGAACACTATTAACTTTTTTATCAATGTCCGATGCCATTGTACTTGCGCTTGCTGCAGCTTTTTTTGCGTTTGCATCAAAGTTTTTTATATCATTATTTGTCTGCGTAAGTTCTGCTTCCATACCGTTCAATGCACCTTTGGCATTGTTTACTTCGACAGTGTAATTCTTAACAGATGTATTGTTTTTTCTTACAAGAGCTTCCGAATGTTCATATTGATTATTTAAAGCGTCATATTCATCTTTTAGCTTTTTTGTAGCTTCGTTATTTGCTCCGATTGCTGTCTTGCTCTGCTCCCACGCTGTTTTTGAACTAACAACTTTATCTTTAAGGTCAAGCATTGCCTTTTCATTCTGTGAAAGAATATCCTTAGACTTTTGGAGCTGTTGTTCAAAAGCTTTTATAATATCTTTTTGAACATTTATCTTTTCACCGAGAGCGGTTGCATTTGCTTTTAAACCATCAAGGCTTTTACCCCAATCTTTTACACCTGTAATGGATGATTTAAACTCGGAATCGATAATCTTCATGTTTTGCCTTAGATCTGCCATACCTTGACTAAAACTTCCGTTTTCAAGTGCTAGCTTGACAGCTAACGATTTAATTTCTTTAGTTGCCATATGGTCTACCTCCCTCTCTTAAAATAACTCGTTGATGTAATGTACTTCGGGTTTTGCCTTGTATGCGACAATATCTAGGTAATAAAAAAAGTCTGTGTCATCTATTACAGATAACGGCCAGCCTTCACTTAATCGCCCTGCATAAAACTCTTTCATAAAATCACTTGCGGAGATCGGTTTTTTCTTGCCTACTCCGCCCGAACGTTTGGGATTGCACCGAGTTTTTTATTTAAGTCACCCATGACGCTATTAATACAAGCCATAACAGTCGGCGTTAGATTTTCTGCAGATAATCCATCCCATAATTCATCTGCTGTAAATTTATATGCAAATAACTCAACGACATAATCGACTATCATGTCAAGATCGGACGTTCTTAAATCACGTATATTTAATGTTTCGATCATCTCTGCTGCCTTGCGGACCATTCTTGCTTTTGGGTTAGGTGCAAAATATGTTTTTGTTTCGATTATATCTTCGCCGTTTTCGTTTTTACCTGTAATTTTATCTAATTTAATTGTTGTCATAATTATCCTCCATTTTTTTAATAAAAAGGGGAGCGGTTAAGCCCCCCTCTCATATTGTTATTAAGCTACTGTAAACTTGATGATGCTAGTTGCTGCGAGATTTACACCTGTTGCAGATTTAACATCTTTTGTAACGATTGCAAGGTGTACACCTGTTCCCATGTTTGATGTAGGCGTAAGTGTTGCTATTTTCTTTGTTGCATCAAGTGCTATTGTACACGCTACCAAAACACCTGCTGCGGTAGTTAAAAAGATATTGCCGAGAGTGATTGTAGATTCATCCATTACTTTGCTAAATGTAACAACGACAGTCGACGATACTGTAACGCCTGTTGCATTATTCGCAGGAACGCTGGTGAGTGTCGGAGCGACTGTATCTGCTTCAGGAATAACAACCGCATTGAACCATGTAGAATCAACGTCAACAGGGCAATTCGGATCGGTAGTATCAACATGATATTCCCACATCTTATTGTATATAGTTGAATCAAAAGATGCTGTTAACTGCGGTGATTGATATTCAGTTTTGCCTTCCTGTGTTTTTGCGCTATCTTTTGGAACGGTAAACATACCTTTATAAAATACGCCGTAACGATAACCACCTTCGATTGTTGCCTTATAAAGTAACGCAACATATGGAGCTGAGTCGTCAGATTTTGCATATACTCCTCCAATTGAAGCTATATGCTGCCCTAAAAGTGCCGCTTTCTGTGCTGACGTTAACTGTGCAAGAGCAAGGTTAATATCAGCGCTATCAAACGTATTTTTCCGTCTCAACACACGATTTTCGCCATGTTGTACCGATGGATTAATCTTTGGGTTGCATTCATAGCTTTGTATGCCCTCATAATACACAGGAGTTCCGTACGTTAACCCTGCGGCGGTGTCAAGAGTGTTTACGGCTATGTAAGCCTTCTCAATGCCTGTTATTAACATTTAATTACCTACTTTCTTTTCTAATGTTTTTAATTTTTATAATTGCACGAAANNGCTTTGTGATATATTTTAGTGTCCGGCTCGTATAAGTCTTGCGCTGTATATCCTTGAAACCCAA
This sequence comes from Clostridiales bacterium, assembly GCA_003452915.1. Classification (GTDB taxonomy): domain Bacteria; phylum Bacillota; class Clostridia; order Oscillospirales; family CAG-382; genus UBA1049. The sequence continues at coordinate 40,594 of DMMZ01000015.1, read as the reverse complement.
CAGCTTCGAGCGCTGTTTTGATTTGTTCTGCGAGTTCTTCGTAGTCGGACGTGTCGTACCAAATATCTATTTGAATATAAAATCCCGTTACTATTTCTTTGTTTTCCGCCCACGCTTCGCCTTGTTGGTTGTAGCAAAAATATGTTATATATTTTTTCGAATTGCCACGATAACATTGAAATGCCACGGGTTTTTCGTGAAACGGGTTAGTCAGAGCTGAGTCGATTATTGTTCTATAACTCATTTGCTCAACGCTCCAATCAAATTATCTTCGATTATCTTATAAGCTTCTTTTTTCTTTCTTTCGAACGCTGGTGCAAGGAAGGGATGTGCAGGAGCAATATTGCCGCTATGACCATATTCGGTAAGTTGTGCGTTTGGATCGGAATTGTAGACTTTTATATATGTACCGTGACCTTGTTTTGAGCCGTGAACAACACCGGGTTTCCAGCCGTGAACTACTTTACTTACTTTCATATTTTTAATAATTTTTGAATTATCCCCATCACGAGCAGATGGAGCAGAAAAATAATTATCTCCAATATGGTGAATTGTAGGTGTCTTAAGTAGCTTTTTAGCTTCGAGCTGCATTGTTGTAGCAGCCTCTATTAAGGATTGATCAACGACTTCATCAACGTTATAAGCCATTTCGCTAAGTCTGTCTATGATATCACTAAATCCATTAACCGAGAAATTAGCCCCCATTAGTCAACACCTCTTTTGCGTGTATTTCAAGCCATTGTTTGCGATTGTTTACATCGACAGGCGGTGCTTTGATAGTTAAAGTGCTATTGCAGTCTATAATTTGCATACCTGCAGTAATATCTTTGCGGTATCGTATTGTGTAGATAATATCACTTTCGGCTTGTACTGCTGCTGCTTGGTAAAACGTTTTACCTGTCAAGCCTTTTTTATTCGCCATAATGATGCAGAATGTCGCCCAGCTGGGCGTTGTTGTGCCGTCTGAAGTGTCGTGTTGTATTGTTATCCGAGTGTTTAAATCTCCTGCCTGCATTTATGTCACCACCGGATCATCATAACAGTATTTAAGTTGAGTGATAATACTTTTAAGCGAAAATTCAAGCTCTTTGGTGATTGTTCCGATTACAACTACACCTCTGTTGTCGTGCCAGTGCAATACGAGAATGTAAACTGCAAGACAATAGAGCTTGTTAGTATCGTCTGGAATTGCACCGGCATTTGTTAAATAAATTTTTGCGGCTTCGATTAAGATTGTAATTTGTGCGTCTGTTTTTACATCGTAATCCACATCGCCTGTATCATCTATTTCCATGTATTTTTTTACATCATCGAGTAATGCCATGATATACCCCCTTTAGGGAGGGGCAAATATTGCCCCTTTTTATGCATCTGCCACCATAATACCGGCGGCTTTGAGTTTTACGAGCAGAGCGTTAAATTCGGCAACAGTCGGAGTTGTAGCTTCCACGCTTGCTGCTTGATTTGCAGCAGGAGCAAATTCAACATCTTCAAACTTGACCTTGCCGCCTGCTTCAATTATTAGCTCTCCCCCGATAACGGTTTTATCCGGGCCCTCCGAATGATTTTTAGCTGTGTACATTGTTTAAACCTCCTTATGCAATTGCAGTAGTAACGTCTATTTTGCCGTATATAACCGCAGCTGTATCAACCGCCTTGACATCCTCACGTTCGATTACGCGGAATTCTGTGCGGTCTTTTCGGAACGCTGTACCACCGACGTTGGTTGATGCTATCTGATAGCCCTGTCTTTCAAAGAATGTGACAAGCTCTTTGATATTTCCAACAAATATAGGCGCGAGCTTGGTAGTTGTACCCTCTGTTGCAAGAACGGTGTTGCTGATAACTTCTACAGGCTTTCCAGCAAATAACTTACGTGTTGGTTGTGTAACATCCACTTGCAAAATAGGCTTTCCGGTGCCATCTTCGAGAGTGTCGAGATATTGGAAACCGTCTTGATTTGTTAATATACCTGCACCTACTGCAATCATCGGGTCAAGAGTTACGTTAAGAGCCTTTTTAATTGCCCTATAATTTGCAAATGTAACAGGTGTTAATGCTTTTAGGATAGCTATAATTAGCGTGTTGCCTGTAACGACAGATTTACGAGCTATCCATTTTGCGAGATATGCTGCTATATTTTGATCGCTGTCGTTCAAAAGATCATTCGGTACAGGAATCCAACCTGCATATTTCTTTATTGCATAAGTAACAGCTTCAAACTGCGGTGAGCCTGCGTCTGCAATATCTGCGGTATCATCCGTGATATTTTCAAGAGCTGTCATTGTTGCAATTTTCTCGTAAACTCTGCTGCCGGCATCTGTTGAAACAGGGATAACATTTACCAGCCTTTTGAGGTCAGGCAGTTCTCTCTTGTATTCGTTAATCGCTGTCTGAATATCTTCAGGAACGATCAATCCACCGTCGGCGGGTACTGTTGATGTCATAGCGTTTATAACTTCTCTATCCGCAAGAGTATCTCTCCTTAAGAGAACGTTGATAAATGCAGTCGTATAATTGCTTTTCTTTTTTTCGGGTGTTGGAATAGACTGCTCAGTGATTTCTACGCCGTTTGTATCAAACTTTTTGCCTTCGTCAATAGCTTTTTGTGCTTCGATTTTGGCTTTCATAAGTGCAATTTCGGCGTTTGCTGCTGTAATTTCCTCTGCTTTTGCATCTGCCTTATTTATTAAAGCCTGTGCAAGGGCGGTTTTTGCTGATAAATCAGCAAGTAATTGTCTTAATTCTCTACTCATTTTTAAATTTCTCCTTCGTATTTTTGTATTATTTTATAAAAAAGCACTACAGAATTATCTGTAATGCCAATTTTGCTTTTAGAACGTCGGTGTTTTCGGGTGGTTTCTGTTCGGTCACTATCGGCTTTGATGCTGCAAGATTAAGAAAACTTTTTGGTACATTCTTAAACCTGCTTAAATCGGTATCGATACCGTTTATGGTTAAAACGTCGTTACTAATACTCGCTGCGACTTTTCTATTTTCTTCGATTTCGTCTGCAAATCCAAGATCAACCGCTTCTTGAGCCGATAACCAAGTTTCGGCATCTAACATCGATTGTATTTTTTCGGCTGTCTGATTTGATCGTTCGTATGCAGGTAAAACCACATTCTTTGTTATTTTTTCAATCTCGTCTGCACATTTGCGCAATTCGGAAGCATTAAGATAGCCCATTAACCCAATCATTCCGTTATGTATCATCATCATAGAGCCTTTAGGCATTACGATTTTATCGCCTTCTCGACTTGCTGCCATGACAATAACGCTTGCTATGCTTGCCGCTAACCCATCAATATGTACTGTGATTGTCGCATCAATACGTTTTAACATAGCGTAAATAGCTTGTCCTGCAAATATATCTCCACCATTTGAATTTATGTAAACGTCCAAGTGTGATATTTTTCCAAGAGCGTCAAGATCGTTTTTAAATTGTTTGGGTGTAACCTCGTCACCCCACCAAGTGGAATTTGCTATGTCGCCGTACAGCATAAGTTCGCCGTTTCCGTTGTTAGCGTTTTTAAATTCCCAAAACTTTTTATTATTTTTACCCATTGGCTGTGCCTCCTTTATCGTATTGCTTGCCTGCCATAGTAAGCGGTATGTAATTACCATTTACAATAAGCTGATCACCACCGTCAGCAGGCATATCTTCTTCCATTGCTCTGATTTCGTTAGGTTTCTTAAATCCGTTTTGAATTCCGACAGCGTATGCATCATATCTTGTTTTTATATCACCACGAAGAATAACATCAGCGTTGAACTTTGCGTATGTTCCTTTGTTCAACTCTGAATCAAGAAAACTCTTATACGTTATTTCTTGTTCATATCCCGTAAGGATTGATAAAAGCGTATCTGTATGAAATTCTCTGTTTGCTTCGCTTGCACTTGCATATGACGTTTTCGTTTGGTCGTTAACCTGATGTGGTTTTATGCCAAATGCGGCGGTGAGCTGTTGCAATGTTAACCTGGTGTTTTCAAGAAATTGTGCATCTGTCAATTTTAAAGCCATTGGTTCGTATTTATATCCAATAGGCAAAAGACTAATTCGATTTGCATTTTTAAGCCCACTCGACATTTGTTCAAATTTATCTCTAAACTTGTTTTCTGCAGCAGGGCTTAAATCACCCACGTAATTTATAATTCCGGCTGTCTGCATTCCATTTTTATAACTATTGTTTAAAAAATTACCAGCAGCTTTTGCGTTTTCGATAGAATTTCTTAGCATTTCAATAGCACTTAATCCTGCAATTCCATCAATTGTCATGCCTTTAAAGTGCCATAATTCATTTGAATTTATCTTGTATTGATTACCTTTTTTATCGGTATAAACATACCATACGCTATTTTTTGAAGATAAAAGTCCTATATCGTCAACATATATTTGCATTTTTGAACTATCCAGCGGATAGATGCCTAATATATTTCCTGCGTTTCTGCCTGAACTTGATATGTCCATCCATGCGTAACTGTTACCGCGAATGTTTCGCTGTACTTCTAAGCATTTCCAAAAGTCAGCAGCTGACATATACGGATTGGGCCGGAGTTTTAAAAGATGATAAAGATAGTGATCGGTCGCCTTACGTATTCCGCCACTATCCTGATATATTTTTAATGGCAGCTTTCCGAGTGTTTCAGATAGTATTTTTATACATGTATAAACGGTTATTTCTTTGAGTGATTTAGTGCCGCTTATTTGTAAATCGTCTGCAGACAATCCAAGCCATTCGGCTAACGATTGCCAATTAGCATCTGATTCGGAAACAGTATTTTTATAACTGGGGTTATATGTGTTCTTGAAAAGCAATTAAATCACCTCTTTCGTATTGGACATACTGTAAAATAAATACCTAACGCAAGAAACACACACCCTAAGCAATATAATCCTGCAATTGTAGACAATAAAAAAGTAGCTGTAACTATAATCGTTAAGCCACTTATTATTAAAATGTCCTCAATGTAATTTGTTGTAAATTTCATTTTCACCTATCCCCATAGTTTATCAAGCATTTCGTCTGTTACGTAACTTGAAGCGTTAAATTCATCTTTTTTTGTTATAACTAATTTGTGTACATCAATACAAGCGTCACAAGGATCGATTCTTTTAACTCGTAAGTCTTTATCTATTTTAATTTCTCCGAATGAATTTGATACAGTTACGGCATGTTTAAAGCTCCAAATGAACAATTTATTTTTTTTATCGTAATCAATTGATGTAGCGTCAACTGTATTTTTAAAATCATCTGTTGCATCGTTAAGACTTTTACAGCTTTGAACAATTTCAACACAATCTACACCGAACTCCTCTAAATCTTGTAAAAATGCCGATGCGTTATGAGGATCATATGCGATTCCGCGGAGCTTGAGATTGAGTTTTTTTATAAGATTTTTATAATATTGAATTATATATTTATAGTCAGTCTTATAACCTCCAAGTGTTTCGGTAAGAGTTATTAATCCGTCTGCTACCCACATATCATATGGCGCATTGTCTGTTTGCCTATGCTCCTGCAGCCTATTACATGGCATAAAGCTGTGTGAATGAAAATAGTATTTTCCCCCACCAAGAGGAAATTCCAACGCACCGGATGTTAAGTCTCCACCACTGGATAAGTCAAGACCTAAATAACATTCTTTGCTTTCCATGTCCTCAATGGTTGTATTGCTTCCACATTCTTCAAATTTACGCAAATTAAGGTATTGTTTTCTTGAAGCTTGATACCACTCGTTGAGTGCTTTTGTTATGAAATTTCTTAGTTCATCTCCTTCCATTGCCTTTGCTTTAACAGCAGATGCTCTAAGATTATTTAATCGTTTTTCACTCCATAACGGATTGGATTTCTGCCAGTTTTTTTCGTCCCATATATCATCGTCTTTGTCCATGTCTGCAATATATATAAACTGAGTGTCATCAATATAATCACCCTGTATTATACTAACACAATAATCATAAAGTTCTTTACATGGTACAGTTAAGTCAAAACCAGCTGTTGTAATTACCGAGACAAGACTTTCGTCTAATTCGACTGCTCCGTCTGCCATTTCTTTATACATCTGGTTAGTTGGATGGGCGTAATATTCATCGACTGATGCGTAATATGGTCTATGCCCGGATATTGTTTTACTGTCTCTACCAAGAGCTTTGACTTCGCCGCCTGTTCTCTTAGCAGTAATCAGGCTTTTATATTCTTGTATTTTAAATTCATCCTCGAGATCTCCATCTGTTTCTATGAATTTAATGGCTTCTTTTAAAACGATTTTTGCTTGATCTTCTTTTGTAGCAACGCAATAAATCTGCGGATACATATATCCGTCAAAATTGCTATAATATACTGTATTTTCGGCGTTATCGGTTGATTTTCCGCATTGTCTGGCTACTTGTACATAAGATGTTCGGAAGCGTCTGAATCCTGTATCTTTATGGACCCAACCATATTGGGAGCCTTTTATAAAAGCTTGGAATTCTCTGAGTTTAAGCTGCTGTCTTTTTTTACCCTCTCCTATAGTCAAACATTCAGCAAAGTTTATTCTGTATTGAGCGCGTTCAGGCTTCCAGATATATGGAAAATCATCGCTGCCTTGACGCTTTAAATCGTTTAGATGACGTTTGCAGCAAGCAATTTCGTTAAGTCCATATGTAGTACGGGCGTCGTATGGTTCACCGTTTACAATTGCTTTTGCAAATGCAGTAACGCGGTCTACCGTATTATCCACTATTCATGCCACCACCTCCGAATTTATCAAATTTATTTGCCGGCTTTTTTTCTTCCGGCTTAGGAACGTTTTTAACTTTAGCCAATGGATTAAGAAACATTCTATCTTCCATCTTGATGAGCATATCCATTTTTTTATTTATAGCAGCATCGATATTAAGTATCGCAGTAGTTGATATCATATCCATGAGTTGCCGCTTTACTTTGTGATTGAATTCATCTGTGTCATTAATATAATCTTCGAGGTCATCGCTGTCGGCATGAATATTTGATATTCTGTTTCTGCGTTCAAGAAGATCATTGTACTCTGAATAAGTTATACAATATCTACCAATTAGCCCGACATCCGCAGAAGAAATAAATTCAGTGTTTTTATAAATAGCGATTATTTCTTTCCATTTTTTAAACGCTATTGTATTATTTTTTATATATTTTGGACACTTTAAATCATCATTTCCGAGCTTTATTTCCGCATTTTTTCGTTGCTTAATTTGTGCCTTTGTAAAATGGCTTTTTCCGTTCGCTTCTATTATGTCGATCGGAAGAGCGTTCCTTCCTGCCATGTTTTCACCTCTTTATTTCTAATCTATTAACGTGACATATCCAAAAAAGGAGTTTTTGCGTAATATACTTTCGCTGCGGTTTATCGTTTGCAAGATACAAACATTATTATACCCCCTACCCCTATATGTTGTATGTTAATATGCTTTTATGTGTAAAGAATCTTTATACAAATTTGTCTTAAAATATCTCACATATGTGCTTTGAAGTCCGATTTATATCTCTCTAAACACTTGTATAGCATTGCTTGAATGCCTTTTATATCAATCCTGTATAATTTTCCAATCTCTCTGTGGCTTGTATCGCTGATTGGGATGAGGTTAATTTTACTAAGTCGCAACTCCCAATTTACTTTGAGTTCAACGATATGGTGTACGAGGGAAGCGTTAAGTATTGTATCGTGAGCATATAAAGCGTACACATCAAGACCGTCATAATCTCCAAGAATACAATTTCTCATTGATGTCCATTCGATCGAGTGATAGAAGTCGTCGTACTTTTTGTTTTCTTTACTGTGTCGAACATTTATATCGTAGTAATTTTTATGTATATCACAAGCAGGTTCATTGATGTTGATTATTGTTTTGCATCCTTGATGAGGACAGCATTTTTTTAACATATTTTATTTTCCTTATCAATTACTTCAAATGTAAACCCGAACCACTCACATCTAAAACAAGGTTGACGAATCTTTGATATAAGTATTAACTTATACCCAGCCAGTATATAATCATTCTGGCACCGATAACAAAGCGCGCGAATATCTTTCGCAGGTTGTTTTTTCTGCTTTTGTTTCTTTTTCTTTTCCGACACATGCACGCTCTCCTTTCTTGCATAAATAAAGCGAACAGGCATTCTCCCTGTCCGCTTATATATTACTTACACATTGTTTTTACAATGCGAATATTTGCAGTATTATAATGCTTTTCTAATACCTCAAAGCCTATATAATTTCTCTTGGTTTTTATACACGCTTCCGCCGTTGTGCCGCTGCCGATGCAGTTATCAACAACAAGCTCACCCTCGTTTGTATATGTTTTAATTAAATACTCAAATAACGCAACGGGCTTCTGAGTGGGATGAAGTCCGTGTTCGCATTTAATATTCAATACCTGACGAGGGAAGTTAGAATATAGCTGCGTATATCCTTTATCTAAAGTACCCTCACGATAAACCTGATCTTTCATCGGTTGCTTTATCCTGATCAAAGGCATATCAAGTTTTATCAATCCCTGCGGATTGTATGTTGGTGCTTTCTTGTAGAAAACACATATATCTTCAACGCATCGTAAAGGCTGGAACTTTGAGAACGGGAATCCGGTGGACTGATTCTTTATCCAATACCAGCAATATCTAAACATCTTTATGTTGCTATGAATCAGCTTTGTTGTGAAGGGCTGTGCTGCGGTTAGAACTATTGCTCCGTTCGGCTTTATGATCCTCTCATATTGCTCCCACAAAAGATTGAAAGGAATTATAGAATCCCATGTGCAGTCTGTTATTCCGTAAGGCAGGTCGCAAAGGATCATATCGACGCTACCAGGTTCGATCTGTTGCATTCCCTTAATGCAGTCCATGTTGTAAATCTTGTTGATCTCCATATTTACCTCTTTTCATTTGTCAGGTAACTACTTCAATCCTTTGATAGCGAAATTCCTCAAAATCGCGTAAAGAACAATTGTTCTCTACTACTACATGATACATATTAACACAGGTAAAATCAAAAAACTGTCCATTGTTTTTTTAAATTGAATTTAAAGCATTCGCACCGTAATATAATAAAGCATATTGAGCTACCGCTTTGTTTCTAAGGCTATATATAGAATCACGCTTTTGGAAATGCATCTTGTCTGCAATAGCTTCTTTACTCTGTTTTTCTATGTACCACATGGTTATAATTGTCTTATGTTCTTTATCAAGTTGATTAATAACATCATCAAACTCTGCTATTTTTGCTTCTGTATTAGCAATTTCTTTATTTACTTGCGAAAGTTGAATAAGGTCATTAAGTGTTTCATTAACAAAACTTGAATCGACATAAGGCTTTGTGTAATCAATAATTACGTTCTCAGACGGACAACCGCTATTAAGTAATCTCTCTTTTCGCTTTTTTAGATTTTCCAATGAACGCTTTAATACCGGTATTGATGATAAGTCCTGTTCTGCTGCTTTAAAATAATTCATTTTAGTCCTCACTTTCTTTTTCTCTTGATGTATTCCTTACGATACATTTTCACATGAAAATAAAATTCATTGTTTATTAGGTTATGGTACGGTGCAACCGAAGCAAAGAAATAACCCGGATATAAATCTTCGAAATATGCTGCCTGTTCGAGTTGTGTTGTTGTATCGGCAGCAAGTTCTTTAGCTTGTTGTTTTGATATTTTACCTGTGCGTTCCTGCGCTTTTGGTTTTATAAGATTTTTAGAGCTTGTCCAGCGTTTTTTATTGAGTGGCTTCTTTTCACTGCGGCTGTTCTTAGTTATATACCTGACTTTATCGGTGATTCCTTCCTCGTCAAACTGTAATCTCTGCGAATTGGCATATCCTATACCCCAGAGTTGTTCAAGAATGTCTCTGTCTATACCACCGTTAACGATTAAATGATGATGTACTCTGCAACCACTTGCTTCGGTAACACAAACATATTTCAAATCGGGTAGATTGTATTTTTTACGGTATCGTTTTAATCTGCGTAAAAAGTTATGTAAAAGTTTTTCAGCGTATTCTAAAGTCTCGGGTAGATATTTATCTGCATAGGTTAAATCGAGCGCGAGATCATCAACGATAAAATTGTTATGTACAAGTCTTACAAAAGCGTTTTCTGCATTTATCTGATTAAGTCGTTCTTGGATTTGTGAAGTTGGCTTCGCTTTTTTTCTTCGCCCTACTTGTTGATTGAAAACAGGATATATTTGAACATCGAGATAATTTCCGCATTTATATATCTGCTCTCTGTATTGACATCGCATATTTTAAACCTCCTGCAAGTTTGTCACTATCTCGGGGGAAAAGGATTTTCTTTTACGCCCCGTTCCTTTTCCCCCGAGGACCCCCTTTTCCTTCGAGGGCGTTAATTATATCTCTTTGATTTCTTACTTGATGGTCGAGATGTTAAGATTATTTACGAGCCTAATAAAAACGCAAAACGCGTTTATTTTTTTGCTATATATAATATAAGTGGATAATTTATAATCGAGAGGACATTATGAACCTCTCGATTTTTTGATTGCTTGTCCGCAAAAAGGACAATGTTTTATCCTGTATACGTTTATAAGCTCTTTATTTAATTTATACGCACAGGACGGGCAAATATCGAAATCGGTACTTTCCACAACTTTAATAGGTATTTGCTTCTTTACTGCATCTATAGCAGCGTACACAGGATCGAACTTAGATTCACTTTGTAAATNNTCTCATAATCGTGCATATGTATTCTCCTTTAAAATGGCAGCTCATTATCAGATGAAAGTTCCTCAAAGCTCTCGCTATTAGAAGAATAATTCGGTGTTTTCTGCGATGGTTCATTTGGTCCAGATAAATAATTCTTGCGTTCCGTGAATGTTACCTCATCCGCAACAACCTCTGTCGCATATCTTTTTATGTTTTTATCATCTACCCAGGATCGAGATTGAAGAGAACCACAGACAAGAATCGAGTTGCCTTTTCTGAAATGTCTGGTTACAAATTCGGCTGTCTGTCTCCAACATACTATATCTATGAAATCTGCCTTCGGTGTTTCGTCTTGCTTTGTTATTTTTCTTGTAACCGCTATTCTGAATGAAGTAACAGGAACTCCGTTTGCAGTCGACTTTAATTCAGGATCAGCAACGATATTTCCGACTAAGATAACTTTATTAAAACTCGCCATCTGTATCTCCCTCCCAATTCCATAACCCTTGCATTCCTTTGATTGAAATAGGATTGTCAAAAACTACAGGGTTAGCTATACGCCAAGCAAACCGTTGATAATCTGAATAATCACCCCAGTTTATTTCCAAACTGTTTATCTCTGGCCATTTATCCATAATTAAAAATTGTTGCTTGCAATCTATAATCTCAACTTTACCAATTATCGCTCCGTAAGGTAGTTCCTTAATACTTTTATAATTTGATTGTCTACTAAGGTATTCTGTAAGCTGCTTAGCTTTTTCGGAGCCTATTATTTTTATTATTTCTTTATAAGACTTAGCAGCCGCATGTATATACAGCTCACCTCTGTAATTTGTTGCCCAGGAACGTGTCTCGACTTTTTTTATTCCGAGGACAAGTGCTGTAGCATACGGCTGCCATAATGTTAGTACTTTCATTTGATTCCTCTCAATCTTTTACTCTATTAAGCACTTGACAAATCTACTTTGAGGTGATATAGTTTTTATGTAGATTTTCTTTTTCATGCACGCTTTTGGTATTGCGAGTACCGAAGGCGTTTTTCCTTTTGTCCGATTCATTACATAATAGACTGGTTAAAAATATCAACAATCCACCTATTGCGGTTATTTCCATACCTGTCGGAAGGAATGAAGCGAAGAACATAACTGTAATTCCCATGAAGCGGAGTATATTTCCATATGTTTTAATATAAATCACCTCTCTTTATACCCCTGCATTATTCGTAAACCACATATAAAATTTTATAGTTGGTATCTTAAATACACGATTACCCTTAATATCTTTTTGCCATGCTATACCGAACGGGCATTGTCCTTTAAAAATCATTTCACGGAGACCTTCTCTATTTGCTCCGATGAACTTCGCTGCTACCGTTACCGGTATATACTGCGGATGTTCCTTAACAAGGTTGTTTAATTCTGAGAGCCTGTCCTTAATTTCCTGTGGTAATTCTATTGGCATTAGATTTAACCTCTCTTTCGTTTTCCCAGTCGGTAAGTATCTTATCTACATTTGTAATAATTTCGTTGGTTTTTTCAGTTCGATAAGGGTAATTACCGTTGACAGCATCCGAGAACTGAGACGGATAGCATCTTATACCCCGAGCATTTAATTCTTTAAGTACATCAACCTTTTTAACTCTCAAATTCAATATTCTGTGGAGTAATTTGTTTTCTTCCAATTTAACACGTCCTTTTTTGTAATATTTTGGGTTTTTTTATTGACAATCCGAGAAAAAGAGTTTATAATTTCGTTATAAAAATAAAATATATAACCCCTCTCGGATTACCGAGTGTTTTTTCTGCCCTTACCGATATGAATTTCTGATATTAACAGGGTGAATTTTTCGCACCCGATTACTTTACTTGTTTAATGTAGAAATTCGTGGTGCGTTTTTAAGCACTTATGATTTCGCAATATTCTGATTATGAAATTATTATAATCAGTAATTTTCTGTTTGTCAAGTATAAATTCGCAAATTTCTGATTTATTTTTATATATTAACTGAAGGATGGATTATTTATGGAAAACATGGTCCTATTAGACAATTTAATTAAGCTAATAAAAGATAAAGGTATATCTGAGAAAATGTTTTTGTCTGATATGGGACTTAATAGAACAATCTTAAGTGATTGGAAAAGTGGAAAAAGTCATTCGTATATGAAATATGTTAAAAAAATTGCTGATTACTTTAATGTCTCTGTTGATTATTTATTAGGTAATACTGAGCAAAAAGAAAAGCCCACTACCGATAAAGGTAATGAGCTAAAGTCTGAATTTGCTGCTATGCTAGAAAAACTTACTCCGGATGAACTTGAACAAGTACGTAAGTATACCCGTTTTTTACTTGAACAGCAGAAAAGCGAAAGAAATCAATAACTCAATAATCAATTATTATTTAAACTCTTATTATTTACATTTAAAACTTAAAGCAAATGAAATATAAAATTAAAGGATAATAATGATGAAATGGTTAAAAACAGATAAGGCACAAACAATTTATATATCAATAATATCAACATTAATATTTACAATTATTATCGAACCAGCAATAGAAATTATGAAACATATGGGTAATGGTTTTTTCAAATCATTATTCAATTATACATATATAGTTGCAGCAAAAGCAAATGATTCTTATTTTATTACTTTAATTATAGGCGGATTATTTTATTTATTTTTTGGTATATTATCCGGTTATGTTTTTGGATCAATTACATATAAGATTAAAAATAAACAGGTAAAAAATACAGATTTTGGAGAAGCCAAAAAAGATAGATTTAATACTAAAATTAATAATTTTAGTAAAAGTAAAATAACCGTAATAATATTATTATTACTATTATCTTTAGACATGTTTATAGGTTATTTTTCACAGATTTTAAAAAATGAATTCGATATAAATATAATTACAATTACTCCTTATACAGAAAGTCATCAAATCGATTTACTTAAATCAAATTGGACAAAAATGAAATCAAAAGATGATTATAATAAAATTTATGAGGTTATTAATAAAATAAAAGAAATAAATGATTTGAATTAAAGATTTTATTCATCAAATATAAAAAGCCCATTGCTTTTTATTACAATGAGCTATGCTTGATTTTATTATTATTTTTGAAAAGTTTTCTCTTTAAGTAATTGGACAGGCTCGGAAGTATGCCTGCTTTCTTTCTGACGAACAAGAGCGTGAACAAATTCATTGACTTGTTCCTTCTTCATCTCGCTTAACTTCTCATACATCTCTAAAATCTCTCTCAACTGTCGTCGCTCCTTTATAATAATGTCTCGAACGAATGTTCGTGTAGCTATTATAAACCAATTTCCATAATTTGTAAATAGGTAATTATTACAAAAAATAAAAGATTATTCATTGTTAAAAGTACAACATAGATATCTAGCATTTTTATCTAAAATATTTTTATAAGGAGATTTAAAATGGCCAATATGAATCAATTATTTTCTGATTTTGATGGTAAAATTAAACTTACAAATGCGAAGACAAATAGTCTTAAAACAAGCAGAGATGCGCTTAGAAAAGATATTAGAGATTGGTTTTTCGAAAAAAATAAAGATATTCCAACATTTTGTTGGCAAGGATCTTTTGCTATGAAAACAACGGTTAATCCATTATCCGGTGGTGAGTATGATTTAGATGACGGTGTATATTTAGAAGGTTATTCTGATATTGATAAAGAATCATGGCCAACAACATCAACAGTTCACGGCTGGATAAAATCATCTGTTGAAGATCGGACATCAGATTTACCTATAGATAAAGATACTTGTATTAGAGTAACATATACTAGTGGTTATCATATAGATCTTCCTATATACATTATTAAAAATGATATTGCTTATCTTGCACATAAAACAAAAGGGTGGATTGAAAGTGACCCAAAAGCATTTAAAAAATGGTTCGTTGATCATGTATCAGATAAAGGAGAACAACTAAGGCGAATAGTAAGATATTTAAAATCTTGGAAGGATTATAAAAATGTATCCTTAAAAGGTATCGAAATAACAATATTAGTTACTAACCATTTTGATAAATATGATAATAGAGATGATAAATCACTTAAAAATACTATATCTAGTATTATTTCATCACTTGAAGAATCATTTTCATGTTATAAACCTGTTATACCAAATGAAGATCTATTTGAAGGGTTTAGTGATACTAAAAAAACATCTATTAATGATTCATTAAAAAACGCCTTAAATAAGCTAGAAAAAGCAATAAATGAACCAAATGAGAAAAAAGCATCTGAGTATCTTCAATCTATTTTTGGTGAAAGATTTCCTACGGGCAATGATAGTATAACATCTAATTCTTCTTATGAAATAACGAACGCACCGGGGGTATTAAAAAATGACGGACGTTCAGGTAAATAAAATAATAGAATGCTTTAATGAATTAAATATTACAACTACATTTTCAAATAACTTATTCATAGTTTCTACTAATATAAATCAAATAATAATAAAAATGCATTGTGTGATTCCTTCTACTTTTCCTTATGATTTCCCCGTGATTTTTGTTTCTGATGATACTTATGAAAAAATAATTGGTATTCCACATATATATACAGATAAAAGTGTTTGTATATTTGATAAAAATAAAGTTATACCTAATTTTATGAATCCTGAAGGATTAATAATAGAAACGATATTAACTGCGATAAATATTATTAAAAAAGGTTTAAATTTAGAAAATTATGATGATTATTCCGATGAATTTATTGAATATTGGAATAGCCGTATAAAATTACAAATGAAATCATTTGTAAAATTTAATGATAAGTGCATAATTCTTAAATATGGTATTTTTGATAATGATGGTTTTATAGCTGAGACAGTTGATAAAGTTATTAAATTAGCTAAAACGTGTTATAAGAATATTGAAAATGTTGAAATTAAAAATTGTATATACATACCACTTATAGATAAACTAAAATATCCTTGTCCAATTACTCAAAAAGAATGGCTCAATACTTTTAAATTCAAAAGTAATTATTATAAACAATATTGTCAATTTATAAAAAATAATAAAGACAAATGTAGTCTTATACTTTTCTCTCAAAATATTAATAATGCATTAATTATATGCGGTTTTTTTCATAATTGTTTACCGGAAGTAAAAGGTTTTAGAAAAGGTAAAACACCTGTAGGCGTTGCACTTAAAGGTCCTGCGGGTAATGAAAGTATATTAAAAGTTATAATAAAAGATATATCTCATGATCGCTTATTTCTACGTGGAGGTATTGGCATTAATATTAATTTATCTAAAGTAGGAATTATTGGTTGTGGTTCTTTGGGAAGTTTTTTGGCTGAGGGATTAGCTAATTGTGGAATAAATGAGTTTACGTTAATTGATAATCAATTATTGACTGAAGAAAATATCGCTCGTCATTATTGTGGGCATAGGTTGTTAGGATTTATGAAAGATAATGCCGTAAACATAATGTTAAGCGAACATAATCCGAATATTACTTGTAATACTTATCATGATGATGCCCATAATATTTTAAATAATAACATAGAAATATTGGAAAAATGTGATATTTTATTTGTTACTGTTGGTAATGCTCCTCTTGAACATCATATTTTTGACAAGATTATTAATGAAAAAATTAAAATACCTGTTGTAATATTATGGGTGGAACCATATGCAATTTCAGGACATGCACTTATAATAAATAAACCTCAGGATGTTTTTTCTGAATTATATGATTCGAATTTTTCATTTAAAAATAATGTGGTATTAAATCCAGATCAATATTATAAACGTGAAGTAGGTTGTCAATCCACTTTTATTCCTTATTCTGGTCTCGATGTAAAAATGTTTGTATTTAGATTTTTAGAAGAATATTTAAATAATTATATTAATAAAAAAAATGGAAATTTTCATTTTACATGGATTGGCAACTTATCACATTTAAAAAAATATGTTACTCATATTAACGATTGTTGGAAATTGATGCCGGATCATTCTATATATGTCGAAAGGTTCGATTAATGAAAAATATAATTTTTTCTGATTTTACTGAACTCGAAATTGATGATTTTGTTTTAAATAAAATATTTTATTATACTCAAACAAAATACAGAAATGAATCTGGAGGAATTTTATTAGGTAAAAAATATGCCAATATAAATAAATATTCAATAAATGATGTTAGTGTTCCTTGCCCTAAAGATAAACAAGGTCGATGTTTTTTTTTAAGAAATAAAATTAATGCACAAAAAATTATTAATACTAAATGGATCGAATCAAATGGTATTATAAATTACTTAGGAGAGTGGCATACTCATGGAGTTGAACTACCTATTCCATCAATTACTGATCATAAATTGATTTCTCAAATAATTCATGATAAAAGTAATGTCTTTGAACATGTTTTTATGTTGATTCTAGGTAGTAAAAAAGACTTATATGTAGGATTAGCTAATTCTTCCTACAATGATAAAATATTTGAATCAAAAATAATTAAGGGGTAATATATGCACTATTATTCTTTAGATACAGATTGTAATAAAAAAACTGTTATTTATATATTTGTTTTAAGCTTGTTATTAAATACTCCAGTTAATTGTTTGTTTAATAAATTATACAATTTTATAAAACAATACTTTGATTTCTTATCTGGAACCTTCTCGGAATTCAATTTATTAGGTATATCAATAAATCAAATCTCAGTATTCGGTATTTTTGGAATCATATATTTTTTATATTCACATTGGTTTTGGAAAATTAAAATATTCCAAAAATTACATAAAATACCTAATTTAAACGGTACTTGGGAAGGATGTTTAAATTCAACTTATAAAAACACAACAATAAATATGAAAATGGAAATAAAACAAACTTGTGATAAAATTAGCTTTAAATCTATATTTGAAAATTCAAATTCATATAGTAAAATGGCCAGTATCCATATTAATGAAAATGAAGGAGTCGTTATTCAATTCGCATATCATAATAATACTAAAGAGTTTAAGCTTAAGGCAAAAGAATACATAGGTTATAATAAGCTTGTATATAAAGACGATACCTTGTGTGGACCATATTTTACTAATAGAGAAAATGGTACACAAGGAATTATTATTTTGAAAAGAAATCAAAGTGCCCAGAAGGAACAGGTACAGGTACAGCCAAATTCTCTTTCGGTATGAAGTTGATTTAATAAATATGATTCTAATGTTAAAATACTTTTTATTGAGAATTAAAAAAGACGGTTAAGGAGAAATAATTATGGATTTATTTGGGATAAGAGCTAATCGTGAAAATGAACAGTTAAAGATACAATTAAACCAGGCACAGACGGATGCATGCAACTTTAATGTACAGCTTATTGAATCCAAAAAATCTATCCAAGAATTATCAAAAAAACTAGAAGATTTAGGATATACAGAGTATTCACAGGTAATGGCTGTAGTTGAAGAAAAAAATTCTGAAATTATACAAGATAATTAAATTATCGCTAGACTACAACAAAGAATAAACGAACTCACCGCCGAAGATGAAAAACTTTCGAAGCAGGTGAGAACTTCTACAAATAAGCTTGGTAAGACGAGAGAATTATATAAGAGTGTTGAACATGCTATTTCTAATTTCTTTACTAGTGAAACCGATTTCAAATACTGTAAAATAACTCAATCTGAAGCAACGGATTTTGATGAACTCTCTCCTTCTGTCATTTTAAAGCTACATGCAATGGATATGAAAGACCTTCGCAAAGCTTACCGTGAAAATGAGAAGCAAATGGAGAAACTCCTTAATTTGTATGCAGCACGCTACACAACTAAAGCAAATAAGTCTATTTATCAGTTAATGGTCATCGCTTTAAGAGCAGAACTTCAAAACATATTATACAACTTAAAATATGAAAAGTTAGATGATGCAGAAAATCAAGTTAAGAACATGACAGCAAAATATCTTACTATAGCTGCAGATGGTAATCAGAACATAGCAGGAACTATGACAAAGTTCATAGGTGAAATAGAATATTTGTTTATTAACGCAGTAAAAATTGAGTATAACTATTATGTAAAAAAAGAACAGGCAAGACAGGAACAGTTGGCTATTCGCGAACAACTCAAGCAGGAAGTTGCTGAGTGCAAAGCCCTGGAGATTGAACGTAATAAAATTGAAGCTGAAGAGAAGAAGTATAACAATGAAATAGAAAATGTAAAATTAAAACTTTCTACTGCAAATGAAGATGAGGTTGCTTCACTCAATAAGCGTATTATTGAATTACAAGCATTATTATCTAATGTTATTACAAAGAAAGAAGATATTATTAACTTACAAAATGGAAAAGCCGGAAATATTTATATTATTAGTAACCTTGGATCTTTTGGTGAAAACATTTTTAAAGTTGGAATGACACGTAGACTTGATCCTCAAGACAGAGTAAACGAACTGGGTGATGCCAGTGTTCCATTTAAATTTGATGTACATAGTTTCATTTTCTCTGAGGATGCTGTCGATCTTGAAATGCGACTCCATAAGGAACTCGAAAGTAAGCGTGTAAATAAAGTAAATCTGCGGAAGGAATTCTTCTATTCCTCTGTTGACGAGCTTGAAGAGTTGGCAAACAGAATTGATCCTACAGCCGAGTTCAATAAAACGATGTTAGCTGAAGATTTCAGGCAATCTATGTCGACTGATGAAGTCTATACTAGTGACTTTGTGACTGAAGAAGAGGATGACGGTGAATAGTCTTTATATCATTAATTGGTAAAGAGATTATTTTATAATAAATCACGAAAGCAGGAAACATGATGGTTTGCCCCAGATGCAAAAACAGTAATGTAAATATTCAAGTTGTAACTAATGTAGAGACAAAACATCGTGGATGCTTTAGATGGCTGATGTGGATTATTCTTGCATGTCTTACTCTTGGACTTATATTATTGATTATCCCTCTCGCTACAAACACTAAGACCAAATCAAAGAATAAAACTGTTGCTATATGCCAAAACTGCGGTAAGCGGTGGAATGTATAATATTCGAGAGTGGAATATAATTAAGTTTAATAAGATTATAAATATGCACCGCACACAGACCACAAAAAACCACTTTATAAATCAAACAGCAGGTATGAAAGAAATATAATTTTTTCAAATACCGGATCAAACGCAAGTATTTTTTACAGCCGGGACAATTTATTTATAATAAATTTGGATATTACAATTAATATCTATCGTTGCTAATAATATTGATTGAACATCCGTATTGTGAGTTGTTTTCAGTGTATTAATAAGCCAATCCGTTGTTCTGTTTATATCATTAAGAGCTTTCTTGTCAATATTCCCATCTTTTATTACCGCCAATGGTAATGAGAATGGATTTTTCTTAATATGCATATCATCAACCGTAAGAGGTTGATAAGGTGCATCCAGAAATACAGATATTTTACCTCCGGGTTCCCATAATGCAACAGCTACTTTTTTTATATCTTCTATTTTACCAATCCTTAATTCCGATAATAAAAAATCGAGAGTAATATTGGCTTTATACAAATTTTTATATATAATTTCTCCGTTTCTAATTATAGGTAGCGGATCTGGAGATAGAAATCTATCAATTTTTCTGAACTTTAATGTTAGTTTTAAGGTTAATGAATACAGTACCACTAATACTATAGTTGTTGTTATGGAGCCGGTCATTCCCAGACCTTCGTCAGAGAGTGGATGCGCTAATATATTTCCTAAAATAATTGCTATTATAAAGTCAAGCAGTCTTAATTGCGAGATTGCTCGTTGACCTAAGAATTTTGCAGATATTAGCAGCACGATATAGGCTATTATACCTCTAATGATCCATTGAATGATTGTAAGCGATTCTTGACCAAAGAATAAATCCAATTCTGTACCTCCATTGAATCTTTTAATTAATATTAGTATACCAGCTTCAACATCATATTATATATAAATAAAATTAAGAAAAGGATATAATAGTATGCCTCGCCCACCGAAGAAACCACCGAACAGAGCCGACGGCAGATATGAAATACAGAGGTCATTTAAAAAGCTCACAGGGAGTAATAAAAAAAAGCCTTTTTATAGCCGCATCAGCTTCGAGGACTGCGAGCGTCAAGCAAAAGAATATGAATCTATGCTTATGGCGCATATGCTTGTGGGAGACACCTTTGTATGTCGTGAGACTACATTCAAAGAGTGGGCCCAAACATGGCTAGAAAAATATAAAGAAGGTAAAGTTAAAGAAAGCACATATTCCGAGACCTACGAGCGTACTGTAAATGATTATCTAATCCCTTATTTCGGAGAAATAAGACTTGAAGCTATAAAACCTGTTAACATTGAAGAATTTGTCAAAAAACAAAAAGATAAGTATTCATCTAGTACTATGAAAAAAATGCAGTTATGCTTGAATGCTATTTTTAATACCGCCATTGACAACGATTTATGTAGAAAAAATCCTGCAAAAAATGTTTCCTTTGACAGTAATGTCGAGAGTAATAAAAAGAGAACATATTCGCAGGATGAAGTCAATATAATTTATAAGTTTTGTTATACTCATAAATACGGCTTATATATAAGAATATTATTAGAACTGGGGCTTCGTTGTTCCGAGCTATGCGGCTTAAATTGGAGTGATATCGGTTGGAACGAAAAAACGATATATATCCGACGAGCTGTAACACAAGTAAAGGGAAAAACCGTAGCAGCAAAACCAAAGTCAAAATCGAGCATAAGAGATATACCACTAAGCAGTGAAATGCTTAAAATGTTTGTTGATCATAAGGTAGAGGATAAAAACTTTATTGTTCATACTGATAATAATAATCCATATACCCCCGCCAATTTCACAAAAACGGTTTATAATGGATTCTTCAGAGATTTTCAAAAAAGCCTTGACGATGATTATAAGCAAAGATTAAAAATCGATAAAGAAGCCAAACCGTTAGAAATCAAAGCACTAACGCCACACGAGCTGCGGCATACCTGTGGAACGCTTTTATATGCCCGGACAAAAGATATTTACGCTGTTTCTAAGTATCTTGGGCACGCAAGCATCGATATAACAACAAAACTGTATGTCCATGATTCGGTTGAATTATTGCGGAAGAATTTGGACATAAAATAATACCTTTCCTGACGAACAATTGACGAACTTAAGATAGGTTTTTGTAGGTTGTAATAGGTCAAACCCTTTTTCCATAGTGCTATATTTATTATATAGATTGTTGTATAAAAACGAAAAAAGCCTTGATTTTTCAAGGCTTTTCTTGTTGGTGGGGGAAGGTGGATTCGGACCACCGAAGTCAGTGACAACAGATTTACAGTCTGCCCCCTTTGGCCGCTCGGGAATTCCCCCATATTCTTTTAGATGTGCAATTATAAATGTATCGGAAAATTTTAGTTTGAAGAACTAAAATTCTCTTAAAATGTTGCGAAGCAACATTATTTGGAGCTGGTGAAGGGAGTCGAACCTTCAACCTGCTGATTACAAATCAGCTGCTCTGCCATTGAGCTACACCAGCATTTTTGCCTAGCAAAATTTTTGCTTGCGACAAGCGATAGTATATCATATGGCTTTTTCTTTGTCAATACTATTTTTCAACTTTTTTTATTTTCAGTCGGACTTGACTTGAGGTATTTTTTGGTGTAAAATAAAATGATTTTTATTAAAAAACAAAGCGGGTGATTAAAAAATGAACGGATTTTCGGCAATTTCTTTTAATGACAGTAGAGCCGAGACAGATCCCTATTTTTATTACAAGCGTGTATTTTTATATTCACTTGTAATTGCTATAACTATTACATTGCCATTCGTTTTGGTTGAACTCTTTAAGACCGGCAGACCGGTATTTCTATATTATGGCGACTATAATGCTCAGCAAATATGCTTTTATGAACATTGTGTTGATATGGTCAGAAGCGGGAATATTTTCTGGGATTGGTACACCGATTTAGGCTCGAACTTTATCGGCAGTTATTCCTATTATATGCTTGGCAGTCCATTCTTTTATCTTATGTGTCTGTTTCCCTCGACATGGGCTCCTTATCTAATGGCACCTATATTTATACTAAAATATATGACAGCCGCAATTTTTGCGTATGCTTACATCAAGCGGTTTGTAAAACATCAAAATTACGCAGTTATTGGTGCTTTATTATACGCATTCTGCGGTTTCCAAATTTATAATACATTCTTCAATCAGTTCCATGAAGTTGTTGCGTTATTCCCACTGCTCTTACTGGGAATGGAAGAGCTTGTACAGAATGACCGTAGAGGTTTATTTGCTCTGGCTGTTGCAATGAATGCAATGTGCAACTATTTCATGTTTGTTGGACAGGTTGTTTTCTGCATAATCTACTTTATTTTCAGATTTTCCACTAAATCATTTAAAATAACCTGGAAAAAGTTTTTCCTGTTGTTATTTGAATCTGTACTTGGTGTAATGCTGGCTGCAATAATATTAGCACCGGGTGTTATTGGCTTGTTAGGCAATCCCAGAATAGAAAACAGAACCTTTAAAAGCATAGAGGATGCGTTAATTTATCAAAAAAGCAATAAATTTTATTGGCAGAGATACGGACATATACTTTCGACATTCTTCTTTCCGCCTGATATTCCGTCACGAGTAAACTTTTTCTACGGTCATGAGACGCGCTGGGCATCTGTTGCTGCATATGTACCCATGTTTGGAGTAAGCGGTGTATTTGCATTTTTCGCATCAAGAAAACGCACATGGCTTAAATATCTTATCATCTTTGTAATAGTCTGTTCTTTTGTGCCTGTATTGAACAGCATGTTCTTTGGGTTGAATTCTACTTATTATGCAAGATGGTTTTACATGATGGTCCTTATGATGATAGTTGCGACTGTCATAATGCTTGATGACGATTCCGAAAAAGCAAATAAAAAGTGGCGCGGAGGTATAATAGCACACCTTATCGGTGCTTCTGCAATATTTATTCCGCTCGGGTTGTTGTTCTTCAACGATCCTGATACTTCAGGAGTTGATTATAAAATAGGTGGAAGCCTGCAGTTTGTTGGACGCTTCTGGATTTATGTTGCAATAAGTATGGCAAGTATTGCTATATTATGGTATCTGTTTAAAAAGGTAAGGAATACACTTGCATTCGAAAAATCCTGTTTATACGCAACAAGCGCAATGATTATTATTTACAGCTGCGTTCATATAACTATGGGAAAGATACACTCATGGTCTAGCGATTTCATGGTCAATACAGCAATCGAAGGCGATGTTGTAATTAATGATGACGAATTCTTCAGATTGGATTTCTTCCGTAAAGATGGTAATTCTGTATTCGATAATCTGGGTCTTTACTGGGGATATCCGTCGATAGAATGCTTCCATACCGTTGTTCCTGCTTCTATAATGGAATTTTATCCTATGATAGGTGTTTCCCGTACAGTTGGTTCGAGAGCAGAATCAAAGTTATATGGTTTACGTGCTTTTACTTCGGTTAAATATTCATTTATAGATACAGCAAAAACAAAGAAGCACGATGCACCTGGTTTTTCATATTTCAATACCCAAAATATTTATGACTTATATATAAATGAAAATTATATTCCCATGGGTTTTGCGTATACCGAATTTATGACCAAAACACAATTTGAAAAAATTACAAAGTCTGACAGGCATTTATACCTATGCAAATATCTGGTGGTTCCGGATGATAAAGCGGAATATTACAGTCGCTTCATGACAGAAGTTAAACGCAGTGAAATCAACTTATCTACTACAAATGATAACACCGACACCTCGAGTGATACTTCAGAAATTGTTTCTTTAGATGAATCTACAGATATTTCAGATGATGTGTCTCTTGATGAATCATCTTATGTTTCAGATGATGTGTCTCTTGATGAATCATCTTATGTTTCAGATGATGTGTCTCTTGATGAATCATCAGAATATTCTGATGATAATACCGAGGATTATTCTGATGATATTTCAAATGAATCGGAAGATTCTTCAGATAATTCAAACGATTCTTCTACTTCTAAAACCAAAGATGAAGTAAAGTATGAGAATTTTGTAAAATCGGTTGAAGCACGAAAATCAATGGCAAGTCAGAACTTCACATATGACAGCAACGGCTTTATTTCTAGCATTAAGCTTGAAAACGCTAATGTCGTGTTCTTCAGTGTTCCGTTTGATAAGGGCTGGAGTGCTACTGTTAATGGAGAAAAAGCAGAGGTGCTTGAAGCTACCTATGGCTTTATGGCAGTAGAATGCGGAGCAGGTCAAAACGTAATCGTGTTTACCTACCGCGCTCCTGGAATGTATATCGGCGTTGCAGCTACTTCAGCAGGTATAATTATCTTAGGTGGATACTTGTATCTTGGTAGAAAGAAAAAGCCGACTTATCAATTCTTTAAAGAAGGTTACTATGAAGAAGATGAGGTTCCCATTAAGAAAGAACCTATAATTGATGTAAGTGGTTTAGAAGACGATGCTTTCGGTAACGTAGGAGCAACATCAGAAACAGAGGATGTTTTGTCCGAACAACAGATAGATGATACACAGATTGTTGAAAATCAATCAAATGAGCCGAAGGATCATAATAACTCAAAAGATTTTGATGATATTTAATACCATATGAAAAATGGGTGCCAGCTTTTTATAGCTGCACCCGTTTTTAGAGTTTATCATGAAGATCAACATACTTTTAAATACTGACCGAAAACATATCCTTCTATATTATTATAAGATATTCTGTACCAGTCACCTGTTTTTGTAATAACAGTAATAGTTCGACCATTAGGTATTTGTCCGATAATATTACCTTTTAACGACGGATTGTCTCTTATATTCAATCGTCCGCCTTGTGTAACGACTGTTCCGGTTCCTGTAGTCGGTGGAGTCGGCGTAACCGGCNNGCGTAGTCGGAGTTCTCGGTGTAGACGGAGTTGCCGTGGGTTCTACAAATGGTACGCCTAAATAATCAGCTGTTGCTTTAGATAGTGCTCTAGCGATTTGGGGAAGATTGTTCTCTATCCATTTTGCATCTTCCGGATTGTCGTGAAAAGCAATCTCTGCAAGAATTGCAGGAGCTACTGTATTGTTCAATTCATAAAGACCGGTTGATCCGAGGGATCTTACCTTTTCGGGATTAGGATATATTGTCTTAATTTGGTTAACCACAAGATCAGCGGCTCGCTTCCCTTCGTCACTCCATGTATAGTAATAAATATCACTTCCTCTTATTTGACCCATATTTGCGGTTCCTGCTGCGTTGGAATGAAGCGCAAGATGAAAATCATAGTTTCCGGCATTGGATTTTCTTACTGAACCGCCAACAGTAGAGTCTGGATCGTTGCGTGTAAACTCAATTCCGCTTGCTGTTAAGTACGGTTCGATCAAATCAGCAAGCTTGTTCATATAAAATTCTTCACTGCCGCTTCCGTCAACATACATGTTATATTCCTGTGTGGAAGGGCTTAAAAAAACTTTTGCCATTGTTATATAATCATTCCTTTCCGTGGCGTTTACGCCACCATAGGGAGTTGTGCCGTTCCGATGGTAGCCGGATTAATGCACTCCTTGCAGTAAAGGCACAAAACTGTAGTTTGAAAATTTATTTTCAAACTTTATCTCCTTTTTATATACCTTGTTGCCTAATTTAAGTATATGCACTTTTTCGTCAAAAAGCGATGAATATTACGCCTTAATATAATTATTGCAAAAAAGTATTGACAAAGCTGATTTTATCTGCTATTATATTCAAGTACAAAGAAGAAGAACAAGGTTCTCACCCACTTTAAGATTAAATGTGTGGTTAATAGCATTGAATTTACGCTAAGAGCGTATTATGCCGTGCGGAATCTTCTTTTTTAAAAAGATTATTTATGCATGGTTTTTTGTTTTATATTTTATGGGGGTGTCTTTCTATCAGTAAAAAAACGCTTATCAACGAGGAGATAAAAGCTAATGAGGTGCGTGTCGTCGGTTCCGATGGCAAACAGCTTGGTGTATTAAGGACCGAGCAAGCTTTACGACTTGCTAACGAGGAGTCTCTTGATCTTGTTGAGATCGCACCGGAGGCACAACCGCCGGTTTGTAAAATTATGGATTACGGTAAGTACCGCTTTGAAAAAGAAAAACGCGAAAAAGAGATTAAGAAAAAGCAGCAGATTGTTGAGCTTAAGGAACTTCAGCTCAAATGCCGTATCGATACACATGATTTTGAAACAAAAATGAAACATGCTCACCGTTTCCTTACACAAGGAGACAAGGTTAAAGTTTTGGTTAAATTTTATGGTAGAGAGATGGCACATACCGAGAGAGGTATTGCGTTGCTCGAACGTTTTGCTGATGGCTGCGGAGAGCTGTGTGTTGTTGAAAAGACTCCTCTTTTGGACGGAAGAAATATGATAATGATATTGGCACCGAAGAAAACAAACATAACTTCGAAAGGAAACGATAAAAATGGGCAAGATGAAAACACATAAAGCTACTGCGAAACGCTTTAGTTTTACCGCAAATGATAAAATTAAAATGAACCACTCAGGACGTCGTCACAAGTTGGGACTTAAAGCAACAAAACGTAAGAGAATTCTCAGAAAAGCCGGTTATGTAAGCTCGGCACGCATGAACGATTTGAAGCGATTGCTCCCTTACGATTAAAGAAGGATTATTGGAGGTAACATAAAATGGCTAGAGTTAAAGGTGCACTTTCCACAAGAAAAAGAAGAAATAAAATGCTAAAGCTCGCTAAAGGATATTGGGGCGCAAAAAGTAAGCATTTTAAAATGGCAAAACAAGCTGTAATGAAGAGCGGTAATTACGCATTTGTTGGCAGAAAACAGAAAAAAAGAGAGTTCCGTTCTCTTTGGATTACCCGTATTTCTGCTCAGACAAAAATATGCGGAATAAATTACTCAAGATTTATGTACGGTCTTAAAAAGAGCGGTATTTTGCTTAATCGTAAAATGCTTAGCGAACTTGCTATCAGCGACAAGGATGCATTTGCAAAACTTGTTGAAACAGCAAAGGCAGCACTTTAAAAATATTTATGATTGTATAGAAAACTGTTGACATAATTCGCTATTTTTGGTATAATATTGCAGATACTAGCAAGTATATATCTATAATGTAAAATTGTCGGCATTAGAATGCTACACATTTATCTGTTATTTTCTATTAATTGATATACAACCGCAATGTTCCGTGTTTTCCCCGGAAGCAATCGGAGGGAGGGATATATAAATGGCTGAAATAAAAGTAAAAGAGAATGAGACTATCGACAGTGCTCTTCGCAGGTTTAAGAGATCCTACCTGAAAAGCGGAGTTCAAGCAGAGCTGCGCAAGAGGGAGCATTATGAGAAACCCAGTGTGAAGCGCAAGAAGAAATCCGAAGCTGCAAGAAAGCGCAAATTCAAATAAAACCTTTAAGAGTCCTGCCGATAGGCGGGGCTTTTTTTGCCCTTATATTGCCGAAAGCAATTTATACGCCCTCTTCCTAAACAAAGAAAGTCTTGAAGTTAATCAAGACTTTTTGTTTATTATTTAATAGCATTCTTCATTTCATTTACATAATCAAATAAAATCTTATTGGCATTATCACCATGTTTTTCAATAATTTTCACTATTGCACTTCCGACAATTACACCGTCTGAAAGGTCAGCCATTTGCTTTGCTTGTTCGGGAGTGGAAATACCAAATCCGACTGCAACTGGTACATCGGTTACTGTTCTGACAGTTTTTACAATTGATGTTAAATCCGTATTGATGGAGTTTCTTACACCTGTTACACCCATCGAAGAAACAAGATAAATATAACCTGTTGCTTCCTTTGCTATCATCTGAATTCTGTTGTCAGAGGTAGGTGCGATAAGCGAAATAACATCGACGCCGTGTTTATTGGTGATAGGTAAAATTTCTTTTTTCTCTTCATATGGCAGATCGGGAATAATAATTCCGTCAACACTCAGTTCCTCACACCGCTTGAAAAATCTCTCATATCCATAATGGAATACAGGATTTAAGTATGATAAGAAAACCAGTGGAACATTACTCGTTTTTCTTACCGCTTCCACTATCTCAAATACACCGTCTGTTGTCATTCCGTTTTTTAATGCTCGGATGTTTGCCGCTTGGATAACAGGTCCTTCTGCTGTCGGATCGGAAAAAGGTATTCCAATTTCGATAATATCCGCTCCTGCTTTTTCCATCTCAAGAATATATTCGATTGTTTTTTCCTTGCTCGGGTCTCCTGCTGTCAGAAAAGCAATAAATGATTTTTTATTATTAAAAGCACTGTTTATTTTACTCATGAATGTTCACCCCTCTGTATCTTGCTATTGAAGCAACATCCTTGTCACCTCTGCCCGAAAGGCAAATAATAATGCTATCATCACTGCTCATGTTTCCTGCAATTTTCATAACATGAGCAACAGCGTGTGCGCTCTCAATTGCACAAATGATGCCTTCTGTTTTTGCAAGATATTCGAATGCCGAAACAGCTTCGTCATCTGTAATTGGAACATAATGTGCACGTCCTGTATCATGCAAATTTGAATGTTCTGGCCCAATTCCTGGATAATCAAGCCCTGCGGAAATAGAATAAACAGGTGCGATTTGTCCGTTATCGTCCTGACAGAAATAAGATTTCATACCATGGAAAACTCCGAGAGCTCCTTTTGCGATTGTGGCTGCGTGTTGATCAGTGTCAACACCCTTTCCTGCCGCTTCACAGCCTATTAAGTGTACATCCTTGTCGCTGATAAAGTTATAAAAAGCACCTATAGCATTACTGCCGCCACCAACACAAGCGACAACCGCTGTTGGTAATTTTCCTTCGTATTCCAAAATTTGTTCGCGTGCTTCCTTACTGATTACGCTTTGAAAATCACGAACCATCATCGGAAAAGGATGAGGTCCCATTACAGAACCAAAAACATAATGCGTATCATGCACACGGTTTGTCCACTCACGCAGAGTTTCGTTTACAGCATCCTTCAAGGTCATTGTTCCGCTTGTTACAGGATGCACCTTTGCTCCGAGCAATTCCATTCGGTAAACATTCAGAACCTGACGTTCTGTATCTTCTTTACCCATGAATATTTCGCACTCAAGTCCAAGCAAAGCTGCAGCGGTTGCGGTGGCAACGCCGTGCTGCCCTGCGCCTGTTTCTGCGATAACTCGTGTTTTGCCCATCTTTTTTGCCATTAGTGCCTGACCGAGGACGTTGTTGATTTTATGAGAGCCTGTGTGGTTGAGATCTTCCCTCTTTAGATATATCTTTGCTCCTCCAAGGTCTTTTGTCATCTTCTCTGCAAAATATAATAAAGACGGTCTGCCTGCATATTCTTTTAATAATTTATCAAGCTCATTATTGAAATCAGGGTCGTTCTTAAAAAGCTCGTACTGCTTTTCAAGATTCTGTATCTCGCTCATAAGTGTCTCTGCCACATACTGTCCGCCATATATTCCGTATCTGCCATTATTCATATGAAATCCCTCCTTAAATTGCTTTTTCTTCAAGCACAGCACGTTTTTTCAAATCTTTCATCAATGCATCAAATTCTAATAAATCCAAGGATTGCGCACCATCACATAAAGCCTTCGCAGGATTATTATGCGTTTCAACCATAAGTCCGTCCGCACCAACGGCTAGAACAGCTTTTGCTAGCGGAGCAACAAGGCTGCGGATTCCCGAAGCATGACTTGGATCAACAACAACAGGCAGATGTGATTTCTGCTTTAACAAAACAACCGCCGAAAGGTCAAGTGTATTACGTGTCATTGTCTCAAAGGTTCGGATACCTCTCTCGCAAAGGATAACCTGCGAGTTACCTCCTGCCATAATATATTCCGCACTCATAAGCAGCTCTTCGATTGTGTTAGCAAGACCTCGTTTTAACAAAACCGGCTTTTTTATGCGTCCGACAGCCTTGAGCAAATCAAAGTTCTGCATATTTCTTGCACCAATCTGAACGATATCGACATCCTCAAATAGTTCAATTTGCGTTTGGTTCATAATCTCCGAGATTATTGGCAACCCTGTTTTTTCTCTAGCGATTTTCAGCAATTTCAAACCGTCTGCCTGCATTCCTTGAAAAGCGTAAGGCGAGGTTCGAGGCTTAAATGCACCACCTCTGAGTATTTTTGCTCCGCTTGCCTTGACCGATTCTGCTACTTCAATTATCTGTTCTTCACTCTCTACCGAACAAGGACCCGAAATAACCGTAAAAGTACCTTCTCCAATTAACGCATCGCCCACAGGAATAATGGTGCTATCGGAGTGTACATTACGATTGACCGCTTTGTATTGTTCTGTTATCCGTTTTCCATATTCGACAATATCGCACGTTTGTACAACATGGTCTATATCAATATTCGCTGTATTTCCAATAAGGCAAACGGCCGTATGCTCCGTTCCGACACTTAAAATTGTGGAAAAGCCCTGTTGTTCCCAATCATATATAAACTGATTGACCTTATCTTTATTTATGTTATTTTTTAATATAAAAACCATTTGAAGAACTCCTCCTTGTGAAATCAACCAACCTTTTGATTTTTTGTTTGTCTTTAAAGCCGTCTGTTTCAACACCACTGCTTGTATCTATACAAAATGGATGTAAGGTGAGTGCTTCTTCTATATTGTCCTGGTTGATTCCGCCTGCAAGGAAATAGTCTTTTTTGCAAGCAGATACAAACTTCCAGTCAAACATTTTACCTGTACCTCCATGCCCGTTGTCAAGTAAAAGATAATTTGTTGCCGAATCATTCCAATCAAGTATATCGCTCTCTGTGTTTACGCATACTGCTTTTATTATTGGTTTGTTTGTATGCAATTTTAATTCTTTTATATAATTCTCGTCTTCGTTACCATGGAGTTGAATTAAATCGATGACTTCTGTATTAATTGCTGACATTATTTCCTCGATAGGAGAATTGACAAATACACCGACAGCTTTTATACCCGATGATAACTTCTTTTTTAAAGCGGTTGCTTGTTCTAGTGAAACCTGCCTTCGGCTTTTTGCAAAAACAAAACCAATAAAATCGGGTATAACTTCGTTAACAGCATTAATATCACACAAGCGTGAAAGACCACATATTTTAATTTTGGTTTTCAAATTATATTTCCTCTTAAGTTATCAAGCATTGCCTTTTTATTTTTAGAACGCATGAGCGTTTCACCTATCAAAACAGCATCTACACCGTTTTTTCTCAAATCATCAACGTCCTGTGGAGTTTTTATCCCGCTTTCGGATATAAATATTATATCATGTGGAACCAAACTGCGAAGTTTTATGCTTGTTGTAATATCAACATCAAAGGTTTTTAAATTGCGGTTGTTTACGCCGATTATTCTTGCTCCAGCCTTAAGTCCTTTTTCAACTTCGTCTTCCGTATGTGTTTCAACGAGTGCAGATAAACCCAAGCTGTGAGCGATTTCAATGTATTCTCTTAACTGCAAGCTGTTCAGAATAGCACAAATCAAAAGAACAGCAGATGCACCGAGTAATTTTGCTTCATATATCATGTAGCTGTCGATAGTAAAATCCTTACGTAAAACAGGGATTTTTACATCTTTTGAAATTTCTCTTAGATATTTTTCATTTCCCTTGAAAAAATACGGCTCGGTCAATACAGAAATCGCTTCTGCACCTGCCAGTTCATAATCCCTTGCTATCGATAAATAAGGGAAATCCTCGGATATAATTCCCTTTGACGGAGAAGCTTTTTTAACCTCGCAGATGAAAGAAATGTCTTTCGTTGATAAGGCTTTTTCAAAAGGAAAATTAAAATCTGTTTTTATTGCCAAAGCATCTGATATAATTTTTGATTCGGAAAAGAACTTTTTTCGTTCGGCTATTCTTATTTTTGTTTGTTCGGTTATTTTATCAAGTATCATTTGGTTACCTATTTGATTCTGTGATAAATGCGTTCAGCTGATTTTCGGCTTTACCACTGTCAATTAATTCCTGTGCTATTATTACACCATCGGCAATAGATGAACATTTATCAGCTATATACAGAGCCGCAGCGGAATTTAAAACAACAGCATCACGTTTTGGTCCTTTTTCGCCTCTAAAAATGCTTCTTGTAATTTCCGCATTCTCCTTTGGTGTACCGCCGATTAGGTCATCCTTTGAGCATCTTTTTATTCCAAACATCTCAGGCTCGATCATATATGACTTGAATGTTCCGTTATTTACTTCGCAAATAGATGTCGGTGCGCTTAACGATATTTCGTCCAGTTTATCCATGCCATAAATAACCATTGCACGTTTTACGCCCAGACTACACAATACTCTTGCAAGTGGTTCAACCAGCGCTTCATCATATACCCCCATAAGCTCGATTTTTGCTCCTGCCGGATTTGCGAGAGGTCCAAGTATGTTGAAGATTGTTCGTATTCCCAATTCACGGCGAATCGGTGCAACATATTTCATAGCTATATGGTAATTTTGTGCAAATAAAAAGCAAATTCCGATTTTCTCAAGCAACTCCGCACTTTTTTCGGGAGAAATGGTAATGTTTACTCCCAACGCTTCCAAAACGTCAGCCGCACCGCATTTACTGGAAGACGCTCTGTTTCCATGCTTGGCAACGGGAACGCCACCTGACGAAATAACAATAGATGATGTTGTTGATATATTGAAGGTATTTGAACCGTCGCCGCCTGTGCCGACTATTTCAAGCACATTCTTATCGTGAAGTAATTTTACACAGTGCTTTCTCATGCCGACTGCCGAGGCGGTAATCTCGTCAATGGTTTCGCCTTTTATTGAAAGTGCTGTCAGATACGCACTCATCTGAACGTTTGTTGCTTCACCGTTCATTATCTCGTGCATAACAGCTTCCGCCGTTTCGTAGGATAAATCTTGTTTTTTTGAAAGAGCTATAATTGCTTCCTTAATCATGATTTATTTCTCCTATAAAATTACTTATGATTTGTTTACCGTCCGGTGTCAGCACCGATTCAGGATGAAATTGCAATCCGAAAATTTTATATTCATTATGCTCGACCGCCATAATTTCACCATCAGTTGTTTCGGAGGTGATACGAAGGAAAGTTGGCAGTGTTTCCCTGACTGCTGCTAATGAATGATATCTAGCTACCTGTATTTCACTATTCATTCCCTTAAACAGACTACTGTTTATATCAAGTGCCGCTTGCGAAGTTTTACCGTGCATAAGTTTTTTTGCATATGTTACTGTCGTGCCGAACGCTTCGCAAATTGCCTGATGTCCAAGACAAATACCCAATATTGGAATTTTCTCACCCAGCACTTTAACAACCTCGATACAAACTCCTGCATCGATTGGTTTTCCAGGCCCTGGGGAAAGTATAATTGCTTTCGGTTTAAGTTCTTCTATTTCTTCGACATTTAATTCATCGTTACGAATAACCTTGATATCGGGGTAAAACTCGCCTATTAACTGATATACATTATAAGAGAAGCTATCGTAATTATCGATCAAAAGTACCATATTTATGGCCATTCCTTTCCGTGGCGTTTACGCCACAAGTGGGAATTGTGCCGTTCCGGCTATAGCCGGATTACTGCACCTCTTGCAGTAAAGGCACAAAACCGTAGTTTGAAAATTATTTTCAAACTTATCAACCTTCCTAACTATTAAAGTTGTTTACAAAGCCATGCCTGACCAAGAGAAATACCACCATCGTTTGTAGGTACAACAGAGTTTATATAAACAGAAAATCCTGCTTTTTCCATTATTTCTATACAGTCATCTATTAATAATAGATTTGCGAAAACACCACCGCTGAGCGCTACTTTATTTTCGCCGCTTTGCTTTCTGATAAATTCACAGCCTTGAAGTACCATTTTTGCAACTGCCATATGGAAGCCTAAGGCTAACGCACCTTTATAAACACCATCAGTATAAGCTAAATAAATATCATTTAAAAGCTTAACTTGATCAATTATTATTTTTTCTTGTTGTATTTTAATATTAAAATTAAGATTAAAAGGAATACCGTCATTTTCTTTATATGCGACAGCGGTATTTTCAAGAGCGATTGCACATTCGCCCTCATATGAGTTTTCTGTTTTTATTTGTAAAACAGCACTGACGGCATCGAATAATCTGCCCATACTGGAGCATTTAAAAGTATTGATGTTATTTTTAATTGCATTCTGCACCAGTTTAAAATTATCGTTATCAAATTTCCTGCCAACAGCGTTTAAATAGCAATCAGCGGTCAACCTTGCATTTCTTGCAGCTTCATCTCCGCCGCATATAGTAATATATTTAAGGTGTCCGCAGCGTTGAAAATTGTTATTATTACATAACAAAAATTCTCCGCCCCAAACAGCTCCGTCTGTTCCAAAACCTGTTCCGTCAAAGGCGACACCGATACAAGAGGTAATTTCATGCTCTGCCATAACCGAAGCTATATGAGCGTGGTGGTGCTGGATTTTTACAAGCTTTATCTGTTGTTTTTTTGCCAGTTCTTCTGCAAAACGGGTGGTTAAATACCCAGGATGCAAGTCACAGCAAAATATTTCGGGTTTTATTTTAAAAATTTGGGTCATTCGGATAAGGTTATCTTTATAGGCTTTTGAAACATAGTAATTTTCCATATCACCGAAATACTGACTTAAATATGCACGATTATTTTTATACAGACAAAACGAACTTTTTAAATCGCTGCCCATAGCAAGTATAGCTTGTTTTGATTCGTCTTTTAATAACACAGGCAACGGAACATAACCTCTGCTTCTTCGAACAAGCTGGATTTTTCCGCGAATAATCCGTGCGACAGAATCGTCAAGGGAAGTAACAATTCTGCGCTTATTGTATAAAACACCAGCTAAGTAAGGTGTACGTAAAGAAAGTATTTCCTCATCATTTATAATAATAGGCTCGGAGGTAATATTACCGCTTGTCATTACAAGCGCTCCACAAGCATCAATTAAGAGTTGATGAAGGGGAGTGTAGGGCAAAAACGCTCCGATAAATCGGCTCTCACCACTAACACCTTCGTAAAAAATGTCCTTCTTTTTGTGTAATAATACGATCGAAAAAGCAGCCGATGTAAGCAGCTTTTCTTCTTCTGTATTAACCTTACAACATTCTTTTATTAAATCTAAATTAGGAAACATCACCGCAAAAGGCTTTTTATCCCTGTGCTTTAATAGTCGTAAATTATCTACAGCATTTTTATCAGTTGGTAAACAGACAAATTGATATCCTCCGATACCTTTAATTGCAATAACCTTTCCAAGTTTAAGTAGTTCAATGCTTTTTTTCAACGCTTGGTCCTTATATAAAACAGAATCGTTTAACTGCAAAATCAATTGGGGTCCGCAATCGTGACAAGAGATTGTCTGAGCATGTCTGCGGCGGTTATATGCTTCTTTATATTCTTTTTCGCATTCTTCACACATGAAAAAATCATCCATTGTAATTGTCTCACGGTCGTAGGGAATGCTGTTTATTATACTGTATCGCGGTCCGCAGGCAACACAACTGATAAAAGGATACAGATAACGGCGGTTGTCTTGATCGTAAAGTTCCCTTTTACAATCGTCACACAACGGCAAATCAGCAGGAATCAATGGTGTGGTATCGTTAAATTGTTCACTCGGGATTATAAAAAAACTATCGTAATGTCGCTCTGGTATAATTTTTGTAAGAATTTCTGTTACATCAGCACCTTTAGGCTGATGAAATTTAAGACGATAAACAAAAATGTCTATCGTCTCTTTTTCTCCGTTGGCAACGATTGTGACAATGCCTCCGATATTCATTACAGAGCCGCAAATTCCCATCTCCTGTGCCAAACGGGCAACAAAAGGACGATAGCCGATTCCCTGTACAATGCCATGAACGGTTATTAAAACGGTCATTAATCTTATACCCTTAATTATTATTTCTTTTCGACATACATACCGTCGGTATAAGGCACATGAGCTTTTTACGGCATAACCAGAGCTTTCCCCACTGATAAAGTATATTAAAATAACTTTGTTTTTATTACTTTCAATTTATTGCCTATTATATAATAGTACCGCCGCCAACAACAATATCACCGTCATATAATACTACAGCCTGTCCTTTAGTTATCGCACGCTGCGGCTCGTCAAACTCTATATGAACTATGTCGTTTGAAGTTTGTGTAACAGTCGCAAATTGTTCTGCGTGTTTATATCTGATTTTCACTTGTACCCGTATCGGTTTTTCTATTTTTTCATATGCTATCCAGTTAAAATCAATTGCATCGAGGCTTTTTGAGAACAATTCCTTATCCTCACAAAGAACCACAGTATTATTTTCGTTATTTATTGAACAGACAAACATCGGCTTGGATAAAGATAAACCTAATCCCTTACGTTGACCTACAGTATAACGGATGATTCCATTGTGCTTGCCTAGTATTTTACCTTGTGTATCAACAAAATTACCTTCACTGTAATTTTTACCTGTATAATTCTCGATAAACCTTGCATAATCCCCATCGGTAACAAAGCATATATCCTGACTGTCCTGCTTAAGTGCGTTGATAAAACCGTTTTGCTCCGCTATAATGCGAACTTCTGATTTTTTTAGATTTCCTAACGGAAAAATCGTATGCGCCAGTTGATCCTGTGTCATAGAATACAATACATAGCTCTGATCCTTGGTAGTATCAAGTCCTTTTTTAAGCAAAAATCTGCCATTGATTTCGTCATATTCAATTTGCGCATAATGCCCTGTAACTACATAATCATAATCCAGTTCTTTCGCACGACGGTAAAGCTTATCGAATTTTATATATCGGTTGCAATCTATACAAGGGTTTGGTGTTGCACCGTTTTCGTATGCTGATATAAAGCGATTAATGACCGTATCTTTAAAGTTGGCTGTAAAGTTGAAAACATGATAGGGTATCTCAAGTTTTTTTGCAACACTTCTCGCATCCTCAACATCCTCAAGTGAGCAGCAGGATTTTTCTCGGCAAACAACTATGTTTTCATTGTCAAACATCTTGATAGTAACGCCCATACAATCATAACCTTGTTCTTTCATCAAAAACGCAGCTACAGAGCTATCAACACCACCACTCATTGCAATTATTGCTTTTTTATCCATAAAAACCATCCTAATTTATTTATAATAATTCAGAGCTGTTTACTGAGGAAAGCAACCCCTGTGAACAGCTCTTATACTAATTAGTATTATTATCCCAACTCTATCATTTTGTCAATACATTTCCTTGCTTCTCTTATTGTAGTCTCATCAAGAATTATTTCCTCACCACCGTTACCGTTGACACAGTTAAAAACATCAATAAGTGTGGTTGCCTTCATGTTTGGACAAATAAGGTTTTTCGAAAGGAAATAGAACCTTTTATCGGGACACATATACTGCAAATGCTCGGCAATACTTATTTCTGTGCCAATAATAAATTCCTTTTTATCGGAAGTTTTTGCATATTCCATTATCGCAGAGGTAGAGCCGACAAAGTCAGATGCTGTGACCACCTCGGGTATACATTCGGGATGTACAAGCAGAAGTGCGTTCGGATGAGCCTCACGTTCTCTTTTTACGTCATCAATATCAACTCTTGCATGAATAGGACAACCGCCCTGTAAAAGCTTGAAATTCTTATCAGGAAGCTGCTTTGCTACATAATCACCAAGATTGCAATCGGGAATAAACAAAATATTTTTGTTATCCATTTTGCTGACAATTTTAACAGCGGAGGACGAGGTTACGCAAACATCGCAGATGGTCTTTAAATCGGCTGTAGTATTTATATATGCAACCACCGCATAATCGGGGTATTGTTGTTTTACAATCTCAATAATTTCCTTATCCATCTGCTCTGCCATAGGGCAACCTGCAATAGGATTGGCAAGGTATACTGTTTTTTCCGGAGAAAGTATCTTAACAGTTTCCGCCATAAAGCGTACACCGCACATAATCACTGTTTTCTGCGGGGCTTTACTTGCCATTACACTAAGTGCATAGGAATCGCCGTTGAAATCCGACACCTCAAGTATCTCACGCGCTTGATAGCTGTGAGCTAATATGCAGATATCTTTTTCTTTTTTTACCCTGATTATTTCGTCCTGGATGTCTCGTATCATAAAAAAATATACCTTTCGTAATACTACTTCTCTTAAGAAATAGTAAAAAATATTCAAAAAAGTTCACATATCAAAAACATTTATTCGAACTTATCACTGTTTCTAATTCGAATTAGTAAAGCCAGAATTGTGCAACTCGATATCAATACTAATTCTCTTAAGAAATAGTAAGAAAAACTCTTAAAAAAAGTCCATAAAATAAAGACTTTTTCTCGACTTTATCACTATTTCTAAAGATAATTAGTATAAGCAAGCTGCACAAAACATTATTTTAAATTTATTCAGAATACATTGGTGTTGATAAATATCTTTCGCCCGTGTCCGGTAGTATTACAACAATAATTTTACCCTTATTTTCAGGACGTTTTGCTACTTCTGTAGCTGCCCAGACAGCCGCACCGGAGGAGATACCAAAAAGCGCACCTTCGGTTTTTGCAAGAGCTTTTCCTGTGGCAAAGGCATCTTCGTTCTCAACGGTTATTATTCCATCATAAATGGCGGTATTAAGCGTTTCAGGGATAAAACCTGCACCAATACCCTGAATCTTATGTGGTCCCGGTGTGCCTTTTGAAAGTACAGGAGAACTGGCAGGCTCAACGGCTATAATTTTTATATTAGGATTTTTTTCTTTTAAATATTCACCGACACCAGAGATTGTACCGCCTGTACCGACACCTGAAATAAAAATATCCACATTACCGTCGGTATCCTCCCAGATTTCAGGACCGGTTGTCGCCTTATGAATTGCAGGATTAGTCGGGTTTGTAAATTGGCTTGGAATAAAGCTGTTAGGGGTAGCATCGGCAAGCTCCTGTGCTTTTGCGATCGCACCCTTCATGCCTTTTGCACCTTCTGTAAGAACAAGCTCTGCTCCGTATGCTTTTAACAGATTTCTACGCTCGATGCTCATTGTCTCGGGCATTGTGAGTATAATTTTATATCCTTTTGCGGCTGCAACAGATGCCAGACCTATTCCTGTGTTGCCGCTTGTGGGTTCAATAATTATTGAATCGGATTTAAGGAGCCCTTTAGCCTCGGCATCCTCAATCATAGCTTTTGCTATTCTGTCCTTAACACTTCCTGCCGGATTAAAATATTCCAGCTTCGCTAAAATAGTAGCGTCAAGATCGTTAACTTTTTCGTAGTTAGTTAATTCCAAAAGTGGAGTTTTTCCAACTAGATCAGTTATAGCTTTATATATTTTCACTAAAAGACAACTCCTTATGTGTAATTGTTTCAAAACCGTGTTTCAAGTCAACAATAATATCATCGATATGCTCGGTTCCTATTGACAAGCGAACGGTGTTTGGCTTTATACCTGATTCCACTAATTCTTCTTTGCTCATCTGGGAATGTGTTGTCGATTCGGGGTGTATAACCAACGATTTTACATCGGCTACATTTGCAAGCAGAGAGAATAGTTCGAGACTTTCACAGAATTCTCTGGCTTCCTTCGAGCCGCCTTTTATTTCAAAGGTAAATATCGAGCTTGCTCCGTTCGGGAAATATTTATTATATAATGTATGGTCGCGATGGGAATCGAGTGCAGGGTGATTCACTTTTTCTACAAGAGGATTTTTTGATAGGTATTCAACAACCTTCAGAGCGTTTTCAACATGACGCTCAACACGAAGGGAGAGAGTTTCCAAGCCCTGAAGCAGTAAAAAGGAATTGAACGGACTTATTGTCGCGCCAGTATCCCTCAATAGTGTTGAACGAATTTTTATTATATAAGCCAGATTTCCGACTGCTTCGGTAAATACAACTCCGTGATAACTTGGATTTGGCTTTGACAGACCTGGGAACTTATCATTCTGCGTCCAGTCAAATTTTCCGCTGTCAATAA
>DMMZ01000026.1 GCA_003452915.1 Clostridiales bacterium | reverse complement strand
GTTTCCTTAATTCTTCTGTGATAACAATAGAATTTGTTGCGACTGTTATAAAAATATCTTTTGGCAGATTTTGTGCCATTAGAAAACCAACTGTTGCGGAGGTGAGAAAAATAACATCTCTGTCCTTGATCATTGAAACAGCTTTTTTTGAAACAGCTAGGTAATTATCAAACACAGTATTGATATCACGNNTTGTAAAGCCCACTTGTTTGGTAGGGATAGCTCCGCCATGTGTTCGTTTAAGGAGACCTTTTTCTTCAAGGATTCTTAAGTCCCTGCGTGCGGAGTCATCCGAAACATCGAACTTTTCCTGTATTTCACTAATTGAAATTCTACCATTTGCTACGATTATATCCAAAATTGCCTGGTGTCTTTCTTCGATAAACATGATATATACTCCTTCATTAAATAAGTTATAGATAAATAAGTGTCGACCCTTGATTCATATATATTAATATTACATATTCATGTATGTCAATAGCAAACGTGAATAAAAATGAACATACATTAATAATTGTAAATAAAATAACCGCACAAAAGTGCGGCTTGGGATTTATTACGATTTCTAACTGTACATTTTACCTTCGATTTTATTAACAAGCCCGATTGGAAGCAGTTTTGATAACACAACAAAAAGTTTGTATACAAAACCTACTGTATAAAGCACCTTTGGGTGCTTTTTTATTGCGGCTCTGAAAATACACCTTGCAACCTTTTCGGGTGGCATACCATTTTGTTCATCCTTTTCCATGCGTGAAACTGCACGTTCTTCACTTTTGGAATATGCAGATTCCGAAATATTATTCTTTTTTCTTGAGGTTGTAAAACCTGTCTTTACATCGCCTGGCATTACTACACTAACTTTTATTCCGAAAGGTTTTACCTCGTTAGCAAGTGAGAGCATAAGAGAATTTATCGAACTCTTTGTACAAGAATAAAACGACTGGTAGGGAACAGGTAAAACCGCAGCGACCGAACTTACGGTAATTATACGACCGCTTCCGGCGGCTCTCATATGCGGTAGAACATATTTTATACAAGCGAGCGTTCCTAAAAAGTTAGTTTCGAACAATCTCTTTACTTCTGAAAGCTCTGTAAGCTCGACAGCACCTGAAATTCCGTAGCCTGAGTTATTAACTAATAAGTCAATCTTACCTTCGGTAGATACAACAGCTTCGATTGCAGACCTTACCGATTCTTCAGAAGAAACATCGGTTGTTATATGTTTTATACGGTTATCCTCGGGCTTTGAACGGCTCAAGGAATATACGGTATAGTCGTTTTCGGCAAAAAGAACAGCCGTAGAAAGACCTATTCCGCTACTCGCACCGGAAATTACTGCTATCTTTTTCATAATTAATTTAAACTGGAATTGTTTCTAAAAGATTGTTTTCTGCAAGAACCGAGGCTATTATTCCGGCTGCTTCGTCAACAATAACTTCTGTATGTGTAGCCATACAGCTAACACGCAATAAACATTCAGTTTCGGTTGTTGCCGGCGGTAAAACGGGATTTACATAAACTCCTGCTTCATAAATCTGTTTTGCTACTAAAAGGGTAGAGAACATATCTTTTGTATAAATTGGTATAATCGGGGTGATTGCTCTATAAAAAGGAACATGGAGCTTTTCAAGCGAATTACGCAAATGTTCGGAAACCGATGCAAGGCTAGTTATTAGTTCAGGATACTTCTTTAAGTAACGAAGTGCAGCCAAAGCAGAAGCACAACTTGCAGGTGTTATCGAAGCGGAAAATATAAATGGACGTGAATTATGCTTTACATAATCTACAACATTTTCGTCTGCTGCCATATAACCGCCAAGCGATGCAAGGGATTTTGAAAAAGTTCCCATATAAACATCGACTTCTTTTTCAAGACCGAAATGACTTGCAGTACCTCTGCCGCATTCGCCGATAACGCCTAAAGCGTGAGCGTCATCGACCATTACTCTGGCATCGTATTTCTTGGCAAGAGTTACAATCTCAGGTAATTTTGCAAGATCACCCCTCATGCTGAAAACTCCATCAGTAACAATAAGTTTTCCTGCATTTTCAGGGATATTCTGAAGAATACGTTCAAGCTCCTTCATGTCACTGTGAGCAAAAAGCACCTTTTTTCCATAACTTAGCTTACAGCCGTCGTAAATGCTGGCATGATTTTCTTTATCACAGATAACATAGTCGCCTATTCCAACAAGTGCACTTATTATTCCAAGATTGGTTTGGAAGCCTGTTGAAAAAGTCATAACTGCTTCTTTGTTTAAAAATACAGCTAATTCATTCTCAAGCTCGATATGCAAATTAAGTGTTCCGTTTAAAAAGCGCGAGCCAGAGCAACCGGAGCCATATTGTTCAAAAGCTTTTATACCGGCTTCAATAACCTCGGGGTTTGAAGTAAGACCGAGATAGTTATTTGAACCAAGCATTATACGGCGTTTTCCCTCCATAATAACTTCAATGTCTTGACGAGATTCAAGTGCATGAAAATATGGATAAAGACCTCTCTCGCGAGCTTCCATAGCAAGATTATATTTCCGGCATTTATTGAAAATATCCACTTCTAATACCAAAATTTATTCATTTAAAAAAGATGAATAAATTACCTTTCTTCCAAAAATTACTGTATATTTGCCATCTATATAAAAAATATATGATGAAAACCGTACAGAAAGCTCGGTACGGTTTTTTGTATCTACTTCTTTAGTTCACGTTCAAGCCAGATTGTTCCGATCTCGAAAGCATCATAAAAATTACGCTTCTCACATTGTTTAACAATCTTGTCGTTGAAGCTTATATCATTGTCGGTGTTTTGTATCTGAACAAGAACCTTTGTAGCAATATCGATATTTTTTACCTTTTTACTTTCAATAATGTTCATATACAAAATATACTTATCATCTGGGAATCCATAAAATATGAACTGTCCCTGACGTACAAGAGGCTTACCCTTATACATTAGAGTTTTTACTTCGTTCAACTAATCAAATCCTTTCTTAAACGCAAACCTATAACTTGAATTTTTATATGCTAACCATATCAAAGGGTTAAGAAGTTCTCGACTAAAACACGCAGAAGTTCATCACGGTCTATTTTACTAATGACCGCTCTTGCGTTGTTGTAATTGGTTATATAAGTCGGATCTTCCGATAGAATGTAACCTACAATCTGGTTAATGGGGTTATAGCCTTTTTCCTTGAGTGAGTTGTAAACGCTCTGTAATGTTTCCCGTATAATAAGTTGATTCTGATCTTTGATCGGGAACATAATTGTCTTTTGCTTATTGTCCTGCATTCTGAACCCCCCTTGATTTTTAATCATTACATTGAATTATACAATAAAAATAATATTATTGCAATAGCGATTTTTAATTTTAGATTAAAATGACGTTAAATAATAATAAATCATGTGCGAAGTGTTATACCCATATCAATTTCCAACTTCTTTAATATCTTCTTAACAGCGTTGTCAGCCTCTTCATCTGTCATTGTTTTATCATTAAGGCGGAAGGTAAGCCTGACGGCAATACTTTTTTTACCTTCATCAATTCCTTTGCCTTTGTAAACATCAAACACATAAACATCAATAAGTGATTTTCCTGCAAATGCACGAATATTTTTACAAATTTGTCCTGCTTCAACAGATTCATCTGAAATAAGAGCAAGGTCACGCTCCATCGTCGGATAAAGTGGAAGCGGTCTATAATCCTTATCCGCTTCGTGGGAAGCAAACATAGCTGAAACAGATAAAACCGCAGCATATACAGCTTCATCTATCTCAAAAATATTTGCAACAACAGGGTGAATCTGTCCAACCGTACCTAGTACAACACCATCCTTTGTGAATTCAACGCATCTGCCAGGATGGAATGAGGGATCATCGCTTACAGAGCTTACTTCATACCCTTTTATATTAAGGTATTCCAAAACACCCTCAGCATAACCCTTTGCATCATAAAAATCACCGTCACCATAAAAGGCGAACACAAGGCTTTTTTGCTCATCTGACATCTCACCGTTTTTGGAATAAAGAGTAGCGTTCTCAAACAGCTTACAGGAAGGAATACGATGATTATAGTTATGCGAAACAGCATCAAGTATTGAGGGTAGGGCGGTTGTACGCATAACCGAGGTATCGTCTCCAAGCGGATTAATTAATTTTATGCTCTCTCTGAGTAAACTATCCGACGGAAGTAAAATTTTATCATAAAATTTCGGCGAGATAA
Source organism: Clostridiales bacterium (assembly GCA_003452915.1). Classification (GTDB taxonomy): domain Bacteria; phylum Bacillota; class Clostridia; order Oscillospirales; family CAG-382; genus UBA1049. The sequence goes on along the minus strand of DMMZ01000026.1, from coordinate 172,770 downwards.
AAGAATATGTGTAAATCTCAGTAAAACCGAAGGAAGTCATCGAATTATTTATAGAAACCTTGAACTTTTGTATGGGCGTTAGCTTACCCTCTAAAACTTCGCCAACAAAGCTGCTTTCGGGAATCTTGTCATAACCGTATAGTCGAGCGACTTCTTCTGCTATGTCAGCAGTGGTTATAATGTCGTTTCTATAAGGTGGAACAAGAAGATTTTTGTCTTTGTCGGTAGAAAGACCGAGAGGCAAAAGCAATGCAGCCATTTCTTCGAAAGTAAGATTGGTCCCAAGCAATTGATTTATACGGATATAATCGAAGTGAATGGTTTTTGTTCCGATATCAGTGTTCAAAACATCGATAACACCGTCCACAACCTCACCTGCGCCAAGCAGGAGCACAAGCTCTACTGCTCTATCAACAGCGGGTAGAGTGTTGCAAGCAGGCAAACCTTTCTCAAACTTCGCACTTGATTCGGTACGGAGTCCGAGAGTTTTTGCTGTATGTCTTACATTTTCACGATTAAAATTAGCTGATTCGAATACAACGGTTGTTGTACTGTCAAGAATCTCGCTGTTAAGTCCACCCATAACACCTGCTAATGCTACAGGTTTATTTCCGTCAGCAATGCAGAGCATATCGGAGGTAAGCGGTCTGACAACGCCGTCAAGAGTTGTAATGGTTTCGCCTTCGTTTGCGTTGCGGACGATTATCTGTTTGCTGGATATATAATTATAGTCAAAAGCGTGCATGGGCTGACCGTATTCTATCATAACATAATTCGTAATATCAACTATATTATTTATCGGACGGACACCGGCAGCACGTAACTTTGCACGAAGCCATAACGGTGAAGGTGCTATTTTTACGTTCTTTACCATCCTAGCTGTGTATCGCGGACATAAAACAGGGTTGTCAACACGCACGGAAAGGTGCTTGTTAATGTTATCGCCGTCGTTTGTTGCAATCACTTTTGGTTGTTTAATATTAAGCGGTACATTTAAAGAAGCAGCAGTTTCTCTGGCAATACCAAGATAAGAAAGGCAATCGGGACGATTGAAGGTAAGCTCAAAATCGACTATTGTGTCGTTAAGTTTTAAAACTTCCCTTATATCATCACCGAGCTTGCATTCCTCTTGTAATAAGAATATTCCTTCTTCATCTGCATAAGGGAAGTCGTTTATAGTCAGTCCAAGTTCCTCAAGAGAGCATAACATTCCCTCCGAGACTACACCTCTCAGCTTTCCTGTCTTGATTGTTTTTCCACCCGGCAGGACAGCTCCATCCGTGCAAACAGGGACAATATCACCTGCTTTAACATTCTGTGCACCAGTAACAATCTGTAAAACAGATTCTTTACCTATATCAATTTTACATACAATAAGATGATCGGAATCGGGATGCGGTTCGGTTGACATAATCTTTCCGACGACAACATTTTTGATATCCTTACCAAGAATCTCATAACCCTCAACCTTTGTGCCTGTGTGAGTCATAATCTCGCAATAATCACGAATCTCTTTATCTATGTTTACATAATCTTTTAACCAGTTCAATGATACTTTCAATGTAATAACCTCCCTTTTTTAGAATTGAGATAGAAATCTCAGGTCATTCTCGTATAAATGACGCATATCATCTATGTTATATTTACGCATAACAACACGCTCTATGCCTACGCCGAATGCAAAGCCCGAATAGACCTCGGGGTCAATTCCACAGCCCGAAAGTACATTAGGATGCACCATTCCTGCACCGAGAATCTCAATCCAACCTTCACCTTTGCACAGACGGCAGCCTTTACCTCCACAAACAAAGCAGGAGACATCAACCTCTGCAGAAGGCTCGGTAAACGGGAAGTTATGTGGACGGAATCGTGTTTTTGTGCTTTCGCCAAACAAACTTCTGGCAAATAATGCGAGTGTGCCTTTTAGGTCACCCATGGTGATATTTTTATCTATTACGAGTCCCTCTAGTTGATGAAACATAGGTGAATGAGTAGCATCAACCGCATCACAACGATATACTCTACCGGGAGAAATAATTCTGATAGGCGGTTTTCTATCCTGCATTGCTCTTATCTGAACAGGGGAGGTTTGTGTACGAAGCAGGGTTGTGGGAGAAATATAAAAGGTATCTTGAAAATCCCTTGACGGATGGTCAACAGGAGCGTTGAGTGCATCAAAATTATTATAAGCACTCTCAACTTCTGGTCCTTCAACGATTTCGAAGCCCATTCCGAGGAAAATTTCCTTCATTTTGTTTTCAACCTGAGTAATTGGATGCAGTTTGCCAATGCTCTTTTTATTAGCAGGCAGTGTAACATCCAGTTTTTCGCTTAACAGCTTTTCCTGTAGTTCCTTCTTTTTAAGAAGGTCGCTGCGTTCTTCTATGTAATTTTCAAGTTCTTCACGTACTGTATTTGCTAACGAACCTATAATAGGTCTTTCCTCAGCCGAAAGCTGTCCCATTCCGCGAAGGATTCCTGTCAGCAAACCTTTTTTACCAAGATACTTAACACGTATTGCATCAAGCTCAGCATCGGAACGGGTAGCTGAAATATCTTCTTTTGCATCTATTTTAATGTTTTCGAGTTGCTCTCTCATTGTTATATATAGAACCTTTCTGTAAAAATTAAATCGCTTAAAATTTGATATAAATATAATGGATAGCGGAGAATTTTGATTTTTAAATCTGAGTTCTCTATAAAAACTAAAAAATACAATTTTTTAGTTTATTTTTATTCAAGATAATCTCTTAACTTCTTTGAACGGCTGGGATGACGAAGCTTGCGTAATGCTTTTGCTTCTATCTGGCGAATACGCTCACGTGTTATGTCAAATACTTTTCCAACTTCTTCAAGAGTCCTCGGTCTGCCGTCTTCTAATCCAAAACGAAGTTTCAAAACACTCTCTTCTCTTGGGGTAAGTGTATGAAGTACTTCAAGAAGCTGTTCACGTAGCATCATATACGATGCTGCATCGGCAGGGGCAGGGGTGTTGTCATCGGCAATAAAATCGCCAAGATGGCTGTCTTCTTCCTCACCGATAGGCATCTCCAGCGAAACAGGCTCTTGTGCGATTTTTAAAATCTCACGTACCTTGTCAATCGGGAGTCCCATCTCTTCGCTTATCTCATCGTCAGTAGCATCTCTGCCAAGCTCCTGTAATAATTGTCTTGAAACACGCAGAACTTTATTAATAGTTTCGACCATGTGAACAGGAATACGGATTGTTCTTGCCTGATCCGCAATCGCTCTCGTAATAGCCTGTCTTATCCACCATGTAGCATAAGTTGAAAATTTGTAACCTTTGCCGTAATCAAACTTTTCCACAGCTTTCATAAGTCCGAGGTTTCCCTCCTGAATGAGATCAAGGAAGAACATACCTCTGTTTACATATCGTTTTGCAATACTTACAACAAGTCGAAGATTTGCTTCTACAAGCTGTTTCTTAGCCTCGCGGTCACCTGTACCCATTCTGCAAGCAAGGTCAAGCTCCTTATCTGCTGATAAAAGCTGTACTTTTCCAATTTCCTTAAGGTACATTCTTACAGGATCGTCTATAGAAACGCCTTCTTGATTAAGAAGTTCGTCCACGTCCGCAGGTGCATCCTCAAGCTCCTCTTCAATGTCCTCCTCCGGCAGTTCAAAGACACTGTTATCAAGCTCAACAGCGATTTCAATTCCGTTGGATTCAAGTGCTTCAAAAACTTTTTCCAATGTTTCTATGGAAACGTCGGTATCCTCTATCGATTCCATAATATCCGCAGCTGTTACACTACCCTTAGTACGGGAGCTCTCTATCAGCTCGGGTTTTAATATATTGTTTTCGTTAGCCATATATAATGACCATTCCCTTCTTTTTTAAGTCCTCTATAAGACATTTTTCTTCATAATTCATAACAATTAATAAATTTTTTTCTTTTTTAAATTTATATATTCGGCTAGCCCCTCAAGAGGATTTTCACCTATTATTTTATCGTAATCAAGTTTGTTTTTTTGCTCTTTAAGAGAATTTATAAGTCCCTCCAGCATTCCTTCGGTGTTCTCGTTGAATTTTCTTCTTGCTGCAATATAGCGTGTGACTGCACTCACCTCATCAAGAGTAAGAATTCCGTTTTTCGACAATACTGCTTCTTTTCCCTCTGAGAATTCCTCGTAAAACAAATTATAAATACGTTTGTTAAATTCTGTAATAAAACTATCAGCATTCAAAGATGCCAAGGCTTTTTGAGTAAGATTTGGGTGTAAGAACATTATACCCAAAATTGCCTCTTCAAGCATAGTTTCACTCGAATAACGTAATTTTTCGCGATTTACCTTGTCTCCGAAGCCATTTGTGCTCTGAATACTTTTCGCTTCGAGTGACTTTTTATTTTTATAATCGTTCGACTTTGCTTTACGTTCGCAATCCTCAAGGACTGCTGCTTTTGTCAATGAAAGTCTTTCGGCAACCCGTGAGCAATAAATCTCTCTTTCACTCTTGTTATACAGTGTAGAGATAAATTTCGTAAGCTCGCCTAACGCTCTTAATTTTTCATCGGGTAGTTCAATATTGTATTTTGCCAATATTTCATTGATTTTATAATCAATTTGTCCGTTTGCTAGCTTAAGTTTGTCACGGAAAGCCGCCGCACCGTATTTTTTTATGTATTCGTCGGGATCTTTTGTGTCGCTGGGTAGGGATATTATCTTTGTGTCTACTCCTACTTGGTTTAGAAGGTCGATACCTTTCATTGTTGCCGCTCGACCTGCACCATCAATGTCATAGGCTAAAAAAACAGTTTTTGCGTGCTTTGCAATCAACCTTGCGTGTTCGCTTGTTATTGCTGTTCCGAGTGTAGCAACCGCATTGGAGAAGTCTGCCTGATGCATTGCAATAGCATCAGGTGCACCCTCGCAAAGGATAAGTGTGCCGTCCTTTGTACTCTTTGCGATGTGCATTCCGAAGAGCAGTTTGCTTTTCTTGAAAGCAGGAGTGTCCGAGGTGTTAACATATTTACGCTCTTCACTTTCGTTTAACCGTCTGCCGCTGAATGCAACGACTTCACCCTGTATGTCAAAAATCGGGAACATAAGACGATTGCGGAACATATCATATAATTTACCGTTTTTGTTTGTTCCTGCAAGAAAAGAGGTTGTAATTTCAAGTGGTAAAAAGCCTTTGGAGGTCAGATGATTGGTCAATAAATCCCAGCTATCTGGGGCAAATCCTATTCCAAAACGCTTAATAGTTGCGTTAGAAAATTTCCGTTTTTCCAGATATTCGGTAGCAAATCTTCCTTGCGGTGATAATAACGCATTATAAAAAAATCGTGCAGCCTCTGTCGTTGCGGCAATTATTCTGTCTTTACGTACAGTGGGCAGTTCGTTTTTTTTATAGTCGCTTTCCTCCATCGGAATATTAGCACGCTTGGCTAAATATTCAATAGCCTCTGGATAATCAAGGCTTTGGGATTTCATAATAAAGGAAACAACATCGCCACCGGTTCCGCAGCCAAAGCAATAAAAACTCTTTGAACCGGGGAATAATGTAAAGGAAGGCGATTTTTCGTTATGAAAGGGGCAGAGACCGACTACATTTGAACCAGCTCGTTTAAGTGATATAAAGCTGCCTATAACTTCTTCAATATCATTTCTGTCTTTTACTTCCTCTAAAAATGCTTGTGAAAACGCCAAAATCCGCCCCTCCTTTCGTTGATTAATGTAATGTTATCGGGCGAACACAGTTCGCCCCTACAGCGAAATTAATCAATATCTTTTTTAATAATCGAATACATATCACAATCTTCAAATCCTAAGTTACTTTTATATTTTTGTCTTGCCCGTCCCTCATAAGTCATTCCTGATTTTTTCATAACTTTACCAGATGGCATATTGTTTATTGAATGATAGGCTTCTAATCTATTGAATCCGATTACTTGAAGTCCATAACTCAATACGGCAATAAGTGCTTCGGTTGTATATCCTTTATTCCAAAAAGGTTTTCCGATACTGTATCCAAAATCAGCAGTCATATCATATTCACTAATTGTAGTTAATCCAATAAATCCAATTGGTTCATCTATCACTTTTAATATGATAATCCATCTATAGGTGTCTAATTTGTCATATTTATTTATTATTGACTCAACAAATTCTTTTGTATCATCAACATTTATATGAGGATTCATTCTCATAAACTTAACGACATCTGAATCATTTGCCCAGTTTTTATAAAGCTTATCAACATCATCTAATGTAAATCGCCTTAGAATTAACCTATCTGTATTAATTATCTCAGTACCAACATGGATCATTGAAAAGTCACTTCTTTCTATACACTATTAAAAGTCGCATACCATAATATTTATTTATATTGCCAGACCTTTGGAACAAACAAATCCTCAAAGGTTGAAAGTGCAAAGCGGTCTGTCATACTTGCGATGTGGTCGCAAATAATGCGTTCTTTTCCGTCTGTCTCGATATATGTAAGATATTCCTTAGGCAAAGCATCTATATTACTGTAATAATAATCAAAGAGAAAGGCAATCATGTTCATTACCTTATCATCCTCGCTCTTTGCTTTAGGGTTGCTGTATACAAACTTAAACATAAATTCACGTAGTTTCATCATTGAACTGCCATGTGGTTCGGTCATCCCGATTTTACCTTTATCAGTGCCGAATTCAATAACAGCAGAAATCAATGAAGTTATTCTGTCGCTGTGAGTATAGCCAAGGACATTCATAATATCATCAGGAATGTCCTCGTTTGTAAGAATTCCTGCACGGACAGCATCGTCAATATCGTGATTTATATAAGCGATTCTGTCCGCAAACTTAATTATCTGACCTTCCAGCGTGCAGGCTATATTGTCGCCCGAATGATTTAATATACCGTCACGCACCTCAAATGTAAGGTTAAGCCCCTTACAATTATTCTCCAGCTTGTCCACAACACGTAGACTTTGCTCGTAATGGCGAAAACCGCCCGGGCAGAGCTTGTCCAATGCACGTTCACCCGAATGCCCGAAAGGGGTATGCCCCAAATCGTGACCGAGAGCGGCTGCTTCGGTCAAATCCTCATTTAGGCATAAAGCCCTTGCAAGTGTACGTGCTATTTGAGTAACCTCAAGCGTGTGTGTCAGTCGTGTTCTGTAATGATCGCCCTCGGGCGAGAGAAATACCTGCATTTTGTGCATAAGGCGGCGGAAGGACTTGGAATGTGTAATTCTGTCCCTGTCCCGTTGAAAATCGGTGCGAACGGGGCAATCCTCAATCGAGAATTGCCGCCCTTTTGTATTATTTGTCAAGAAAGCTTGTTTACAGAGGAAAAGTTCCTCACGGTCGAGAGTTACTTCTTTCATAAAAACCAATCCTAATTATTTGACATCCTTCTTGTTAAAATCAATAAATGCCGCTGTTATAGATATAACAGTCAGTGCAGTCAGTAATAACGTGCCATAGGTTAAGTTGGCTGTTACAACTTGCCCAAATGGATTAACTTCAAGATGAGAAAGTGAAACCATATCATCAAATACATATGACCACATAGAAAAATATGGGAAAGGCATATATGTTAACGCACTCGTATCTCTGAACAATCCTGCAAACATAAGAATTAAAATAGAGGAGAACAATGTCAGTACACCGAGTATAAGCGAAACAGCATTTCCTTTTGTGACTGATGAGAACATAAACGTAATACTGATCAGGCACAAAATCGGAAGAGACGCTATGAATACTTTACCTATCAGCCAGAGAACGAAGTTTGCCGAATGTACTGTTCCGTTAAAAATATACAGATACGGCTGTGAAAAATCAGCAAAGCCCAGCCGGATTCCGCTTCCCAACATATAAATTCCGCAGGTTACCACTAACATTCCCGCAACAAGAGACAACAGGCACAGATATTTTGAAAGTAGAATCTTCCATCTCTTAACAGGACGGATAAGTAAAAGATTAATTGTTTTGGTTGAAAATTCCTTTGAAACCATTCCACTTGCGAAGAATATTGCCATTGGTGCTATTAGCCAGAAAAGGTTGACAAATGAAAGGCTCTTGCTTCTCGAAGCATTTGTTACCGAGAGTTCGATAACATCGTTTTGAAGAGAATATAAACCAATATTACCCTTATCTAAATTATCGTTAATACTAGCCATAGCCTGGTCATAATATTCTTCATAGGTCCATTGAGAATTGTAATAAACGCCTTCATATTTGCTACTGTATCCGATTGGATAATCGAATGAATTTTCATCCTCCGGGTTATTGTATTCAATCTCTGACATAAAACCTTGATACGAATTAATCACTTGATTAAATGCCTGTGCTGTCAGAGTAACGGTTTTATCCTCGTCTGATCTATATTCGTATTTTTTCGAAAGGAAATTATTATATGTTTCTTTAAGTGATTCGTAACAATTGAGGATACCTTTTAGTTTGAATATCTCGTGGTCAATGTCCTCACCGCCTGTGCCGTTTGATTTTTTAGATTCCGCTTCTTTAAGCTTTACATCATATTCTTCGAATTTGCTTTTTGCATCTTCAAAAAAACCGCGCTTTGATTCTGAATAATCATTAGTCTCAATTGCTTGTAAATAGCCTGCTTGAGCAGTAGCTTGATTTTTATAATAAATATTGTTATATCCCAAATAATTTTTAATTATATCAGCATATTCACCACCACTTGCTATATATTCGTAAAAATATACTTCATAACTGCTGTTTAAAAGATTACCTATTAATAAATATCTCCAGTCATTAGTATCATTTATTCCCAAATCTTCGGCTTTATCACATAGTTCAATCTGTCTTTTATAAAAATCGTTGAGAACGATTGTATAAGCTTTTTGGTTTTCGGGATAATTTTGTAATTGTGATTCCGACACAATACTTTTTGTAAAATTGTTTCTGTACTCAGAAAAATTTATTTCACCGTAATGATTACTTTCACCGTAATAATCGCCTGTATAATAATAATAATTATAAGGCTTTATCAACGATATCCCAAAAACCAGAAGTACCAATAAAAGCAAAAGTATAGGTACGCTTTTTTTGCGAAAGAGCTTTATGTATTCGTTTTTTGTAAGAGTAAGTATCATTTTCATTTTTTTACCCCCTAAGCAATCTGTCCCTTGGAGCCGTTGGTGGCTTCAAGGAAGGCTTTTTCAAGAGACTTCTGCTCTGCGGTCATCGAATAAAGTGATACTTCATTAAGAACAAGCAGTTTAACAATCTCGGCAATTTTTTCTTTTGTTGCTTTTATATGCAGTAAATCATCCGCAGCAGTGGTATCATAACCGTTTTCAATAAGCAGCGAAAGTGCCTTATCTGCTGGAGAAACTGACAAAGTATAATTAAAACGGTTTTCCAAATCCTGTTCTGTAATTAACTCCGAGAGCGATTTTTGCGTGACAACAACACCCTGCTCAATAATACATAGCGTGTCGCACATCAATTCCATCTCGGCAAGCAAATGCGAGGAAACAAAAACTGCTGTACCTGATTTTGCTAGCTCACGCAGCATATCACGTAGTTCCTTTATACCAACAGGATCAAGCCCGTTGGTTGGTTCATCCAGAACCAGAAAGTTTGGTTTATTTATAAGAGCCTGAGCAACACCCAACCTCTGACGCATACCGAGCGAGTATTTTTTTACTTTATCATTAAGTCTGCCTAATAACTTAACCTGTTCGGCAACCTCAAGTACACGTTTTTTTCCAAGTCCGTGCATTCTGGCACAAAGCATAAGATTATCGTATCCTGACAGGTAGTTGTACATATCGGGACTTTCGATAATTCCGCCTACCTTTTCAAGTGCCTTTTCAAAATTCTTATTTACACTGAATCCGTTGATAAAAACTTCCCCGCTGCTTGCATTAAGTAACCCCAGCATTATCTTTATAGCTGTTGTTTTACCGGCGCCGTTCGGACCCAAAAAGCCTAAAATCTCGCCTTCTTTTACGGTGACCGAAACATTATCAAGAACCTTTCGTTTGCCGAAATACTTGGTTACGTTTTTCATTTCCAAAATCATCTTTGTTTTTACCTTTCTATCGAAATAAGTTAATTGTATCGTTTATAAGTATATATACGCAAATGAAATTAAAACATCTTTTTTTGTAGAAATTTTTTGATAAATAGAGCGTAAAATTATTATTTCTTTCTTAAATCACAAAAATGAAAATAAGAGCCGAATGTTCTTCGACTCTTTTGAATTATTTAAAAACTCTTATAGCTTTGTCTTATAAAGTATCCAGAGCTTTTGTTTTTTACCATAATTCAAGACAGAAGCAGAATAAATTCTAATAGATATAAGAGTAAAGAAGATTATAAAAATTACCATTAAAATAATTGATATAATTACATCAAGTACACCTACATTACCGTTAAGCAACTGGAACGGCATGATAAATGGTGATGAAAAGGGAAGGTACATTGCAATCTTGGCAAGAGTACCCCCTGCACCAGTTGCAGCAGAAACATAACCAAAATAGAAAGAAATTAATGCAATCAGCATTACCGGCATCATAGCGGAATTCAAGTCCTCGATCTTGCTTACGGAAGCACCGCAAACTGAATTTAATACAGCATAAAGCGAGTAACCCAGTATAAAATACAGGATAATCAATATAGCGGATTGAGGTGTAAATGCCGAAAAGGAGATGGGCATTCCCATTATTGTAAAATCATCGGGAATAAATGCTTTTATACAGATTGCAGCAAAAGCGATTATAGACGAGAACTGCAACAAACCGACCGCACCCATTGCAAGGCACTTTCCAATTAAAATTCTTGACGGTTTTGCAGAAACTACAAGTGTTTCCATAACCCTGGAGGTTTTTTCGGTAGCAACCGACATTGATACACCGTATCCGTAGTAATAAATGGCAAAGAAGATAAGCATTGTCAGCAATATTCCCACGGAATAACCACTGATGTTCATATTCCCTACAAAGTCATAATTATAATTTAGTTGTATCTGCGAAATAGCAACGGCGGTTTCATCTAGTCCCATAGCTTTCAGGCTATTTACGGTATAGGTTTTGCTCAGAGCTTCTGTTATTATTTCCGGTGAAATTTGTGACATAAAATTTGCTGCGGTAACTGTTATAAAAGGTAGTTTGTCTTTCTCGGTAACAGTTACAATTATTGTGTTCTTATCTTCTTCAAATTCAACTTTGTACTCATCAAATTTAACCTGCTCGCCTGAATTAACGGTTATTCCTGGTAAAATAGCAACAAGAGCATTAAGGCCGCCATCTATTAAATTTTGATCGTCAATATAATAAATAGTATAACCCTCATAAAAAGCAGCTTCTGTATCCTCCTCGGATAAAGCAGAAATCACCTTTGGAAGAAGTGTGAGAACAAGAACAAGCAAAAGCATTATAACGGTAGAAATTTTAAACGCCTTTTTTCTTACCGCATCACGAAAGGTATAAGCAAAAATTGTTTTTATCTGATTCATAATTATTATCATTCCTTTCCGTGGCGTTTTCGCCAACAGCATTGTATGAAAGTTACACTTTCATACATTAGTATTGTGCCGTTCCGGCGACAGCCGGATTGACTTTCCATTAAAGTCAAAGGCACAAAACCGTAGTTTGAAAGATTTATCTTTCGAATTTTCCAACCTTTTCTACAAAGATTTCATTTAGAGAAGGTTCTTTTACTACATATTTAGTAGGCATTATATCTGAAAAAACAACTTTTTTAAGAAAAGCGTTTGCCATTTCATCGCCAGTAATTTTAAATTCAAGTTCATCCGCTCGTTCTGAAATAAGTTCAAGACCGTTTTCAGATGCGATGGACATAATACCATTATTACGGGAAACAACAAGATTTGTATGTCCGTAGCCTTTTTTTATCTGCTTTAAGTTACCATGTAATACTGTTTTCCCTTTGTGCAGAATAAGAATATCCTCGCAGTATTCCTCAACTGTACTCATTTGATGACTGCTCATTACGATAAAGCGTTTTTCCGCAACAAGCTCCTTAATGAGATTGCTTAGGACAATAGAGTTAAGTGGATCAAGTCCCGAGAAAGGCTCGTCAAGGAAAATCAAAAGAGGATTATGTATTAATGTAGTAATAAGCTGTACCTTTTGTTGATTTCCTTTAGAAAGTTTTTCTGCAGGCATATCCTTGTATTCTGTAACGCCCAGTCTTTTCATATAAGATAATGCAGAATTTTTTGCGTCTTTTTTAGACATACCTCTGAGCATACCGAAATATATAAGCTGCTCAAGTACCTTGGTTTTCATATAAATACCACGTTCCTCGGGCATATAGCCAAAGCTGAGGCTCTCTCTGCAGATCTTTTTTCCTTCCCATTCGGAATTTCCGCTGTCGGCGGACATTATTCCGAGAACTGTACGGATTGTGGTTGTTTTTCCAGCACCGTTTGTTCCGATTAGACCAAAAACACCCGGCTTTTCCACCCGAAAACTGATATTGTTAACAGCAACATTTTCACCGAATGTTTTAGTAATATTCTTTACGTATAAACTCAATTTGACCAATCCTTTCTAAAAGATAGTTTGAAAAATCTATTAATCAAACTACAAACTATATTACATTATCATTTTTGTTTAATCTTGTCAAGTAATAACTAAACATAAAAAATAATATTGCCTTTTTTGTAAATACATGTTATAATATTTTGATAAAATAGAGTCAAAAACGCGTGAGGTTAAACATTTATGTTCGGATATATACGGCCTGTACAAAGTGAACTGTTAGTAAGAGAATACGATTTGTATCGCGCCGTTTACTGCGGACTTTGCAGGTACGGGGGGAAACACTTATCGCATTTCACACGTTTTTTTCTTAATTACGATTTTGTAACTCTTGCTCTTTTACGGCTTTCACTCTCGGATGAAAGGGCTCACATAGGATTGGAACGCTGCCCTTATCACATAAAAAAACGCAGAACCCTTTGTGCAAATGGCTCTTATGAATTTACCTGCTCCGCCTTTGCGATTTTACTTTATTACAAGGTACTTGATGACATTAACGATTCAAAAGGATTTAAAAAGTTAATAAAAAGAATGACCAAACCTTTCTTTAAACATCTTAAAAAGAATGCGGTGGGTTATGCCGAGCTTGAAAAATATATAAAAGGACAACTGGATAAACTCTCTTTGCTTGAAAAAGACAACAAAACGAATAAGGATTTGTCTATTGACAAGGTAGCCAATTGCTTTGCTGCTATTACCGAGTATATAGCATCATACGGACTGGAAGGCGAAAAAAAGTTGATTGCCGCACAATGTGGTTATCATATAGGGCGGTATATATACATAATCGATGCACTTGATGACCTTTTTGAGGACAACGAAAAAGGGAATTATAACCCACTTTTAAATAAATACGGAAGTATTTCGGAAGTAATGAGACAAATCGAGGAGATAAAGACCACTATTACAGACAGTATGAATGCGTTTTCCTCAGTATACGGATTAATCACAATCGGCGAGAACCCTGATAGGGTAAATGATTACGATAACATAATTTTTAATATATGCGAACTCGGCGGCAAAGCTGCTTTAAATAAAGTTTTGCTTAAACAGCAAAAAAATCAGGAGGCATAAGGTGACAGATCCTTACAAGGTACTAGGTATATCCCAAAACGCAACAGAGGATGAAGTAAAGCAAGCATACAGAAAGCTTGCAAAACAATATCATCCTGATAACTATCTTAATAATCCGTTGGCAGACCTTGCTGCGGAAAAAATGAAAGAAATAAATACAGCATACGATACAATAACTCGTCAACGTGCAAACGGAGATAACTCAGCCGGTAACGACGGTTTTCACGGTAACACAACAGGTGGTAATGAATCCTACACGCGTATTCGTCAGTTAATTTTTAATAATAGAATAGGCGAAGCTGAGGTACTTTTGCAGCGTGTTCCAACAGGTGAACAAAATGCGGAATGGCATTTTCTGATGGGTCATGTTCTATATAAAAAAGGCTGGCTGCAGGATGCTCGAAACGAAATGGAAACTGCTTGCCGCCTTGACCCGTATAATGCTGAATATCGTACAGCACTCGACAGAATGAGTATGGGCTCAAATCAAAGTCCATATGGTCGCACAACCAGAGCAGGCGGCTGCAGCGGCTGTGATATGTGCTGTGGTTTACTCTGTGCAGATGGTTGTTGCGAGTGCATGGGTGGCGATTTAATCGGCTGCTGCTAAAGGGAAGTTTAAATGAAATCAAACAAAAAAATAGCTCTTTCGGGAATGATGTGTGCACTGGCTGTATTAATAATGTTAATCGGCTCACTATTTCAGATGCTTGATCTTTCGGCAGCTGCAGCAGCAGGCTTAACCGTAGTATTCGCTATGATTGAGCTGGGTAAAAAATATGCTTTTTCGATTTATGCAGTAAGCTCGATTCTATCATTTTTATTATTGCCATATAAGTCACCTGCATTAATTTTTGCTGTGTTTGCAGGTCTGTATCCGATATTAAAGGCATATTTGCAGAGAATAAGAAACAAATGGCTTTCGTTAACTGCAAAACTTGCGGTTTTTAATCTGTTCTTTACGGCAATAATCTATATAGGTATCAATTTGCTGGGTTTTTCCGATGACTTTTACAGGTTCAAAACCGGTTTTTTAGGTGTAGTAATATATATTTTGGGAAATATTGCTTTTATTGTATATGATTTTGCACTTGATAAACTTATTCTTATTTACAGTCTAAAGATAAAAAGAATATTTGACAAGAGCTTTAGAGTTTGATAGAATAATATATTGTAATTAAAATACATTTTAGTATAGAAAGACTTGGATAATATGATAAAGAGTATGACAGGCTTCGGCAGATACAAAGAAGTTATAGACGGCAGAGATATCCTTTGCGAGGTAAAATCAGTAAACAGTCGGTATCTTGATGCAAGTATTAAGATGCCCAGGCTTTTTTCTCCCCTGGAAGATAGAGTTAAACAACTAGCCTCGGGCTATATATCCAGAGGTAAGCTTGATATATATATTTCTGTCGAGAGTATTACAGGCGAAAAGATTAACCTATCAATCAATAAAGAATATTTAGACAGCTATATTAAGCTTCTTGGCGAGATAAAGAATGAATATAATGTAATCGGTGAGATAACACTCCCGATGATTGCGTCCAAGAACGAAGTGTTTAATGTCCGTAAGGTTGACGACGATCTTGAAGCGGTCTGGCAGGCTATTGAGAAGGTAGTTAAAGAGGCTTTTTCACAGTTTGTTGATATGCGAGTAGCTGAGGGTAAAAAATTACAGGCAGATATACTGGGTAACCTTTCCGAGCTGGAAAGGCTTGCAAAATTAATTTCTGTTCGAGCACTCGAATCGGTAAAGGTAAGCAATGAAAAAATGAAGTCAAGGGTTGCCGAGCTTATGGGAGCGATTCCTGTTGACGAAGCAAGGCTATTAACCGAATGTGCAGTTTTTGCGGATAAAACCGATATAAACGAAGAGCTTACAAGGCTGGGAAGCCACTTTTCACAATTCAAAGCAGTTTTTGGCGAAGTAGTTCCTGTTGGCAGAAAGCTGGATTTTCTTGTTCAGGAGCTTAATAGAGAGATAAATACTATCGGCTCAAAAGCAAACGACAGCGAAATAGCAAGATATGTTATAGACGCAAAATGTGCGGTAGAGCGTATTAGGGAACAAATTCAAAATATAGAATAAGGATTTTTATGAAACTTATTGATATTGGATACGGAAATATGGTTTCTGCAGGTCGTGTGGTTGCGGTTGTTAGTCCGGAATCACTGCCTATCAGACGATTGATACAGGATGCAAAGAATATCAGCAGAGTAATCGATGTAAGCTGCGGAAAAAAGACCAAGTCGGTAATTATTACTGACAGTGAGCATATAATTCTTTCAGCAGAGACGACACAGGAGCTTGAGGAAAAGTTTGAAAGATAAATCTTTCAAACTACGGTTTTGTGCCTTTAATGCAAGAGGTGCATTAATCCGGCTGTCGCCGGAATGGCACAATTCCCACTTTCGGCGGGAAACCGCCGAGGTAAAGAATGGTTATATGTTTAAAATATAATGTTGAAATTTCAAATTTATGAAAGGAAATTTCTTATCGATGAGTAATAAAAAGGGAACACTCTTTGTAATATCCGGCTCAAGCGGTACAGGGAAAGGCACTGTTCTGGAGCTGCTTTTAAAACAAAGCGACAAATTTTGTTATTCTGTTTCGGCAACCACACGCGCACCGAGAGAGGGAGAAATTGAAGGACTAAATTATTATTTTGTAAGCCGTGAGCAATTCGAAGAGTTTATAAAAAAAGGTGAGATGCTCGAGCATGCAGAATATGTCGAGAATTTATACGGAACACCAAAGTCCTATGTTTTATCACAGCTTGAAAAAGGAATGAACGTGATCCTTGAAATTGAGGTTTGCGGTGCAAGACAGATAAAAGAAAAGTTTCCCGAGGCTGTTTTAATATTTATTACTCCTCCGAGCTTTGCAGAACTGGAAAAAAGACTTTTAGAACGTAAAACAGAAAGCAAGGAAGTAATTGAACAAAGATTAAAAATAGCACTTACCGAAATTCAATCAGCCAAGGATTATGATTATATTATTCTTAACAACGATAATAAGGCAATAGATGCCGCAATGGATATTATCTCGATAGCTGAAGGAAAATATAATAAAAATACGGATCCCGACTACGCAGATAAATTTATTAGTGATTTTATAAAAAACAATAACATACAATAAAAGGAGTTATAAATAATGTTATATCCATCATTACAAGACCTTACAACCGAGAAGGTAAACCGTTACAAGCTGGTTATTGCAACAGCAAAATGTGCTCGTCATGTAACCCAGAAAGCAAATGAGCAAAAAGAAGCAGCTGATCAGAAAAAAGAACTCGACAGATTCAGTAAGGATTCTAAAAATGAAATGACAGCAGATGCAGCAAACGATAAAGCGGTATCTGTTGCTATTAAACGTATTTATAACGGCGATTATAAAATTATTACCGAATAAACCTTTATGGAAAAAATTTACGCCGCCGTCTATATTCTTGATATATCATACCGAATAGACAGGCGGTATGTCTATTTTATTCCGCCCGACATGAGACAGCATATTCAAAAAGGTTCGTTATGTGTTGTTCCGTTTGGTAACGCAAATAAACAAAAAAGTGCTGTGGTTGTTGACTTTTCCGAAACTATTGATTTCGCCGGTATAAAACCGCTCAGTTCAATTATGGATTATCCGATAGAAATATCAGATGAGCTTGTTGATCTATGCGTTTTTATGAAGGAGCGATTTTTATGCAGTTTTGGAAATGCAATGAAAACCGTTTTGCCGCCTGGAGTAAACTTTGGCACTTCGGTATATTACACGGTTGCGGTTGATGAGCTGCCCGAGGGGTATAATACCGTTTCGGAGGTGCTTTTTAGATATATAAAAACTAAAAAGAAGGCATATGAAAAGTATATATACTCCGAATATAGCGAAGATAGCGAGAAGCTCTTGAAAACGCTTGTAAAAAACGGCATTCTGGAAAAGCAGAGTGAGGTTGCCGAGCGTATCAACGAGAAAAATGTGAAGCTTGTTAGATTGCTTATTGATAACGAACAGGCAGAGCAACTTTTGGACAGCGAAGGCAAAATTACCGATAAACAAAAAGAACTTGTTAATCTTCTGCTTCATTATCCGAAAATCAGTGTCAGCGAAATAGAAGAAATCAGTGGCTTATCAAGCTCAGTTATCTCCACTTTAACAAAAAAAGGTATTTGCGAGCGTTACGAGGACAGAATCGAACGAGCTCCTTACGAGGATTCGACATTTGAAATTTCTAATGATGTTATTGAAAGCAACCTATCTGAAGAACAGACACAAGCTGTTGAAACTTTAAATACACTTGTAGCGAGCGGCAAACCGAAAGCGGCACTTTTGTTCGGAGTTACAGGAAGTGGCAAGACAAAAGTTATCATTGAAACTGTAAAAAAGGCTTTGTCCTTAGGCAGAACCGCAATAATTCTTATCCCCGAGATAGGTCTAACTGCACAAGCATTATCGGCTTATAAAGCCGTATTTGGAAAAAGATTGGCGGTTATTCATTCAATGCTTTCTGTTGGCGAGAGGGTAGATACATACCGACGTATTACAGGTGGCGATATCAGCGTTGTTCTTGGCACAAGAAGTGCGGTTTTTGCACCACTTAAAAACATCGGCGTTATTGTCATGGATGAAGAGCAGGAATCCACCTACAAATCGGAGCTTACTCCGAAATACCATGCGCGAGATATAGTACGCTTCCGCTGCTCAAAAAATAATTCTCTAATGCTGTTAGCTTCGGCAACACCGTCGATTGAGAGCTTTTACAAGGCAAAAAGCGGAGTATATACATTAATAAAACTTACTGAACGGTACGGAGGGTTACAGCTCCCGAAGGTTTTAATAGAAGACCTGCGTAATGACGAAAAAACTTTTCCCGATAAGCTTATCGGAACTCTACTTGAGAAAGAAACAAAAAATAACATAGATAATAAAGAGCAGACGATAATGTTTGCAAACCGTAGAGGATATAATTCCTATTTATCCTGTCGAAGTTGTGGAATGGTTTATACCTGCCCGAATTGTTCGGTTTCGCTTACCTATCACGCTTATAACGGTTCTGAAAGACGAGAACGCTTGGCGTGTCATTATTGCGGATATGTCTGCGAACCGCCAAAAATTTGTTCCGCTTGCGGAAGCAAGCATATAGGCTTCTTTGGATTCGGGACACAAAAGCTACAAGACGAAATAACAGAGCGTTTTGCCGATTCGAAATTTATCCGAATGGATACCGATACAACCTCAGCACGTTATGCACACGATAAAATGTTAAAGAGCTTTGGTGACGGGGAAGCGGACATTTTATTTGGAACACAAATGGTCGCCAAGGGGCTGGACTTTGCAGGAGTTAGCCTAGTCGGTGTAATTTCGGTAGATACACTCTTGTATATGAACGATTTTCGTGCCGGTGAACGCACCTTCTCATTGATAACACAGCTTGTAGGAAGAGCTGGAAGAGCAAAAAAACAGGGCAGAGCTGTATTGCAGACCTACAACCCTGATAATGAGATATTAAAATTAGCTGCTACTCAGGATTACGAAAAGTTTTACGAAAGTGAGATAAAACTACGCAAAGCAGTACAATTTCCGCCGTTTTGTTCGGTTGCTGTCTTTGGCATATCTGGCGAAAATGAGAGCAGCGTATGGGAATTCGCAAAGCAGTTTGATACAACACTTGATGAGACACACAGAAAGTCGCATTCGGGTGTAAAAATACAAAGATTCGGGCCGTTTAAGGATGGGATTTACAAGATGGGCGGACGTTATAGACAGCGAATAATTATAAAATACGCCGATAATCCTGCTTCAAGAGCGTTTTTAAACGATGTTTATTCGGTTTCCCTTGCTAAGCTACCCAACGGTATAAAACTTGATATCGATATAAATCCTGCAATTATTTAAGGTATGATGATTATGTTTGAAAGATGATTCTTTCATACTGCGGTTTTGTGCCTTTTACTTTAATGGAAATATCCACCGAGGAAAGGAATGGTCATAGTTATGGCAATACTTAACATTTTAAAAGAAGGCGACGATATTTTACGTAAAATTTGCCGTCCTGTAGAAAAGATAGATAAAAGGATTTTAACATTGCTTGACGACATGAAAGAGACAATGATACTTGCCAAGGGCATCGGACTCGCCGCACCGCAGGTAGGCGTTTTAAGACGGGTTGTTATTGTAGATAACGGTGAGAAAATTCTTGAGCTTATAAATCCTGAAATTATTAAAACAGATGAAACACAGGAGGGACCGGAAGCATGCCTTTCTCTTCCCGGTAAATGCGGAATAGTAAAAAGACCTTTAAAAGTTACCGTTAAAGCTACCGATAGAAACGGTAAAGAATATACCGTTTTTGGTGAGGGACTTACAGCACGTGCCTTCTGTCACGAAATCGATCATCTAAACGGGATTTTATATACCGATCTCGCAATCGAAATGATTGATCCCAAGGATGACTATGAAGTGGCGGATGAAGAAGAATAAAAGTAATTTAAAGATGAAAGGCGGACTTATAATGAAAATAGTATTTATGGGAACACCTGAATTCGCTTCGACCGCACTGCAAGCACTAATAGATGACGGACAGGAGATAGCTCTTGTCCTGTCACAACCGGACAAGCCAAAGGGCAGAGGCTATAAGGTCGAAGAATCGGAAGTTAAAAGATTAGCTTTAGAGAATAATATAGAAGTAATTACACCAACTACTTTAAAGGATGTTTCTGTTCACGAAAAACTAAAGAGTGTCGGGGCAGACCTTTTTATAGTTGCCGCTTACGGAAAAATATTACCCAAAGCAATACTTGACATTCCTCATATGGGTTGTATAAATATTCATGCTTCCTTGCTTCCGGCTTTACGCGGAGCTGCTCCGATAAACCGTGCGATTATGGAGGGACACTGTAAAGGTGGTATAACCATAATGTATATGGATGAGGGGCTTGACACCGGCGATATTATTTTACAGGAGGAAATGGATATACCACCCGACATGACAGCAGGTGAATATCACGACAAAATGGCACTTTTAGGCGGAAAAGCGATTATAAAATTCCTGCGTCTTGCCGAGAATGGAAATATTCCGAGATGCGTTCAGGATTGTTCGGTTGCAACCTATGCAAAGAAAATAGAAAAAAACGACTGTTATATTGACTTTTCACTTACTGCCAAGCAGACATTAAACCAGATTCGAGGACTTTCACCATACCCTTGCGGTTATACTTTTTTATGTGATAAACGTATAAAGATATTTGCTGCCAGATTGGGTAACGGTTCAGGTAAAGCAAGAAGTATACTTTCAGCAGGGATAGATGGAATTGAAGTCGCCTGTTCAGAAGGCAGTATTTTAATAACCGAGCTTTGTCCCGAAGGTAAAGGCAGGATGACCGCAGAGAATTATCTGCGTGGAAATAAAACAGAAATCGGTACTTGTTTTAATGGATAATAAAAAGTTCAACACCAGACGAGTATCTTATGATATACTGAGGAAGATAACAGTAAATAAAGCCTATTCCAATATCGAAATGGGAAATCTATACGATAATTACAGTCTTGACCAAAAAGAACGAAAATTTGTAAAATCACTTGTTTTTGGAGTGTTGGAAAGACAATTGTTACTTGATTATATAATCTCTCTTTTTGTTACAAAAAAAGCTGATACCGAAACGCAATTATTCTTAAGAATAGGCTTGCAGCAGCAGCTTTTTATGGAGGTTCCTCCGAGTGCTGCCTGTAACGAAACGGTAAATGTAGCTAAAAAAGTGCTTGATAACAACAGAGCGGGTTTTATAAATGCGGTTTTGCGTAATATAGGCAGGAATGAAACTAAAGTCAGGGAAGCACTTGAAACAGCTCCGATAAATATAAAATATTCGGTCAGCGAGTGTATATATAAACAAATAAGTGAACAATATGGCGAAAAGACAGAAGCAATTCTCAAATCCTTTTATGAAAAGAAACCGCTTGTACTTCGTATAAATACCTTAAAAATCACCAGAGATGAATTAATAAAAAAGCTAACAGAACAAGGTGTTACCGCAAAAGCTTATTCGGACACCGCTCTTTTAATAGAAAAAGGCAGTGGAACTACTATTGATGAACTGAAGAATGGTGAGTATTTTGTACAAGGTATAGGTTCACAGAATGCTGTACAGCTGCTTGGAGCGAGTGAGGGGCATACTATTATTGATGTCTGTGCTTGTCCTGGTGGAAAGAGCTTCGGTGCTGCAATTGAAATGCAAAATGGCGGAAAAATAATCAGCCTTGACCTGCACGAGAACAAGCTTACTCTTGTTAATAAAGGTGCAAAACTACTGGGAATTGATATTATCAAAACAAAGGCATTTGATAGTCGAGAAGTTAATGAGGATTTTATCGGTATTGCAGACAGAGTTATCTGTGACGTTCCCTGTTCGGGTTTGGGTGTTATTTCCGCAAAACCCGAAATACGATATAAATCAACCGATGATTTCAAAGAGCTATATAAAACACAAAAACGAATAATTTCCTCTGCTGCTAAATATCTTAAAAGTAGCGGAATAATGGTTTACTCAACCTGTACATTGAACAAACATGAAAACGAGGATATTGTTGCTGAATTTATTGCTGAAAATGGTGGCTTTCAACTTGAATACGAGAGAACCTTTTTACCCTTTGAGGAAGCCGGAGAAGGTTTTTATATGGCGAAGATAATAAAAAATTAAAATACAACAAGAGAGAAAAGTCTGAAAGACTTTCTTTCAGACACGGTTTTGTGCCTTTGACTTTAAGGAAAGTCAATCCTGCTTCGCAGGAACGGCACAATCGTCAACGCAGCCTTTAGGTGCGTTTGTTACTGTCGGCGTATCCGCCAAGGAAAGGTATGGTTATAGATATGAAATTTTCTGAGATGAAATACGAAAGATTTAATTTAGACGAGTATAAAGCGCTATATACACGTCTAGCAGAAGAAGTTAAAAATGCAAAGAACCCCGAAGAAATTATTAAACGTATAAACGAACACGAAAAGGCATATTCAATAATAACGACGGCGGGAACACTCGCTCACACCAGGCATACTATCGATACAACCGACACGTTTTATGATGAAGAAAATAAGTTTATTGACGAAAATATGCCTCTTCTGCAGGAAGCGTTTTTGAGTTTTACAAAAGCACTTTTCGATTCACCTTTCAGACCTGAACTTGAGAAAAAATATGGAAGCCTTATATTTGTCAATCTTGAGATGGAACTTAAAAGCTTCTCCCCTGAGATCGTCCCCATGCTTCAAGAAGAAAATATGCTTGTAACGGAATATCAAAAACTAACAGCATCCGCACA
This sequence comes from Clostridiales bacterium, assembly GCA_003452915.1. GTDB lineage: Bacteria > Bacillota > Clostridia > Oscillospirales > CAG-382 > UBA1049. The sequence continues at coordinate 149,884 of DMMZ01000026.1, read as the reverse complement.
GATAGATTATGATGGTAAAAAACTTACTGTCTCACAGATGGGACCTTACACCATTGATAAAGACAGAAATGTAAGAAAATCAGCGTATGAAGCGCTTGCTTCCTTTTACAAATCGGTTGGAGAGCAGCTTGATGAATTATTTGACAAGTTGGTAAAAATAAGAACAAAAATTGCAAAAACTCTTGGATACGAGAGCTTTACAGAGCTTGGTTATTTACGTATGATTAGAAATAGTTATACGCCCGAGGATGTCGCAGCTTTCCGAAAACAAGTAGCTGAAGATATTGTTCCGATTGTCAGCAAATTAAAGGCAAAACAATCAGAACGTATTGGAATCGCACATATGAAGTTCTACGATGACGGCTTCACATATAAAGAGGGAAATCCTAAACCCATGGGTACACCGGACGACATTTTTGCTGCCGGAAAGAAAATGTACAACGAGATGAGTGAAAAGACCGGCGAGTTTATTAACTTTATGTTCGAAAACGAGTTGCTTGATTGCCTTTCGAAAAAAGGTAAGGCTAACGGCGGATATTGCACTTATATTCCCGAATACAAATCACCTTTTATATTCAGTAATTTTAATGGAACAGCAGGCGACGTTGATGTTCTTACACATGAAGCGGGACACGCATTTGCCGCTTACATGGCAAAGGATTTTGAACTTGCAGAACAAAGAAACCCAACCATGGAATCCTGCGAAGTACATTCTATGTCTATGGAATTTTTCGCATGGAAATGGCTTGATCTGTTTTATGGCGAAGATGCAGACAGAGCAAAATTTGCTCACCTTGAGAGTTGCTTGACCTTTATTCCTTATGGAACAATGGTTGACCACTTCCAGCACATTATGTACGATAAACCTGACTTAACACCAGCACAAAGACACGAGGAATGGAAAAATTTAGAGAAAATATACCGTCCACATATGGATTTTTCCGATGTTGAGTTCTATAATGAGGGCAGATTGTGGCAGCGTCAGCTTCATATTTATCATTATCCTTTCTATTATATCGATTATTGCCTTGCACAAACGGTTGCTCTCGAGTATTGGGCAATGTCTCAGGAAAATTATGAAGAAGCGTTCGAAAAATACATGGATTTTGTTGCTCAGGGCGGAAAGCTTTCCTTTGTTGAGCTTTGCGAAAAAGGCGGAGTAATAGCTCCGTTCGAGCAGGGAAGTTTAAAGTCGATAGTAAAAGCTGCTGAGGAATGGCTGGGATAATAAATTAAATAAATATATTTATAAAAATAGAAATGGATTAAATAATAGCCATTTCCGGAATAGAAATGGATTATATGATTGATATTTTAAGCCTATACCCGAATGAAATAGAAGAATTCGTAATCTCAATCGGTGAGAAAAGTTTTCGTGCAAAACAGATTTTTTCCTGGTTATATAAGGGTGCAGATGACTTTTCCCGGATGTCCAATTTATCAAAGACCTTCATTACAAAACTAAAACAAAATGCTGAAATAAAAAGTATAAAAATAGCAAAAAAGTATGTTTCGGCTCTTGACGGTACAATAAAATATTTGTTTGAGCTGGATGACGGTGAGAAGATAGAGACTGTTTTTATGCGGTATCAGCATGGGAACACAATCTGCTTGTCAACACAGGCAGGGTGCAAAATGGGTTGCGCCTTTTGTGCTTCTACGATTAACGGGTATAAGCGCAATCTGCTTCCTAGCGAAATGATTTTGCAGATAATGGCTTGTGAGAAAGATTCGGGCGAAAAGGTCTCTAACATTGTTTTGATGGGAATAGGAGAGCCGCTTGATAATTACGAAAATGTTGTTCGCTTTCTGCGGTTGGTTAACCATAATGACGGATTAAATATTGGAATGCGACACATTTCCCTTTCAACTTGCGGTCTTGTCGATAAAATCGACCGTCTTGCAAAAGAAAATTTTGCACTGACACTCTCGGTTTCACTGCATGCAACAGATGACGCAAAACGACGTGAAATTATGCCTATTGCAAACCGCTGGACGATTGAACAGCTGCTTGCTTCGTGTGAGCGATATATAAAACAAACCAGTAGACGGATATCCTTTGAGTACGCATTAATCGCCGGAGTAAATGACAGCTTTGAAGATGCTCATAAGCTCGGCAGGATGCTGGCAGGAATGCTGTGCCATGTAAATTTAATCCCTGTAAATACTGTTGCTGAAAAAAAATATAAAAAAAGTGAAAAAAATGCGATAGAAGCATTTACACGGGCTGTAGAAACATATAAAATAAGCGTAACGGTACGTCGTAAACTTGGAAGTGACATAGATGCTTCCTGCGGTCAATTAAGAGCGAGTCACAGCAACTAATTCTTGATTTTTAAAGGGAGTGAGTGCTTGAAGTATAGCGGAAAAACCGATGTTGGTCTTAAAAGAAAAAATAATCAGGACAGCTTCATGGTAGTCTCGAGAGAAGGCTTTTTTAGTGCGGTTGTCTGCGATGGTATGGGCGGAGCAAAAGGCGGAAATATTGCAAGCAGTCTTGCAGTCAAAGCCTATACTCAGGTTATTAAAGCTACTATGAGCAAAGTTTCGCCTGATTCACTGACAGAAAAAGAGATTGAGCGTATAATTAAACAAGCTATAGAAAAAGCAAACACTGTCGTTTATGAAGCTGCTAACTATGATATAGAGCTGGAAGGCATGGGCACAACCCTTGTGTCGGTACTTATTTACGGTGATAATGCTGTTGTTGCCAATGTGGGAGACAGCCGTCTTTATATTTACAAAGAAGGTAATCTCAAACAGATAACAAACGATCATTCTTTTGTCCAATACTTAATTGACAAGGGCAGCCTTACTAAAGAAGAGGCAAAAAATCACCCTAACAGGAATATAATTCTAAAAGCTCTTGGTGTAAACGAAAGCGTTGAACCTGATATTTTTAATATAAATAATGAAGATTACGATATGCTGCTTTTGTGCAGTGACGGATTGACGACACATATACCTGATGAGGAGATATTAGAGGTTATAACAAGAAACACGAATAAAAAACCATCTTATAAAAAAAAGACAGAAATACTCATTGAGAAAGCAAACAATAAGGGCGGCGTTGATAATATTACCGCTGTTCTTATCGGAAAAGAAAATTAGAATGTTGTATATTCTACAGATTTTTTACAGTTTAAACTTCGTAGAAAGGAAACTTATTTATCATTTTAATGATAAATAAATTATGGTAATATAAATGTATAAGTACGAAAATTTTATAGGTAAGGTGCTGGACAGCAGATACAAGATACTTGAGCTTGTCGGTCTTGGTGGAATGGCATTTGTTCTAAAAGCTGAAGATCTTGTTATGAATCGTATCGTTGCCATAAAAATTTTAAACGACGAATATAACGGAAACGAACAGGCAGAGGCAAGATTCATAAACGAATCCAAAGCTGTCGCTATGTTGTCGAATAAAAATATTGTTAGTATATACGACGTAGCTATATATCCTGATATGAAGTATATTGTCATGGAGTTCCTTGACGGTATTACCTTGCGTGAGTATCTTGATAATAAGAATGTTCTTCCCTGGAAAGAAGCCTGTGTTTATATTCTTCAGATTCTTCGTGCTCTCGAACACGCACACAGTAAAGGCGTTATTCACAGAGATATAAAACCACAAAATATTATGCTGCAAAAAAACGGTGAGATAAAAGTTACTGATTTTGGTATTGCAAAGCTTCCGAATACACCTGCGCTTACATTGACAGAAAAAGCAATCGGTACGGTGTATTATATCAGTCCCGAGCAAGCAAGCGGTAAAGAAACTGAATACTACTCGGATATTTACGCTGTCGGAATAATGCTTTATGAGGCAGTAACAGGGAAATTACCGTTTATGGCAGACAGCCCACTCTCTATAGCAATGATGCAGGTCAGTCAAGAACCGCAAAATCCGAGAGAGTTGGTCAGCTCGCTTCCATTAGGTGTCAGCCAGATTATTCTCAAAGCAATGCAAAAGGACCCACATTCCCGATTTGCATCCGCGCATTCTATGAGCAAGGCAATTGAGTGGGTTCTTCGCAATCCCGATGTAGTTTTTCTTCTCGGTTCAAATACAGATGAGGAAGAGCATAAGAGCAATCCTGCAGCAGTATCGATTGATATGATTGATACAAGTGAGATACAAAACTACGTTGACAATGAAATTGCAGAAACCTTGAATAACAGTGGTAATAAACAAATAAAAAAGAAAAAAGAAAAACCGGAAAAAGTTGAAAAAAAGAACCGTACATTATTTCCTGTAATTACAGGGGTAGCATTGTCTTTTTTACTTGTAACAATCGTAATAGGTGCGATTTTTGCATATAGAATAATTAATAATTGGTTTAATCCTAAAGAAAATCCTGAAGCAACTTATCCAAATCTTGTAGGCGAAGTATGGAACTCCGAACTAAAATCAAAGCTTATAAATGGTGTATATGGTCCTAATTTTAAAGTAAAAACAATTAATTACGCTGAAAAAGATGACTTTACTTCTGGACAGATAATTGCCACAGAACCTGTGGCAGAAACTACCAAAAAGAAGAGTTCTAATGACAGCGACAAGTTTTTTTATTTTGATTCAATAACCGTTTGTAGAAAGTTGGAGGATGTTATACTTTCGGATTTAACATTTTATACCGCACCTGAAGCTGGTATAATACTAAGAAAGTATGATATCAATACACAAATAATTAACGAAAGCAATAACGATTTCTATGACGGGCAGATCATAAGAACCGAACCGGAAAAAGGGAGTATCGTAAGAGCCGGTGATACGGTTACACTTGTAGTATGCAAACGCGAGGAGTCGGCAGTTACAGCTCCGATGCCGGACCTTGCCGGACTTACGAGAAAGCAGGCAGAGGAAATTATAAAATATTCTCTTTACACTTATGTGTTTGAACCAGCAGACTCTGAAGGTATCGTTCTGTCACAAAGTATTGCACCCAATACTGTCAGCCCAAAATCAACTCAAGTTATAATCACTCTTAAGCCCGATGGCCTGACTATGCCAAGCCTTTTAGATATGAGTAAGTCCGAAGCTATCAGTATGCTGACAAATTTGGGTTTAAAAGTAGCGGATTATAAATCTATTTTCTTTGAAAAAGGCGACAGATCACCAAAGGATATTTCTTTAGGTCTTAATTATACTGATGCAGTCAATGCAATTGCAGCCAAAGGATATGTTGATGCACCCGATGATTCCGAAAACTCCATAATTGTTTATCAAAGTATTCCAGCCGATACCCCTATTACGGAAGGTACTGAAATATATTTGATTTATGGAGTACCGATTAACGAGTTCGAGTAATAAAGGGCGTGGAGGATAGCGTGAACAATATAAAGAAAAAGATTGCATCGGCGTATACCAAAGGTACACTGTAGTGTACCTCTGCAAATTTTCGTTATTATTTTAGCGTGGTAAGGCGTGGAGGTTTATATCAAACAAGGTAAAATATTGAAAGGTCAAAACGGACTTTATACAGTAAAAACAAAAGACGGTATTTACTTATGCCACGGTGCTAGTAAAATACGTAAAGGGGTCGGTAAAAAGCTACTTGCAGGCGATAATGTACTTTTTACCGACAATAACGACGGCAGCGGTTTTATAACAGAGGTATCTGAGCGGAAAAACAGCTTTATTCGCCCGGCAGTCGCTAATGTTGATATGCTTCTTATTGTTGTTTCAGCTGATGAACCAAGCCCTGTTCCTTACAATATAGATAAATTGAGTGTACTTGCTGTAAAAGCAGGTGCCGAAGTATATATTGTAATAACAAAGTCTGATATTGCAAAACCGGAGCCTTTACTCGATATTTATCGAAAAACACCGTTTTTACTGTCGGTGACAAATATTTATAATAGAGATTGTATTTCTGAGGTAAGAGAAAAATTAAAAGGTAAGATTACAGTTCTGACAGGTGCATCTGGTGTGGGAAAATCAAGCCTTATCAACCTTCTTTATCCGGAGTTTAAAGCCGATGTCGGAGACCTTTCCGAAAAAATAAAACGAGGTCGCAACACTACAAGAACCACAGAACTGTATGCAGTCGGTGATGATACACAAAAAGAACAAACATATATTGCGGATACACCGGGCTTTAGTATGTTGGATTTTGAGCAATGCTGCGAGCTTGAACTGAAAGAAATAGCGGATTATTTTCCAGATTTTGCTCGTTTTATCAACCAATGCAGATATAAAAAATGTATGCATACCAAGGAGCAGGGGTGTGCGGTTATCGAGGCTGTTGAAAGTGGTATTATCTCAGCTTCACGGCATGAGAGTTTTNNTAAAAAGTTATATGAAGAAGTAAAAAGCATACCAAAGTATAAATAATAATTAGGTTAATCTAAGGGGAGAGATTTTTTATGTTTATCGGATATTTCAGTTTGGCTAATACGGTCACTTTATTGGGACTTTCGTCATCAATTATGGCTGTATTTTGTGCAAGTCAGGGTCTATATCCACTTGCGTTAATAATGTTTATGTTTGCCGGTCTTTGCGATATGTTCGATGGCAGAATTGCAAGAGGAACATCCGGAAGAATACGCAGGGAAAAGATATACGGTATTCAACTTGATAGTCTTGCCGATTTGGTCAGCTTTGGAGTAGTTCCGGCCTTAATCGTACATAAAATGGGATACAACGAAGTAATTGACCTGATACTTTATCTTATTTTTATTGTCTGCGGTGCAACAAGACTTGCTTATTTTAATACACAAGCACTTTCCGATTCTCCCGACTTGAACATGAAGACCTTTACAGGTTTACCGATACCTTTTAGCTGTGCAGCACTGCCTGTACTTGTTTTATTTACGACATTTGTTGAACCGAATATTACAGTTTGGCTGTTCAGAGCATTCTTTTTACTTACGAGCTTTGCTTTTATTTTGAGAATAAAGATAAAAAAATTTAGTATGAATTTCTTAATGGCGATAGGCGGATTTGATGTGCTTTGCCTTATCTTACTCTCTTTTTTTGCAGATAATATTAAATTACCCGTATAAACAACAAATAGTTTATATAAAAAAAGGCTGCGGAAGTATGAATCCGCAGCTTTAACTAATTTTTACGCTTGTCTGTTGTAGATTTTTTTGACATGAGATCTACCCTTATACATTACAGTAATAATTGCTATAATGTTAACTGCCATAAATCCGATAATAATAAGTCGCTCATCTTTTATTCCGACTGCAAGAAAACCTGCCGAAAGCTGCCCTACAATACTCCCTAAGGTGCAGAGCATCTGAAATGCTCCATTGAAGCGACCGCGTTTTTGATCGGGTATGTAGGCTTGAGTTGCTGAAATTCTTATATTAAATGATGTAACACCCATTATTCCGACAATAAAGAAGCTAGTTGCCATAAGCCAAACAGGGAAGTAAAGATGTACCGTCTCTAAAATGGTTATCGTTGTATAAACACATAATGCAATAATGAATTTTTTATTGATAGGATATTTGAAATAATAATGAATTATACCTCCGATTAAACGACCGAACACGCCAATTCCTGTTATAATGGTAAATAAAGTAATAACATCTATATTAATTTGTGAAAATAACTCCGCATGATTTCTAAAAAATGGCATTAATAGCGTTTGCGAACCATTTGAAGCAAACATTGTTATACAAAAATAGGATGTAATTATCAACAGTCCTTTTTCTGATGAAATATATTTTATACCCTCTTTAAAATCACTTGAAAACTGTTTTATACCGAAAGTTGACTTTGTTTCATTGCATATATGTGTTTCTTTACAGTCAATCCTGGTTTCAAAACAAGCAGCGATAAAAAAGGAAGCTGCATTAAAAAGAAACAATGGTGCTGCACCCATTTTATTATACACAATAGCCGCAACAGGCACCATAAAGGAAGCTAGTGGATATATCATACTTGAGATTGAATATGCTTTTGTAAAGTTACCCGGACTGACAAGATTAGGATACAGACTGTCGTATGCAACAATGTAAACTCCGTCGATTGTACCAATAATTAAAGTAAGTAAAAGTAATATCGGAAATGAAAACAAATCGTTACTTATGAAAAAGAATAGGAATGTATATATAACAGCTGATAAAAAATCCAGTATGTATATTGTTTTTTTTCTAGAAAACCGATCCATATAAGGTCCGGCGACCAATGGTGCAATTATATGCGGTAAACTATAAACTACCATAAAAATTGCATATAAAAGTGTTGAACCTGTTACATCTAAAACCAGATAACTTATTGCAAATCCGGAAACAGTATTCCCGAGCATAGAGATAACCGAACCGAGAGTAATTATTGTAAAATTCTTGGTCCAGAGTTTATTCATTAATAATCATATTTTCCCTTCATAAATAATTATATTTCTAATTCCATGCCGTCATATGAAGTTTCAAAGCTTAATTTTGCAGCTATCGGAACAAGTTCCTGATAAATTGCTCCTCCATTATGAGAAAAATGATTGACTATAAACCGTGTATCTTTATCAGCAATCCCTTTTTCAAGCATTTTATCTCTTTCTATTTGACATGAATCAAGCCCGAGATGTCCGCCACCACTCTTTAATAATACATATGTGCAGTCAAAGCTGATCAGGTCGGCTTTAATTTTATTAGCAATTAAATAATCATATACCTCATCATATAGTCTGCCTGTATCATTTAAGTACAGCACAGTACGATCACCGTCGCTAATAAGATAAACATAAGCAGTTTCAGACGGTTTGTGATTCGCCTTAAGTGCAGTTACAGTATACTTCCCAAGCTGAGTGGGGGTATATAAGGGTATATATGAGGGTATTATATTCAGGTCGGTAGGTTCTTCGGGATAATCCGATAGCAGTTTATTGTAAACGTCCAGAACCGCTTCGTTTGAATATAGATATAACTTTTCCTCGGTGAGATTATGAGCATAATAACTCTTTGAACGGAAAAAAAGATCAATAGGCGCAAAATGATCGTTATGTGAATGTGTTACAATAAGATATTTAACTGCTGATAAATCAATATTATGAATAAGCATATGCATGTTGGTATCAGACGGGAAGTCAATCAAAAAGTCATCATTTATTAGTGCCTGAGAGCGTGTACGTATATTCGGTCCCCCTGCTTTTTTTGCTCTTTCGCAATTTTCACATCTACAAAAAACAGCAGGCCAACCTTCTGCCGCTGCAGTGCCTAAATACTTAAATTTCATATCTTTATTACCTCATTAATTTTGATTTAACAGATTATAATATAATTTTTTAGTTACACATTATTTAAGACGGCTATATTATATATTATTAATAGCAGAAATACAATAAAAATCTTTAAATAGCTATTGTTTTTTGAAAAAGTCTATTGATTTTTTTATTTGGGTATGTTATAATTTTCGTTGTGAATACGAAAGTGAGGTATACTACAATGAAAGAAGGACTACATCCTGCATATAAGACCACTATGATCAAGTGTGCTTGCGGAGAAGAATATGTTACTATGTCCACTAAGGACAATTTAAAGGTTGATATATGTTCTAAATGCCATCCGTTCTTTACCGGTAAACAGAAATTTATCGATGCTGGCGGACGTGTAGATAAATTTAAGAAGAAGTTCAACCTACAGTAAACAATTTTTCTAAAGTAAAACAGCACTTTTTGTGCTGTTTTTTATTTTAATTAAATTATTGTAACAAGGGAGAATAAGTTTAAAAATAAAATTTTCAAACTACGGTTTTGTGCCTTTACTGCAAGAGGTGCATGTAATCAACTTGCCGTTTACGGCAAGATGCTATCGCTGGAACAACACAATTTCCTCTTGTGGCGCAAACGCCACGGAAAGGCATGGTTATAATTATGAATCTTGACATTTTTAAATCGGAAAAAATAAAAGCAGTTTTAGTTTCTGTAAACGAGGATATGACAGAGCAACAAATATCCAGCTCGCTTGATGAGCTGGAGAGGTTGCTTGAAACCGCTGGCGGAACAGCAGTTGCCCGAGTAATACAAAATCGCACTTCACCCGACAAGGCGACCTATATAGGCAGCGGTAAGGTCAAGGAGTTAGCCGAATTTATAAAATCATACGAAGAAGAGATTGGACTTGTCGTTTTTGACAATGAGCTTACTCCGTCTCAGATAAAAAACCTCGAGAATGAGCTTGAAACAAGTGTAATAGACCGTTCGATGCTTATTCTTGATATTTTTGCTCTTCACGCTACAACAGGCGAAGGGAAATTACAGGTTGAGATAGCTTGTCTGCGTTATACAGCTCCACGTTTAATGGGAAAAGGTTTACAGCTTTCCCGTCTTGGCGGCGGTATTGGTACAAGAGGTCCGGGCGAAAGTAAATTGGAGAGCGACAGGCGGCATTTAAAAAGACGTATATATGCGTTAAGCGAAGAGCTTCAGGAGATAGACAAGGTAAGATCGGTAAAACGTGCTTCTCGTGAGAAATCCGGAATAAAGACAGCGGCAATAATCGGTTACACCAACGCAGGAAAGTCAACACTTTTAAATTATTTGACAGATGCAGGAATTCTTGCGGAGGATAAACTTTTTGCAACGCTTGATCCAACAACACGAAAACTTACTTTACCGAGCGGAAACGAGATTCTGCTTACAGATACTGTTGGTTTTATTGACAGACTTCCAACACATCTTGTAAAAGCGTTTAAATCAACGCTTGACGAACTTAAATATGCTGATATAATAGTCAATATGACAGATGCAGCAGAACCGGATAACGAACGCTTGAAGAAGCGTGCGGTTACTGAGAAGCTCGTTGAAGAACTTGGTGCAAAAGATAAACCGCAAATTTTGGTTTATAATAAAATCGACAAGGCTGTCGAAGGTGAGTTTATACCAAATGATGCCCTTGCCATTTCGGCTATTGACGGCACGGGAGTTGACAAACTTCTTATAAAGCTAGATGAGATTATCTCGGATGGTAAAAAAGTGTTGCAGCTATTCTTTTCACATACGGTACAATCAAAAATTTCCGATGTTTACCGCCTCGCAAGGGTAATAAACACCGAATACACAGATGATGGAACTATTGTTACAGCCGAATGTGACACAAGAGCAGAGGGTAGTTTTAAAGAATTTATATTTAAAACATAATCATTATTTAACGGGGTAAATCATAATATTTAGAAATAAGAGGATTTAAGGATGATGCAAATAGTGGACTATCTTCGTGAATTTAATGAAATAACAATGCTAATACGTCTGCTCCTAGCATTTTTATTTGGTGGATTAATCGGAATGGAACGGGGTAAAAGAGGACGTGCGGCAGGAATGCGAACTCATATTCTGGTATGTCTTGGTTCAGCAATGACGGTAATGACCGGACTTTTTGCTGTTGAAATGTTAAAAATCAATTCAGACCCACTCAGGATCGGCGCACAGGTTATCTCCGGCATCGGTTTTCTGGGGGTAGGAACAATATTGGTTACGGGTAGAACTCACGTCAAAGGGCTTACAACGGCTGCAGGTTTGTGGACAACAGCAGCAATAGGACTTGCGACGGGTATCGGCTTTTACGAAGCTGCAATTCTATGTACGGTAATATCCGTTTTAACTATTGTATTTTTAAACAAATTTGAAAACGCAGTTGTAGGAAAAAACCGTAATATAGAATTATACATAGAGATTAACGATGTAGACAAAGTAAATGAGGTGGTTGATGAAATCTGCAACCCGAAATATAAAATTACCAAAATTGATATTACTCCCGCGCGAAGCGGTATAATAAACTGCCTGGGCATTGAAGCAATGATTCAAATAACCAAAAAAATGGATAAAAAACAGGTTATAAAAGAAATCGCAGCAATCACTGAGGTTTCGTTTGCAATAGAGAGTGTGTAAAATTTTTACTTCGAATATAATTTAAAAAAGTTGAACTAATTTGTTCGGCTTTTTTATTGCATTGATATATTTTTCATGTTAAAATATTTATAATTTATGCACCCAAAAAAGGATAAAATGGATCTATATATAATAGATGATATAAGTGAAGAACTGACACTTATTAAGTGAGGAAATAGACATTATGCTTATATATTCATACATCTTAATTAATAATATAACCGATAGTAAAAAGTTTCTGCAAGTGTATGAGATACATAAAAAGAAAATGCTTTATATTGCTTATAATATATTGCATAATCAATTCGATGCAGAGGACGCTGTGCAGAAGGCTTTATTAGCCATAGCAAGACATATGAATGCAATTGATAAACCGAGTGATTACAAAACATCAGTTTATGTAACAAAAACAACAAAAAATATGGCACTTAAAATATTGCAGAAAAGAAAGCATAACGATGTTTCATTCGATAGTATTGATTATGAAATATCTGATACAATCGATTTCATCGAACAGCTTAGCGAGGAAGAGGAAGTTAAAATTGTTTTAAGGGCAATTTACAAACTGGACGATACATATCGTGACGTTTTATGCTACCATTTTTTAAATGAACTTTCCACTAAAGAAATAGCCGATTTATTGGGACGAAAACATAACACGGTAAAATCTCAATTAAAGAGAGGAAAAGAGATTTTACTTACATCACTTAAACGGGAGGTTTCGCATAATGAAAAATAACAATAAAATAAAAAAAGCATTTGATTTATATGCACAAAATGAAGCTGTAAAAATTCCTTCTGATGATTTAAAGCAAGAGTTTTCTGAGGGTTTTAATATCATAATTGAAGATATTGTTCACAAAAAGCATAACAGGCTTATCTTTAAATATTGGATTGCTGCGGCAGCGTGCTGTTTTTTATTGTTTTGTTCGTTATATATTTTACCAAAATTATTTAACCCTACAATATCATCCGAATCAAGCTCTGATACATTCACAAAGAAATTAACTGATTACAACAATCTGTCCGAGCTACTCGAATATTTAAGTAATAATGATACACATCTTAACACCCTCGGCGGTAGCGTTTCCATATCGAGCAAAACTGATAAAGAAAAAGTAGAGCCGAAAGTTGCTGTAACTTACGGAAAATATTGTTATAGTATTTATAGTTCTCCAAATTCTGATGTTCATTCAATAAATATTTCGGTTTTAGCCAAAGATAAAACAGAGTTGAAAAACAGTTTAGAACTAAGCCATAAGTGCACAAAGTTATTTATATACAATAAAAAACTATGTATTATATATAATTATAAAGAAATAATTAATAATGAAGCTTCATATTTTGCCGGAGTATATTTATATGACTTGACAAACCCGGAGAATCCGGAACTAATTAACACAATCGAACAAAGCGGTAATTTATCAGACTTTTATATGGTCAGCGGTAAACTGTATATATACACCTCTGACGGTGTATGTGCGTGCGGCTATTCTCATTTTAAAGAAAAGAGTAAGTATATACCATCATTTAAATCGAATGAAAAAAATGTAGGGTTACCTGAAGAAAATATTTTCATTCTTGGTTCACCTTCAATGATAAAATATATGGCTTTATCCATTATCAATGTTGAAACAGCAGAGTTAAACACGGTAAAAGCTTTTTATGGTGATATTAACGAGTGTTTTAACGGTACGGATTTTATCGCATTTAAAACACAATATTATAAAAATAGCGAATATAAAACCGAATGGTATGATCCTGAAGTTTTATACATTTTTAGTATTTCAAACGAAAGTATTGAATTTGACGGAAAAGTTAATCTTAATTCACAGCTTGGTTATACCGAAAGATTTTTTTATAAAGAAGATTACAGTATACAAACACCGTATTCTTCTATTTCAATAAAAAATGTTTTTCTAGAGAACGGATATTACAGAATAATCGGAAGTTATTATATTGTTAAATCCGATAATATCGAAGATAAAGAAAGAGGTTATGTTGTCGGTTTGTTTGACAGCAATTTGAATACCAAGTTTTTGGAAGCTAAAGAAGTCTAAAATTGCTTCATGATTGACGAAATTGATAATGAAGATGACAGAACTGTTATTACACTTTCTACAATTGATGTTGAAAATGATGTATCAACTGCCGCTTTTATAGTAGTGATCGATTTCTCTGAAGAAGTCCCGGAAATTCACGAGAATATGCAATTTATCCTTGGACACTTCACAAATCGGGATAATGCTTTATATAAAATAAGGGATAATATTTATCTTCGTTATAATTATAATAAGATTAAAAATGAACACTTAAGTACATCCGGTACAACCGGTATTGACATACTTGATTTTTCCGATTTAAACAATATAAAATATATATATGATGCCCCCTGGGACGGAACTGTAGTTAATTTGATCAACGAAAATATTCCTTTGTACTACAGTAATGGCTTTTACTGTGTTATTACTCGTAAAGCAGATAATTATAATTCCTATTATTTGACATTTATTTCCGTAAGTCAATATAGAAAAGAACCTATAAAAACATTATATGAAATTAGTCTTGGTAACGATTATTATTATAAATATGAAATAGTAGAATATCTCGGCGATTACTATTATATTCCTGTTAATTATAATACCCCTCAGTGGCTGCAGTTTTAAAAATTCATTACAAAAGGGGGGCGTTTGCTCCCTTTATTCTATGTTTTACATTTCACAATATTCTCTACCGCAACCCAGGTGTTGATACCGACAACGGTTTTGCCTGTTTTACGGTTGATTTTTTTACCAAGAAGCACGCATTGGCTGCCGCCTTTGATTACTTTTTTCTTATAAAAAGTGTCTTTGGTTATTATATGGTCATAATCGTTCTTTACCCACGCAGGAATTGTAGCGCCATCTTCGTAATAAGTGATTGCTGATTTTTTTATCTCAACAATATCATTTACTGCAAAATAAATAGTATTCTCAACAATATTATCTTCTGATTTTGTTGCTAACGAAGGTTTTTTTAAGCTAGTATAATCGACACTACAGATATTCAAATCTACACAACCGCTTATACCTTCAACCAAACCGCTGTCTGACCACTGCCAGACGGTCATCTTACTGAAGTCATTTGGAATATTAGCATTACTTCTGGGGTTATAATATCGAGCATACCAAATATCCAGATCTGTTAGTGAGGACATATCTATATAAGTTTTTAAAAAAGACCTGCTTGCATATAACATCGGTGTGTAGCCGGCTGCTTTTACAATATCTGTAAAAAGACGAACCAAAATAGAATTATATGTTTTTTGATATGTAGTATAACGAGAGTCCTCAAAATCAAGTGCAACGGGAAAAACTATCAAATTTTTAAATGGTTCAAGAATGCTTACCATATATTCTGCTTCTGCGATTACGTCCTCGTGAGTTGTTCCTGTAAGATAATGATACACACCGCAGGATATGCCTGCTTTTGTTGCTTCAACAATATTGCTTTTAAAGTAAGAATCTGTAAATGGGCTTATTTTGGTTGCAGATATACTGCCGCCTTGTGATGCCTTGATAAATGCGAAGTCTATACCACTATCTTTTACCTTTTTCCAGTTAATTTTATCCTGCCACCTGGAAACATCGATTCCGTTCATTAAAAAACCTCCTATTATAATGAAATAATAACCACTTTTCGGTTACCTTTATTTCAAATTATAAAGGAGGTAAATTTTTTTTTCATCCCGATTATATCGGGTTATTTTTATAATATTCGTATAAAAAGAAGAGATTATGTATTCTTCATAACAACATGCTCAACTACATCAGCGGTATGCTCACATGCATCACAGCATTTTTCGAGAAATTCATAAACCTCGCGCCAAACAACAATTTCGTAAGTATTCTGACATTCGGTATGCAGACGATGCATTGCAGAAAGGTACATACGATCGCCTTCTTCTTCAAGTGTGTTAAGATCAATAATATGTTGTATTAGAGTGCTTGACTTTTTGAAATGCGGGAACTCCTCCATAATCATTTTCAGAGTATTACAGCATTTAATAATAAGCTCGGTAAACGGTATAACATCATCACGTAATACGGCTATATTATTCATATAAATTCGCATTAAAACATCATCAATAGCATCAGTAACATCATCAATTTTTTCGCAGAGCGACATTATATCCTCGCGTTCGATAGGGGTGATGAATTCTTTTACCAGCTTTTTCATCAAAGCATGCTTCATAGCGTCCGCTGAATGTTCGATTGAATGAAGTTCACTCATCTGTCTTTCAAGCTCACGTGGCTTAAAATCCGTCAAAACCATTTTCAACATTCCTGCCGCTTTACAGGAGTATTCTACTCCCTCCAATAAACCTTTGTAGTATTCGTTATCGTTGTTTTTGGCCATATTAACCTCCACTCTCTAGAATATTTTCATGAAAACTAGTGCCATTAAGTATCCTATCAGTCCGCAGCCGGGGAATGTAAATATCCATGTAAGAACCATGTCCTTAACAACACCCCAATTAACTGCCGATATTCTTTTATTTGCACCTACACCCATGATAGCGGTTGTTTTTGTATGTGTTGTACTTACCGGATAACCAACTAATGTGCATATTAAAAGCGTTATCGATGCAGAAAGATCTGCTGAAAAGCCTTGATATTTCTCGAGCTTTACCATATCCATTCCGACGGATTTTATGATTTTATAACCACCGATGGAAGTACCGATTGCCATTACGAGAGAGCAGAGTATCATCATCCACATAGGAGGTATTACGCTTTTAACAGTGTCCTGTCCGTTAACAAGAAACACTCCGAGCATTAATACACCCATAAATTTTAAACCATCCTGTGCACCGTGCATAAATGCCATTGATGCACCGCCGAATATCTGCGCACCCTTGAAAAATCGGTTCGTTTTCCTGCGGTCATATTTTTTACATATTTTTTTTGTAAGCCAAACGGTAAACCAACCACCACCAAAACCAAGTATGGTTGAAACAATAAGCCCGTATAAAACACTTATCCATTCCTTACCGTTAATGCCGGAAATTCCGCCTTGTAAAGCTATTGCAGCTCCGGTAATTCCGGCTATTAGAGCGTGACTCTCACTTGTTGGAATTCCGAAGTACCAAGCTGCGGTCGCCCATATAACTATAGCAAGCAGTGCTGCACATAATGCAACGGTTGAATCCTCGGTATTACCTCTGAAATTAACCATCTTCATTATTGTAGCGGTTACTTTTGCACCTATAATGCTCATAAATAACACACCGAGGAAGTTGAAAACGGCAGCCATCAAAATCGCTGCTCTGGGTCCGATAGAACGGGTAGAAACACACGTTGCTATTGCGTTAGGTGCGTCTGTCCAGCCGTTGACAAATATTACAGCTAGTGTAAGTACAATAGTAATTAACAATACCGGGCTATCTATAAGCTGCCCAATAAATTGAATAAAGGTTATGTCCATTGTAACTCCCTTATAACTATAAATATCCTATTTCTTTTCCGTCACCTTATTAAGAATTATGGTAATACCTATAATAACTACGGTAACAATAAAAATACCCAAATATCCATATACAAGTTTCGGAAGAACTTCTGTAAAATTATCTATATACATTTTTTAACATTCTCCTTATTTAACTATTAATTCGCTGAAGAAGCTGAGTATAAGTCCGCCTGCAATAACCGAAGAAATCTGTCCGGAAACATTTACTCCGGTAGCGTGCATTAAAAGGAAATTTTGATTATCTTCTTTAAGACCCATTTTATGGATAACTCTTGCAGACATTGGGAATGCTGATATTCCACAAGCACCAATCATTGGGTTTATCTTGTTCTTTGAAAAGATATTCATAAACTTAGCGAATAATACGCCACCTGCTGTATCGAAAATAAATGCGAATAGTCCAAGTCCCATAATAAGTAGTGTTTCGGGAGTCAAGAATTTATCAGCTTCCATTTTTGTAGCAATTGTTATACCAAGGAATATAGTTATAAGGTTTGCAAGTGTCTTTTGTGCTGTTTCAGATAAAGAATTGAGCACACCGCATACTCTGATTAGGTTACCGAACATAAGGAAACCGATAAGAGCAACTGACGCGGGGGAGATAAGACCTGCAATAATTGTAATAATTATCGGGAAAAGTATTTGTGTCATCTTAGAAATATCTTTCTGAGCATAAGGCATTCTAATAAGTCGTTCCTTTTTTGTTGTGAGTGCCTTTATAACAGGAGGCTGGATAATCGGAACAAGAGCCATATATGAATAAGCAGCGACCATAATTGCTCCGGTGAAATTAGAGTTAAACTTCTGAGCAACGACTATTGCAGTAGGTCCGTCAGCAGCGCCGATTATTGCAGCAGATGCAGCGTCTTTTATTTCAGGGAAGAAAAGTGACGCCAAACCGAATGTAAAGAAAATACCGAACTGTGCTGCAGCTCCGAAAATCATTAATTTAGGATTTGAAAGCAATGGGGAAAAATCTATCATTGCTCCGATACCAATAAAGAGTATTAATGGGAATAACTCGTTATCAATTCCTGCATTAAACAAAGTTGTAAGTGCGCCATCTTCACCGATTGCGCCGGAAAACGGTAAATTGACAAGAATCGCGCCAAATCCCATAGGTAATAATAGAGAAGGTTCCATATCCTTCTTTATAGCGAGGTAAATTAACAACCCGCCGATTAACCACATAACAATATGCTGCCAATGTATCTCAAGCAGATATTTGTACAAAACTTCCATGTTTTTTGTTTCCTTTCATCTTTTGCTACACTTTAAAATTAATTTTCCATTTTCGCTCAGTTTAATATATCATGATGCGAAAAAAAATGCAATAAAATTATATCCATTTTACAATATATTAACATTAAAACTGGTTTTTTAACACTATCTTTATATAAAATGGAATTATATTATTTTAGTGTTCTCGGTCAGAATTCTTAAAAGGAATGGTTTAAAATTATGAATAGCAAGGAATGTGTTTTAATTGTTGAAGATGACAGTAGTATCCGGAATTTTATAAGTACCGTACTTAATGCTAACGATTATAATGTCCTGATAGCAAGCAGCGGTGCACAGGCGTTGTCAGTTATTACCTCCAGTTGCCCGGATATTGTATTACTTGACTTGGGACTGCCTGATATAGACGGATTGAAATTAATCAAAGGCGTACGTGAATGGTCGTTGCT
The DNA here is from genome assembly GCA_003452915.1 of Clostridiales bacterium. GTDB lineage: Bacteria > Bacillota > Clostridia > Oscillospirales > CAG-382 > UBA1049. The sequence continues at coordinate 130,854 of DMMZ01000026.1, read as the reverse complement.
ACCGATAATTGTTGTTTCCGCAAGAAACCGTGAGCGTGATAAGGTAGAGGCACTCGATGCGGGAGCAGATGATTATATAACAAAGCCGTTTGGGACAAGCGAGCTTCTTGCCAGAATCAGAACAGCTATGCGTCATAAAAAGAATCTTGAAGACGAATTCAATATCCAAAAGGGTAAATTTATAGCTGGTTTACTTACTGTCGATTTTGATAAGCATCGTGTTTTTCTTGGAGACGGTGACATACACTTAACACAAAACGAATTTAAAATTATTGCATTATTAGCACGCTATTCCGGAAAGGTTCTTACCTACGAATACATTATAAAAAATATTTGGGGGCCTTATGCAAAATGCGATAACCAGATTTTACGTGTGAATATGGCAAATATTCGCCGCAAAATCGAAAAAGATACTACCGATCCGAAATATATTTTCACAGAAGTTGGGGTGGGTTATAGAATGACTGAAAAGGATTGAGTATTCTCATTGCTTTTTATACCTCTCCATATATGTGCAGGAAATGAGAGGTATTATATTTTTAAAACAATTATACTTTGATTATAGGGAGGTGATGGTATGGATTGGCTTAATTGTTTAAATGCGGCGTTAAATTATATTGAGGAACATTTAGATGATGAAATAGACCTTGAGCGAACGGCTCAAATTGCTTGTTGTTCCACTTTTCATTTTCAACGGATGTTTTCATATATTGCAGATCTTCCACTTTCTGAATATATTCGAAGAAGAAGAATGACAAAGGCAGCAGTCGATTTGCAAAATAGCAATGATAAAATAATTGATATCGCTCTCAAATACGGGTACGATTCACCGACTGCATTCAATCGAGCGTTTCATAATATTCACGGTATTGCACCATCTGTAGCAAGAACTGAAGGTATAATATTGAAAGCTTTTCCACCCATCAGCTTCAAAATAACTATCAAAGGAGAAGTTGAGATGAATTACAGAATTGAAAAGAAAGATGCATTTAAAATTGTAGGTGTAAAACAGCATTATTCAGCAAGCGTTGAGGAATGTTTTGAAAGTGTCCCGAAGTTTTGGCAAGAAACCATACAAAGTGGTATTATACCTTCACTTTGTTCCCTGATGGATAAAAAACCGTTTGGTATATTAGGCGTAAGTACTTGTATGAATAGCAATAATTTTGACTATTATATTGCAGTTGCTACGAATAAGGAAACGCCGAATGATTTAGTTGAATACACAATACCCGAATGCTCATGGGCTATATTTGAATGTATAGGAGCCATGCCGAATGCTATTCAAACGTTGCAAAAGCTAATTGTAACAGAATGGTTGCCAACCTGCGGTTATGAATATGCTAATGCACCTGATATCGAAGTTTATTTTGAAGGTGATCAAAAAGCAGACGACTATAAATGTGAAGTTTGGTTACCTGTTGTAAAAAAATAGCAATTTCATAATAAAAACGCTCCCACCGAAATCATTATCATTCGGTGGGTGTTTTACAACAGGATATAATTTTTCTTATTAAAAACCCGAAACGGAAAAACCGTTTCGGGTTAATTTTTATCCGAATATACTAAACGAAAGGAACAGGGTAGCCATAAGAGAAGAAACAAGGGAAACAACAGTGATCTGAGTGTTTATGGAAGGACCTGCTGTATCCTTGAAAGGATCTCCGACTGTATCACCGACAACTGCGGATTTATGAGCGTTAGAACCCTTGCCGCCGTGGTGTCCCGATTCAACATACTTCTTACCGTTATCCCAAAGTCCGCCTGCGTTGGACATTATAAGTGAAAGTAAAAGTCCACTTACGATGTTACCAGCAAGGAAGCCGCCGATAGCTTGAACACCACCGATAAATCCTACAGCAAGAGTAGCAAGTATTGCAACAAGACCTGCGGGAATAAGCTCTTTAATTGCTCCTACTGTAGCAATATCAATACACTTGTCATATTCAGGAACAACTCCCTCTTTGCCTTCTTTAAGTCCGACAATCTCTTTGAACTGTCTGTGAATCTCGGCAACCATACGTTGAGCGTTACGGTCAACACCAAGAATAAGCATTGCGGAGAATACTGCGGGAATAGCAGCACCTGCGAGAAGTCCGAAGAAAACTATTGGATTCATTATATCGAAGCCCTTTAAGTATTCAACACCGTCTGCAACAATATTTTTTGCTATTGCTGCTGTATTTACTTCGCTTATGAAAGCTCCGAGAAGTGATATAACTGTAAGACCTGCTGCGCCTATTGCAAAGCCCTTTGTAATAGCTTTAACTGTGTTACCAGCGCTGTCAAGCTCGTCTGTAATACCAAGAACCTTTTCGCCAAGGTTGCCCATTTCGGCAAGTCCTCTTGCGTTGTCAACGATTGGTCCGTATGCGTCATTGGAAATTATCATACCAACAATAGAGAGCATACCAACTGCTGCCATAGCTATACCGAATAATGCGTATAGAGTTTCATTTCCTGTAGCAGCACCGATAGGAGCACAAATCTTATAAGCACCTAATGCGGATAAACCGATACCTATCATTGAGGGAAGTGTACTTAACATACCATACGAGAAACCGGAAAGGATTGTAAATGCTGGTCCTGATTCGGAAGCTTTTGCAACATTGTGAACCGGTTTATTTGTATCATTTGTAAAGTAATCAGAAGCAACACCGATAACAACGCCTACTAAAAGACCTAACATTGATGCGCCCCAGATTCTCCATTCGCCATTTTCCGGCAAATTGAAGTCAAAAATGAATGTAGCTGCTGCGGATAATAATGCAAAAATAAATGTAGTGATATATGTGCTGTTGTTTAATGCACGTGTCGGGCTGCCTTTTTTGCCCATTCTTGCACAACCAACACCAAGGATGGAAGAAAGAAGACCAATGGCAGCATAACAGAATACCATAGAGGTATTAAATTCATTGTTTGCTACTGTATCAAGTGCGGTAGCCATAACAAGTGCCGCGGACATTGAAGCAACATTGGAATCGAAAAGGTCTGCGCCCATACCTGCAACGTCGCCAACGTTGTCACCAACATTGTCTGCGATAACTGCTGGGTTACGTGGGTCATCCTCAGGAATTCCAAGCTCAACCTTACCAACCAAGTCTGCGCTTATATCGGCTGTCTTTGTGAAAATACCGCCGCCTGCTTTTGCAAAAAGAGCAAGTGAGCTTGCACCGAAGCTGAAGCCAATAAGTGTTGTTGCATCTTTGGTTATCATCCAAACCAATGCAACACCCAAAAGACTGGTTCCAACAACTGCCATACCCATTACTGCACCGCCTCTGAAAGCAGCAAGGAAGGAAGGTTTAATTCCCTGTTTAGCAGCTTCTGCAGATTTAATGTTTGCAATTGTTGCAATCTCGATACCAATTTTACCAGCAATTGCTGAGAAAACTGTACCAGCAAGATAAGCAATAGCCATCTTTACGTTTGTAAGAATGTCCTCACTCTTCCAAACAGGTTCGGGAAGAAATACGAAAATTAAAACAGCTGCAACCAAAGCGAACTTTGCTAGCGTCTTGTATTCCTTCTTTAAAAATGTGTTCGCACCGTTTCTGATGAGTTTTCCAACTTCGGCGATGCGTTGATTTGATGATGGGCGTTTTTTTACCCATTTGTAAAGCCAAGCAGCGAATAAAAACGCAACAAAAGCGATAGCAATCGATGCGTACTCAAAGTATGAAAGTTTAACCTCCATAAGTTTGACCAACTCCATTTCATAAAATATTATAAGCACAAGCTATATGGATAATATCATTAACAGCACTAGCTTTCAATATACTAAAGAATATATTAACAACACATTTATGAAAATATAGGTAATCTTAACTAAATCTTAACACTAGAAAATAAAAAACCTGCGTATCGATATTTGTCGACCGCAGGTTTTTACAACTTGTAAATTAAATGTTAATTATTAAAATGCAGTATTAATATTTGTTGCGCTTAACATAGTGAGTGTGAAGTAGATGATGAGCTTTATGACCGCCTATATCGCCAAGATAATCCTCATACAGCTTTTTAACCTCGGTATTGTCATGCGATTTTCTCTTGGTCTTGCCCATATCCTCGCCATAAAGAGCTTTTGCACGTTCAATTTTCGGGTTGATATAAGCATGAACATTTGCTGAAATAATTGGAGTTCCACCGCCTGTTACACAACCACCTGGGCAACCCATAACCTCAATAAACTCATAACTCTTCTCACCGTTTTTGATCATATCAAGTAGCTTTGAAGCGTTTCCTGTTCCGTGAGCAACGGCAACACGAACCTTGGTTCCATTAAGGTCAACTTCCGCTTCCTTCACCCCTTCAATACCTCTTACTACATTAAAATCAACATTTTCAAGAGTCTTACCTGTTACTACTTCGTAAACGGTACGGAGAGCCGCTTCCATAACTCCTCCGGTTGCACCGAATATAACTCCGGCACCGGTGGATTCTCCTAGAAGGTTGTCAAAATTTTCATCAGGAAGTCTTACGAAGTCTATACCTGCGGATTTAATCATCTTGGCAAGTTCTCTTACAGTGAGAACCGCATCAACATCCTGCATTCCGTCGTCGCCAAGCTCTTCTCTCTGGGATTCATATTTCTTTGCTGTACAAGGCATTATTGATACAGTATAAATATTTGCAGGGTCTATTTCTGATTTCTCTGCATAATAGCTCTTAATCAATGCTCCAAGCATCTCATGAGGTGACTTGCAGGAGGAAAGATTGGGTATAAAATCAGGATAGAAGGTCTCGCAGAATTTAATCCAGCCAGGAGAGCAGGAGGTTATCATAGGAAGAACTCCACCTTTTGTAAGTCTTCCGATAAGTTCAGTTCCTTCCTCCATAATTGTAAGGTCGGCTGCGAAATCGGTATCGAATACCTTGTCAAAACCTAATCTCTTGAGGGAAGCAACAAGCTTGCCTGTTACACTTGTTCCCATGGGAAGACCGAATTCCTCACCAAGTGTTGCTCTGACTGCCGGAGCAGGCTGAACAACAACATGCTTTGTCGGGTCATTCAAAGCAGCCCAAACATCCTTGATGCTGTCTTTTTCATGCAAAGCACCGACAGGGCAGGCAAGTATGCATTGACCGCAGTTTATACAAGGTGAATCTGCAAGACTTTTATTGTATATACAGCCAACTGTTGTTTTAAAACCACGCATGGAAACGCCGATTGCGCCAATATTCTGAATTTCGTTACAGGTTGCTACACAGCGGCGGCATAAAATACATTTGCTGTTGTCGCGAACGATAGATGCACTCAGATCATCAACATTACTCTCGGTTTTGCTTCCTTCATACGAATATTCCTTAACTCCTAGCTCATTGCAGAGTGTCTGCAGCTCGCAGTTAGCACTTCTGATACAAGAAGTACATTCTCTGTTATGGTTAGAGAGTATAAGCTCAAGATTCTGTTTACGAGCTAAACGTAGCTTTTCGGTATTTGTTTTAATTTCCATGCCTTCGCCAACCGGAGAAACGCAGGAAGCTTGAAGAGCTCTTGCACCTTTAATCTCAACAAGGCAAAGACGACATGCGCCGATTTGATTTACATCTTTAAGATAGCAAAGGGTAGGGATATTTATTCTTGCTTCTCTTGCCGCCTCCAAAATGGTATAATCGGCAGGAACGGTTACCTTAATGCCGTCTATTGTCATATTTACTGTGTTCATATCCGTAAAACCTCCTTTACTTCTTCTCGATTGCTGCGAATTTGCAGGATTCCATGCAAATTCCGCATTTTATACATTTGTTTTGGTCGATAACATACGGCTTCTTAAGTTCGCCGCTTATAGCATTAACAGGGCATTTCTTTGCGCAAAGACTGCATCCTTTACAAGCGTCTGCTTTAATGGTGTATCTTGCAAGTGCTTTACAATGTCCGGCAGGACAACGTTTTTCTTTTATGTGAGCCTCGTACTCATCTCTGAAATAACGGATTGTGGAAAGTACGGGGTTGGGAGCTGTCTGACCAAGTCCGCAGAGTGCTGTAGCTCTGATGTGCTGTGCCAGTTCTTCGAGCCTTTCGATATCACCTTCTTCGCCCTTACCGGAGGTAATTCGTTCGAGTATCTCAAGCATACGCCTTGTTCCGATACGGCAGGGAACACATTTACCGCAGGATTCGTCGACAGTAAATTTAAGGAAAAACGCTGCTATGTCTACCATACAGTCGTCTTCATCAAGAACAATAAGTCCGCCCGAACCCATCATGGATCCGATAGCAATAAGCGAATCGTAATCAACCGAAGTATCAACAAGCGAAGCAGGAATGCATCCGCCCGAAGGACCGCCTGTCTGAGCAGCCTTAAACTTTTTGCCGCCTGGAATACCGCCGCCTATTTCATAAATTATCTCACGGAGCTTTGTACCCATGGGGATTTCAACAAGTCCGGTATGAGTGATTTTTCCGCCGAGTGCAAAAACCTTTGTACCTTTGGATTTTTCAGTACCCATTGAGCTGAACCATTCAGCACCCTTGAGTATTATCTGAGGAATGTTAGCGTATGTTTCAACGTTATTAATTATTGTCGGCTGTCCGAACAAGCCTTTTACAGCAGGGAATGGTGGACGGGGACGAGGTTCACCTCTGTTACCCTCAATAGAGGTAAGAAGAGCAGTTTCCTCGCCGCATACGAACGCACCTGCACCTAGTCTGATTTGAATATCAAAATTAAAACCTGTTCCAAAAATATCTTTACCTAATAGGTTGTATTCTCTTGCCTGATCAATAGCAATCTGCAAACGCTTGATTGCTATAGGATACTCAGCTCTTACATAAATATAACCTTCATCTGCACCGATTGCATATCCTGCAATAGCCATAGCTTCAAGAACCGCATGGGGATCGCCCTCAAGAACAGAACGGTCCATAAATGCACCGGGGTCGCCTTCGTCCGCATTACAGACAACATATTTCTTGTCCGAGATACTGTTTGCTGCAAACTGCCACTTTGTTCCGGTCGGGAAACCACCGCCACCTCTTCCACGCAAACCGCTTTCCTTCATTGTATTAATGACGTCAGCGGGAGTCATCTCGGTAAGTACCTTACCAAGTGCGGCATAACCATCCATAGCTATGTACTCGTCAATAATTTCGGGATTTATTACTCCACAATTTTTAAGGGCAATACGTTTTTGCTTTTTATAAAAGCCTGTCTCGTTAAGAGAAACGGGCTTACCTTCTTCTTTAACAGTATCCTCACCGATATCATCATAAACAAGGCGGGAAACAAGTCTTCCCTTGAGAAGATGCTCTTCGACTATTTCGGGAATATCCTCGGGAGTAATTCTGCTATAGAAAGTTCCTTCCGGATAAATTATCATTATAGGTCCGAGTGCACACAAACCGAAGCATCCTGTCTGAACTATCTTGACTTCTTTATCAAGCTCCTTACGGACAAGTTCTTTTTCAAGTGCAACTCTGACAGCTGTACTTCCGGAAGAAGTACATCCTGTACCGGCGCATATTAAAACATGTGAACGAATCATATTTATATCTCCTTATGCTTTTCCAATCGTGTATTCAGTAACTATTTTTCCGCCCTTTATATGCTCGGCAATTACTCTTTTTGCCTTTTCAGCTGTCATTTTTACGTAAGTAACCTTTTCATTTCCAGCCGAATGAACCTCAACAACCGGTTCATACTGGCAGATGCCGATACAACCTGTTTGTGTAACTGTTACTTTGTCAAAAAGACCCTCTCGGTTAATCTCTTCTACAAAGGTGCTAAGTACCGGTCTTGCGCCAGCAGCTATACCGCAGGTTGCCATACCTACAACGATACGAGTGCTTGCATTCCCCTCACGTATAGCTACCTTATCTTTCATTCTTTCTTTAATAGCTGCGAGTTCCGCTAATGTTTTCATACTTCTAATGCCCTTCCTTGTTTTATTTATATTTTTCTTAATTTTACCTGAAATTGTATTGCTCGTTGAGGTATTCCTTTATCCAATCAAGAACATCATAACTGTCGAGTGGTACATCATCCCCAAGTGTCTGCCGCATTTCTTTGGTAGATAAGGTTATATGTTGGTTAATTAATGTATGTGAAAAGTAAAAATCGATGTTAGGACTGCCTTGAATCAGTGTAATAACTGTCGAAATAATATCACCCAGTGGAGTAAAATCAATACTGTTCGTATAAAAAAGTGCTGTTACAACCGTTCCGTGATTCCTGGGATTATCATTTTCGGATACAGAAGTTACCTCTACATAACCGCCTGTCTGCTCAGCTGCAAGCCTGTAAAAAGGAATACCCAAACCGACTTTTCTTGTTGTTCGCGTGGTGAAAAACGGATCTGAAAGACGTACTAATTGTTCTTTTGTCATTCCACATCCGTCATCTTCTATAATAATTGCAAGTGTCTTATTAGTTTCAGTCAGAGTAATCGAAATATTCTTTGCACCTGCTTTGACCGAATTCATTGTTATATCGAGGATATTTAAAGATAATTCTTTCATGTTTTATCCTAATCTCAGATACTCAAAAAGCCTTTTTCGAATTAAATTACTGCTGTAGGGCTTGTCATCTATCATAATGCTATTATTCGCTTCATTTATATCCCAGAGATGATGTGCATCAGAACTGGTTAATATTTTTTTATTATTTAAGTTTGGATAACGAAAATGATAATCGTCCAATAATGATTTTTGATTAAATTCAGCATAACCGAAAGGCGGATTATCTGGAAAAGTTCCAAGTGTTGAGATTATACCATTCGCTTGTCGGTCTACATGAGCAGGATAGATAACTGCTCCGTATTGGGTTGCAATTTTATATGCTGCTTCGATGGTTAATGTAGTTGCGTTTGGAAGCAGAAATTCATCGACACCTATTATATTATCTTCACTGTCTACGATAAGCTGCTCACCAAATATATCGGTTCTGTTTTTTATTTTTATTCTTTTTTCTTCGATTATTTTTTCAAACTGCATCGCATCATCCAAATGTTCGAATAAACAAATAATATGAATATCCTCGGATGTAGTAAGCTCCATGCCAGCAATGGCAATTAAGCCATGTTTCTTGCATGCTTCAAAGAAAGCAGGGCAGTTTCTGCAGCTGTTGTGATCGGTTAATGCAATTATTTGCAAGCCGTTTAATGCTGCCATTCCTGCAATGTTGTTCGGTGTCATATCGTTATCCGCACAGGGGGACAGGCATGAATGTATATGAAGGTCGTAATAAAATTTACGATTCATTTTTTATAAAAGTTTCCCAAGCTCTGTACAGAGCGTGTAACTGCTTTTTTCACTGCGTAAAAGGTTTATACCCTTTTGAGCAGCCATAGCTTTTAGCTCATCGCTTATTTCTACATTTTCGGCTAAAATAATACATGAAAAGTCAAGAAGTGACGAAACAGCCAGTATATTAACATTACTCATAATAGTAATCCAAGCATCACCGTAGAACGCTTTGCCCATCACCCAGCTTAAGAGGTCCCCTGTATATCCGCCATCTATATTTCTATCGCCGTCGGTCAGGTTAATAATTTCTAGAGAAAGGCTATTTATTGCTTTATTTACTGTCATTTTCCGAAGGCTCCTTATTAATCTTTTCTCGCTCTGCTTTTAACAGCTCGTTCAACCGTTCACGCATTTTTACAATACATTCCGCCTCAATAGCTTCGCCTTTAATAACATCATAAGCAAAGGCCTGACAGGTAGGTGCACCGCAAGAACCGCAATCGAGAGAGGGAAGTTGTTCTCTTACCCTTTGTATATCCGCCATTTTGCGGATAGCCTCGTTTGTATCTTCGGCAAGTTGTGAGACCGGCAAATATTCAAGTCCGCAGGACATCAAAAAGTTGTCGGGTATATATTTATCATCTTCTCCAATTCGTTTTCGTGTCCAGTTCTGTGACACAGGAAGATAACGCTTTAATGTTTGCAACCTAGCTTTTGCAATATAAGGATTTTCAACCGCCATCGTACCGCCCACACATCCGCCATTACAGGCGTTTAGCTCTATAAATTCAAGACCGGGGAAGGTACCGTTGTCAATCTCATCCAAAACACGCATTACATTCTCGATACCGTCGGCAGCAAGATATTTATCATTAAAAATTGCCGAAGATTCTCCGCCTGTAGAAGCCCAACCAATACCTATCATTCCTGAACGAGAGACAGGAAGCAGCGGTCTCTCCTTTTTCATAACACCAAGCAAAGCAAAATATGTATCGCTCATAGAAACAACACAGTCTACATAGCTTTTCTTGCCCGAAAAACCGTTTTTAACATAGCTTACTTTTGCAGGACAAGGGGAGATAAAGCAGGTTGCTATATCCGATTCCTTGAATTCTGGATTTTTCTCCATAACCTGTTGTTTTGCAAGCATTCCAGCAATTTCCATAGGAGGAAGCAGCGGCATTACGTTATCACACAAAAAAGGGAAACGCAGGCTAATCAGTCTTACAATAACAGGGCAGGCAGATGAAATAACAGGTTTTTTAATATTGGGATTATTTAGATAACGTCGTGTATAACCCGAAACCAGCTCCGCTGCTCTGGCTACTTCATAAACATCGTCAAACCCCAGATCAAGTAGACCTTGTAATACAAAATCAATATCATCAAGTCCATCGAATTGTCCGTAAAGAGTAGGAGCAGGGAGAGCGATTTTATATTTAAAATCTTTAATAGACTCAAACTTATCACAAATTGCTTTTTTAGCTTTATATGGGCAAACTCTTATACATTCCCCACAGTCAATACAGCGTGACGAATTAATTACCGCATGACCGTTTCTGATTCTGATAGCTTCGGTCGGGCAACGCTTAAGGCAATTAGTGCAGCCTTTGCACTTTTCTATATCAAGAGATACCGAGTGCTTATATTCAGCCATATAATAACCTCCACACCCTGTAGGGCACGAATTGTACCTTTAAAGATTATCTATTTACATTAACAGTCATTGTGAGTTTCGTACCTTTACCGAGTTCGGATTCGATATGCATTTCATCCGTATAGCGCTTCATATTAGGCAATCCCATTCCTGCACCAAAACCGAGAGAACGTACAGTATCGGGTGCGGTGGAAAAGCCTTCCTGCATTGCAAGTTCTATATCTGCGATTCCAGGTCCGTGATCCTCAAGAACAATTGTTATTTGTTCGGGGTGGACAGTAACATCCGCTATACCGCCACCGGCGTGAATAACCATATTAATTTCACCCTCGTACATGGAAATCGAAACCCGTCTTATAATATCGGGTGCAAAGCCAAGCTGACGAAGTTTCTGTTTTATCTGAACAGACGCCTCGCCTGCCGAAGTAAAGTTTTCACCGTCCACATCAAAATGAAATTTAATCGCTTCACTCATTGCATTTACCGCCGGAAAGTCCGTTCGTATATAATTTGCCGCATGCCTCGTACATTCTGAGCGGCGTTGCAAGTAAAACCAGTTCGTTATTCTTTGCAAGTGCAATCATATCTTCGGACGGTATTTTATTGCGTACAAAGACAATGCAATTCATGTCCATCATTTCGGCGGTGCGAATCACCTGCGGATTAACAAGTCCGGTGAGTAAAACTGCCTGATCCTTTACAAAAGCAAGCACATCACTCATCATATCGCTTCCACAAGCGCTGTAAACATCTTTTTCCAGGGATTCTTCGCCAAAAAGCACCCTTGCTCCTAGTAGTTCTTTAATTTCTCTTATTTTCATATATTAGCGATATTTATTAAGAATACCCTTAACATCAGCTATAACAAGACGACCATACACGTCCTCGTTAACAACCAAAACGGGTGCAAGTCCACAGCAGCCAAGGCAACGTGTATCCATTATTGTAAATTTTCCGTCAGATGTTGTCTGTCCGACTTCTATTCCGAGCTGTTTAATAACTTCGTCAAGGATAGCTTGAGCGCCTTTAACATAACAAGCAGTACCTGTGCATACGCTTACAACCTTCTCGCCCTTCGGGGTAAGAGAAAACTGCGAATAAAAGGTTGCTACTCCGTAAACTTCCGAAACCGGAATGTTAAGAGAATCTGCAATAGTAGTCATGGTTTCCATAGAAAGAAAACCGAAAAGCTCTTGTGCTTTTTGCATAATAGGCATAAGCGGACCGTCTATGTCTTTATGCGTGACTATGTATTCCGCCAGCTCCATCTGTTTATTGTCGAGTTGTTCTTTTGTAAGTGCCATACACTTATCCTCCTGATATGATTAAATATTATTATATTTATTAACAAAATTAATGGTTTTGCAAAAATAATCCACCTAAAAACGATATTATTCTGCACTCTCATTCAACTATATATATTAGCACATGGATATAAAAAAATCAATACATTTTTATCGATTTTTTTATATCGAATAAAAAAGCTGCTTAAAATGATGTGAATCACCTCAAGCAGTCAATGTTTAATTAACATATTTTATATTTTTTTAGGCTAACTTTTGAAGAATTAATTTTCTTATCTCAAGTGCTGTATTGTTTTCAATATTCATTTTATTTACTAAAAATCAGAGCTCAAATATGTGTGATTATTAATAGATATATAGTTGTAAAAATTTTCAAACTGTGATATAGTTTATTTAATATATTATTGCTTGATAAAAAACAAAAATGGTGGAAAAATAATAATATAAAAATTGTTGTTTACAACGAGAGGTCTTAAAAATGAATAAAACAGTATACGAACAATTCAAAACAAAAGGGTATAAGGTCAGATTTATCGAAAATATCAGAGACATTGTTTTTGGCAGTGCAAGAATTTTTGGCAGAAAAACAGCTTTTTTTATCAAGGATGGAGAAGATAATTATACAAAAATTACTTATGACAGGTTAAAGAACGATTATCTTTCTCTTGCAACGGCTTTTCTGTCAATGGGACTTAAGGATAAGCCTATTGCTGTAACAGGCGTAAACAGTTATGAATGGGCATTAACTTATCTTGCCGCTGTGACTGTCGGAACGGTGGTTCCACTTGATAAAGAAATATCTACCGAGGACAAGGCGAATTTTATTAATATTTCCGAGACTTGTGCGGTTATTGCCGACGAGAATTATTTAGAAAAACTGGTTGCTAATGGTGGTCTTAAAGAAGATATTATTTTTTTTAAAACACGTTCGGAAAATAATAAAACAAAAGCAATGTCGGTTGCAGAGCTTGTTAAAAAAGGTGAAGAGCTTTATACAGGCGGAAACACCGAGGTTGAAAGTCTTTCTATAGACAATAAGGCATCCAAAATTTTAATTTTCACATCAGGTACAACAGGCAACGCAAAAGGTGTATGCCTTTCTCACCACAATATCTGCACCAACATCATATCAGTGTCGAAAATGGTTAAGGTAAAAAGCAGGGATAGGGTATTATCCATTCTTCCTTTGCACCACACTTATGAATGTACAATGGGTTTCTTAACGATTATTTACAACGGTGCTTGTATAACCTACTTCGATGGACTGCGATATATTTACAAAAACATCGGAGAGTATCATCCTAGTATAATAGTTACAGTTCCGTTGCTTTTGGAAAAAGTATCGCAGAAGATGGAGGATTCTATAAGAGAAAACCTACCTGCTAAGTTAAAAGAAAAAACAAAAGATATGGATTTTACCACACTTCTAAAATCACTTCCGTTTTATATACTTCTGGTAATTAAGCGTAAGATCAAGAATTCCTTGGGCGGTAGAATGCACACCTTTATTGTAGGTGCTGCAGGTATTGATAAGGAAATTATTGATAGGCTCGGCATAATGGGTGTCCGTGTGCTACAAGGTTATGGTTTAACCGAATGTGCACCGCTTTTGGCAGGAAATAACGATTTCTTTATGAAGAGCGATTCGACCGGACTTCCTATTCCGGGTGTGGAAATAAGAATTTTCAACCCCGACAATGAGGGAATAGGCGAGATAATAGCACGTGGCGAAAACATCATGCAGGGTTATTATAAGGATAAAGCTGCAACCGACGCTGTCATAAGAGACGGCTGGTTCCATACAGGTGACCTTGGTTATATTGATCAAGAAGGTTATTTGTATATCACGGGAAGAATTAAGAATGTAATAATAACTAAAAACGGCAAGAACATTTATCCGGAGGAAATAGAAATCCGACTAAACAATAACAGACTAATAGCAGATGCAATCATTATCGGTGCTAGCGGTGTAGAGGATGTTTATGTTAAGGCAAAGATTCTGCCCAATATTGATGCAATAAAAGAAGCTCTGCAGGTTGCTGTTCCTACCAAAGAAGAAGTATACGAGCTTATGAAAAAAGCTGTTGCAGAAATAAACGAAAAACTTCCATCATATAAGCGTATCAAGAGCTTTATTATAAAAGATAAAGAATTCGAAAAGACAACAACACAGAAGATTAAGCGTTTTGGTGAGAATGTAAGGGATGAATAAATAAAATTAGTGAAACAGGAAACGGAGCAGCTGTTTCCTGTTTGATTTATGTTTATTGTATTTAATCTTATATAGATACATGTTATTCTATTACATATAATTTTTATGTATTTTCATATTACAAAAATTATTCTATAAATATATTGACATAAATATCCAATAATGCTATAATATTAATAATAAAGAAATATCTTTTTATGGAGGAATTTTTTTGAAAATTAGTAGAATTATCGGATTTTTTTTATGCCTTGTTTTTCTTGTTTCAATGTCCCTGTTACCTGTATATGCGGAAATTAGTGAAAACTCAGAAAATGAAACAAGGCCTGCTTATTCAAAAGGCGATTTAAACGGAGACGGACAGATAACCTCTGTGGACTATCTGATGTTAAAAAGGATTTTTCTGGGAACATTAACGCCCACTGTACAGCAATTATTTGCCGCGGATGTTAATAAAGATGGTAAAATAGCTTCAGTTGATTATTTAATGGTACGCAGATATTTTTACCAAACGTATTATTTCCCGCCGGATGTTTTACAAACCCAAATCCCTTTGACAGAAGAACAAATAGAAACAATTAAAATGGATTATGTTGAATATTTTAAAGCTGAGTATGGAGAAGAACATGTTGAAAGCGTAACTGTGTCGGATATAATTGTTGGAGATTATTACGGTCCATATAGCAGTTGCTACTCGCTTTTTATATCGCATCGAGAAGTAGGCTGGCCTGATGCTATAACAAGCGAATTTGTAGCTGGATATGAATTTGTATATCCGGACGGTCAAACATTAACGGTTTATAAGGATTCATCATTTGTTAATTTAGAAACAGCTTATGAAACTGGGTTGATTTCAGAGGATGATATACAAGACCTTTATTGGTATTTCAACCCGAATCGTTTTAAATGAAAGTAATTTAGTTGTTTTCTATTGTCAGGAAAATTAAAAACATTTTATTTTTTCATGACAAATGTAAATGCAGCTATTAATGAAGAATTAGAAAATTCGCTCGTTGAAATGATGAACAAATGCAATTATGCTCCAGGTGAAATTATCGTCGCTATGAAAAAAGAAGTAAGCGGAATTTATAGAAAAGATTCTGTCAATACAATCTTTGAAAATATTGAGACAGAAATGATTAAAAAACTTACATTTAATCCTTTAGTTGACGAACTTCCCTATTCAATTGAATATAACAAAGAAGAAAGCTTATTGAATCTAAGTAATTACAGAGATTTTTATTTATTAAAGTTGAGCGATAAAAATGATATGGTTGAAATCTTAGAACAGATTATTAAAAGGGATGATGTTGAAATCGCTGAACCTAATTATATTGATATTCTTAATTATACATATGACTCATTATCGAGCTACCAATATTCATTGGATAAAATCGGTGTAGGAGCAGCTTGGGATAAAGGATTTACTGGTAAATCGACAGTTACTGTAGGTATAATTGATTCAGGTATTGATTATTCCCACAATGACTTGATTGGCAATGTTGACTTTACTTTAGCCAAGAACATTTATTTAAATACAAGTGATGTTACTGACATTAATGGTCATGGTACTTTCATTGCTGGTATTATTGGAGCTGATGTCAACGGAACTGGAGTTGTCGGAGTCAACAAAAGTGTAACTATGGTACCCTTGAAAGTATCATATGATTCCACAGGAAATGCATATGTAAGTACAAGGATAGATGCGGTGAATTATGCTGCCACTTATGGAATTGATATTTTAAATATGAGTTATGAATTATCAAGTCGATCTACACTTTTAGAAACAGCCGTGAATAACTATAACGGTCTTTTCATAACAACTTCAGGAAATGATGGTTTAGATATTGATATTAATATAAACGGAAAATGTAATGATATTGAAAATTGGATTGTAGTTGGTGCGAGTGGTTCTTTAGATGAACTTCCCTCTTTTTCTAATTATGGAGCAACATATGTTGACTTATTCGCTCCGGGAGACTGGGTATATTCCACAACACTAAATAATACATATGGATATAAACTAGGAACCTCATATGCCGCACCGCATGTTGCCGCAGCTGCCGCCGTTATCATGGCACACGCCACGCACCTTACTCCGCTGCAGGTCAAAGATTTACTGTTAAATACTACTGTTTATTGCTCCGCGTTTGATAATAAGTGCGTGACCGACGGACGGCTGAGCCTGATAAACGCGGTAAATTATTTATACAATGAAGTAAGACCTGCTTATTCAAAAGGTGATGTAACCGGAGACGGCCGGATCACTTCCACGGATTATCTGATAATTCAAAGGATTTTCCTTGGTACATATACACCCACTGCACAGCAATTAGATGCTGCAGATGTCAATAATAGCGGTACTGTCACATCAGTTGATTATTTAATGGTACAGAGGTATTTTTATCAGACGTTTTATTTCCCGCCGTATTAATAATTACTATTAAAAGCCGCTGCTGAAGCGGCTTTTTCAACCATTTTTTAATTCATTCTTTGTAGTAGTTTCGTTTTTTAACTCATTTACATACTTTGCAATCGAATCAAGTCCATCAACCTCACCTTTCAATCTACCTATATAAGCAAAAATCATAAATGGAATTGAAATAATAATAGCATATGCGAGGATGAAAAAGCCGATTGTGGAATTGATACCGGCTATCACGAAGTTGCTCATGTCTATATCGGAATCCTGCAAGTAAAAAAGCAGGTTCTTTTTATCTACTAATCCAAAAAGAGAAGCGGTAAGTGCTGACGGATACCAGAATTGTATTGAATACAATCCCATAAATGAAGAGGTAAAGCCCATATATAAATTCCAGATAAAAATTGCTATTCCGGTTGTAATAATCTGTAACTTTATCTTTCGTATTTTTTGTGCTGTTCTTATTTTATATGCAATTTTATATCCGGCAATATAACAAGCTAAATAACCACCAAATAAAAAGACAGCAATAGTTACACTACCCATAATGGGGTATATAACATTAAAAAGATAAGAACCATCAGCCTGCAGTTCAGCTATACCAGGCGTTTCTATAAAAAAAGATAAAACGAATCTTGCAAAAAACGGCATAAGAGATGCGATCAACAACGAGATAAAATATATTGTAAAATTAAATACAAAACCGTCCAGTTTTCTTTCTTTCATATTTATGACCATGCCTTTCCGGGCGTTTACGCCAACAGCATTGTATGAAAGTTGCACTTTCATTCATTAGAATTATGCCGTTCCGGCAACAGACGGATTACTGCACCTTTTGTAGTAAAGGCACAAAACCGTGTTTAAAAATTTTATTTTCAAACTTATAATAACCTCCACGCTTTGCTGGGCATAAATTGTAATGTAAAACTCGAGAGGTACACGACATTGTTCCTTTGGTACATGCCGATATACCTCTATTTCTTACATTTTTCACGCTAACTTCCTTCTTTAATTATATTTAGATTTTCATAAGATGATTCTATATTATATTATGAATTTAAAATATATTCAACAGTATTTGAAAAAATAAAGCCTTTAATTGTAAACATTATCAAAAACATATTGACAAATAATGACATATGGAATAAAATAACTATGTCCCGCAGCGGGCAGAGGCTGTTTTGCGTTAGTTAACAGCGCGAAACTTATCGTAAACCGCTAACTTTGTATTTAAGATGTTTTGAAAGGGCGTTTTATTTAACAAAAAGCGGTAAAATGAAGGAGAGGTATACAATGAAAACGAGAAAGGGAAAAAAGGTCATCTCAGCGGTTATTATCATTGCGATGTTATTTTCGATGTTGGTGTTGCAGGCAAATGCAGTTGTAACAACAATTGACGGAGTAACCTACACCAGCAGTTCCAGCAGCTCACAGTCACTTTATACCATTTCGTTTAATCCTCAAACTGGCGACTATGTTCCTATGGCGTACAGTAAAAATGCAGGTACAGGTGCAACTGTTTCAACGGATGTAGCCGATGCGGGTAATAACGGCTACACTGTTATGGGTGGCACAAACTGCGATTTCTTTTCAATGGAAACCGCAACCTACGGTGTTTTAGTCGGTTACGGAACATTTGTAGGAAACGGAAAGCTGTATGAGACTTCAATCGGAGCCTCAGGTTCAGCACTCGCTTTCCAAAGTGATGGAAACGCAAGCCTTGTGACTTCATCAATCGGTATTTCAATGAAAGTCAATGGCAGCGCGTTTAATTACAACGGAGGTTCAGCAATAGCACATGTCAACAAGCGTTCCTCAACTTGGGACAACAGATTTTATTATTGGGATAACGCATGTGGAACTATTACAGATTCTTCTACAGAAGGTCTTGAAATAGTTTGCAACAAGGTTGACTCCACCGAGCTTACGATAGGCGGCACACTCAGAGCAGAGGTCGCTGCAATCAGGACAAACTCTTATGCTTCGTCGTTTACAGATAACCAGTTTGTTCTTTATTGTATAAACAGCTCTTCGATGTACACTCAGGCTGCGGGTATCGCAGTGGGTGACGATATTGAAATTTCTGTCAACGAACAGAATTCAACTTATAAAGATACAATAGAAAGTGCCAATACACTTTTCACCGCAGCGATCCCCTTTGTGCAAAATGGATCAAACATAACAAGCTCGCTTGCGAGTGGGGGATACATATATGGACTTTCTACAACTCAAACCGCAAGAAGGACAGGTATTGGTATCAAGTCGGACGGAACTGTTATTTTAGCCTGTTCCACCGTGAATATTACCTTATCAACTTTTGCGGATAAATTCGTAAACTTGGGCTGTGTAACGGCGGTAAATTTAGACGGCGGCGGCTCAACACAAATGAACTTCAACGGCTCAGTTGTAGTTTCCTCGACACGAAAGGTAGGAAACTCGTTGTTGATTGTTCACAGAGATACAATACCGACTGCAACAGTAACGACTCTTACCGCTCTTGTTAATGAGGCGGCAACCGTACTTGCATCTGACAATGTAGCCCTGGTTCAGGCGGCATATGATGATGGTGCAGCAGTATTGGCGAGCAATACTTCAATGAAAGGCGATTACACCCGAGCAATTATGAAGCTACAGGATGCACTTGATGCATGGTATGCCATAAGTGCTGTAATAACAACTGCTGATAGTATTGCCGCATCTGATTACAGCGATTCAGCACTTGCGGTAATTGCTTTTGCATATGACGATGCTCTTGCAGTTTTAGTCGATCAAACTGCAACAAAGGATGACTTTGCAGCTATTGGAAATAAGCTCTCCGCTTCACTCGGTTTAAGCGGAACTATTTTCGGAAACCTTGTGCTTAGCTGCACTTATACAAACATTAATGCAAGTGCTTCATATCCCGACAGTGATTATGAGCTCACTGACGGAGTTTTTGATACAACAAATTCACCGTTTGATGCAGCTTGGTCAGGTTATACACAAAGTTCAGCGACAGGATACATTGACGGTGTTGCGTATATGGATACGGTTATCGATCTTGGGTCAGTAAAGAGCGGAATGACTGAGTTTTCCGTTTCTACTATGAACATGACAGGCTGGGGTATTTATGCTCCCGGAACGGTTGATATTCTTATTTCATATAATGGTGCAATTTTCAATGAAGTCGGTGAAGCTACTACAAGCACCACTCTGCAGAATAATGTTTATCAGGAAGTAGAATATACTCTCACAACACAGAGCGGTTATTCGGGACGTTATATCAAGTTTCGTTTATTCTTTGCAGGAACATTTATATTCTTAGACGAGCTGAGTGTTTATGCATATGATTCTCCTCACACATCGCCTGTATGGATTTCGTTAATAAATACAAAGGTTATTACAGGCAGCTCTAACGTGTTCACATACGGTTATGCCGACACACTTACTTCTACAAACGCAAACCTTAACTGGGCACTTGCGATTGCAGTGGGTTGGGATGACACAAAGAAAGCTTATGTAATAACCGATATGGAGCAGGGGTACGGAAGTAATTCTATCACCACAATTCCAACAAATGGATTTGTTTTCGGTTTACATGATGGAACTACTGAAGGCAATATAAATCACGATATTGCTGCAAATGCAGAAATAGGAGATATAGTTGTTGTAACCGGTGTGGATAGCGTAAACTGTATGCTATATCCGGGTGCACATTTTAATTTCTTTGAGTATGTTCAATATTACGACTAACTAACAAAGCGTGTAAAAATAGGGCGGCTTCCCAAACGGGAAGTCGCCCTTAGATATTATGAATTAGTTACGAGTAAATGTTATATGTACCGAGTACATGCCGTTTAATTATTAAGTAAGCTGCGGCGGTTAACTTGGGCTGTCCTGCGACATAGGCTGCTTGAAGCTGTAAATCGTCCAGTGAAATAGTTCCCAAGAAGGCCCTTTTAACATATAGATAATCGACCGAGCTTACTTTTCCGTCACGGTTTAAATCACCTTTTATAATCACAGTAACACTGTCTATCAATATATTACCGTCATACAAACACAAAACGTCTCCTGTTTTACAAACACCGCTTGTTACTTCGTTTCCGTTAAAACCTTTTATAATCAAACCTGTATTCAAAAACTGAGAGGTTATAACGGAAATGGATGTATTTTCCTTAACTCCGCCAAGGAGGGTTTTTTCTCCCAAAGCAGAGAGAGAAAGCGAACTATTTGTATCCAAAGTAATTTTTTCACCAGTTAATATAATTGCTGATACACTGCTTCCCAAACCGATTACGCTCTTTGGGATATTATTTGTAGCAAGACAACTCTCGTTTGTTACCGAAAACGTTGTTGACGCATTGTTCTCACCTGTTACGGTAAAAGGTATTGTGAGCGTTATTTGATTGCCGACTTTCAAAATTTCCTTATCAACCGATCCAACATTTTTTGCCGCAAGTCTAATTATATAACAGCTTTTGGTGCTATCCAGAAAACACATCTGCTCCCAAGCGGAATCAGGAGTTTGTGTAAGAAAGACATTCATTTGTTCGTTGTCATTTAACTTTATAACAGGACTGACAACTGTGTTATCATAAAAAAGTTTAAACTCCGTGCCTATTAATCCACTGTTATCTTTGTTGTTTGTTATTGTGACGGTAAGATTAGTTTTTGATCCTTGATAAATATTCTCGGGTAAAGCTAAATCGACCGAAAATCTATTTAAGTCATTTGACGCAGTTAAGGAAATACTGCTGCCCAACCCCGGTAAGAATGCCAAATTCTTATCTATGCCATAATTATCTGTATTATTAACAGTAAGGTTAAAGCTTCCAACATTTTTAACAACGAACGGGATATTTATAACAAGGTCGGTAGCAGTTTTAATTAAATTACTGTCAACAGTCCCTCCGTCTTCCGCAACGAAACGAAGGTAATAGCTCGAACTAGCCTCGTCGTATCTGCACATCTGCTCCCAGATGCCCGAAGGTGTTTTTGCCATGAAAACTTTCATTTCATCATTTGTATTATTCTTTATAACTGGCTCTAGAAATTCATTATCGAATGTAAGTACATACTCAACTCCTGCCAAAGGTGTTGTAATATCTTTTAATTTAAGAGTAACATTAATGGTGTCATCGACAAAAATCGTTGCTGGTGCTGATATTTCAACACCGAAGGCATATGTAACAGCGGCAGTAAGCATTGAATGTAAAGGCATGGCTGCTGTTAAGATAAATAGAACACTTAATAAAAACGCACTTATTCTTTTCATGATTATGATCTTTCCTTTCCTTGGCGTTTACGCCAGCAGAGGGAATTGTGCCGATTTGGCAAAAGCCGTAATGACTTTCCAATAAAGTCAGAGGCACAAAACCGTAGTTTGAAAATTTATTTTCAAACTTTTCATGTCCATACTCCTTTATAAATTTGTTGCGATTTTATAAATCTCACCTTTTGGAACACCTCTGTCTCGAGCAACCTGTTTACAAGCATCCATTTTTGACATTCCAAGGTTGATGTAACGCGCTAAATGCTCTTCTACAGAAAGCTCATGCCAACCCTCATCAGTGTTTTCGGTTGCACCTTCTACAATAAGAACAAATTCACCCTTTTTTATTGAAGCATCAGCGTTTTGTAATATTTCGGGCAGTAAAGCTAATGTGGAATAAATATACCTCTCATTCAGCTTTGTCAGTTCCTTTGCCAGCACGCATTTTCGGTTACCGAAAACATTTAATATTTCTTCCAACGCTTTTTCCAAGTCGTGAGGAGCAATATAATAAACAAGGGTTCTCTTTTCGTTTTTTACACTCTCAAGATATTCTTTTCTTTCTTTCACATTATCGGGTAAAAAACCCTCAAAGCAAAAACGTCTTGACGGCAGTCCTGAACCTGATAGAGCGGTAACAGCCGCACACGCTCCGGGTAACGCTATTACCTTTATACCGTTTTCAACACAAAGCGATACAAGCTCTGTACCCGGATCACTTATTGCAGGAGTTCCGGCATCGGTAACCAAAGCGCAGGTTTCGCCATTTAGAATACGATCGCGTATTATTTTTCCGACTATATTTTTATTATGCTCATGGTAGCTTACCATTGGCTTTTTTATCTCGAGCAGGAATAGTAGCTTTCCGCTGACACGGGTGTCTTCGGCAGAAACAAAATGGCAGTTTTCCAGTACCTCTTTTGCACGCAAAGTCATGTCCGAGAGGTTACCTATCGGAGTAGGAACAACATATAAAACACCCTTTTCGAATCCTGATACCATTATTTGTCTGCTTTCTTTGTATGCTTGTGTACACGCAATTTTATATACAGCTTTGGCATTTTATTTATAAGAAAATCTTTTGCGATACTTCTAACTTTTGCGTAAATATCGTGCAGAAAAACATAAAATTTGTGCGGAACAAAACGGCTTGTTACACGAAAATCGAGCCACTTTTCATAGGGTTTTCCAAGCCATTCGGGCATTGCAAACGCCCATTTATATCTCTTTACAAAGTGCATAAAATAAGCTTCAATAAACAAAACCTCATGCTCTGGGAACTGCTTTTGCTTAAGCGGAACTCGGCATTTGGGTGTAATAACCTCAGGTAAAAAGCCTGCTTTTTTTGCCGTTTCATAAAGCACAGTACCAGGGTAGGGGTAAAAAATATTCGGCACAACACGGTCACTCTTCATTCGTGCGTTGAGCTTAATTGTCTTTAAAGCGCTGTGTATATCCTCATATGGAAGTCCGATAATATTATAAGTAAGCTGTGCGATTCCATATTTATGGAACCAAGCTGAACAGTTTATCATCATTTCGTCGGTCATAAAACGCTTAAGATATTTAAAACGTATCTCCTGATCGCCACTCTCAAGTCCCATATCGATGGTGTAACATCCAGCTTCCTTCATTCTGCGTACAGT
Organism: Clostridiales bacterium; assembly: GCA_003452915.1. GTDB lineage: Bacteria > Bacillota > Clostridia > Oscillospirales > CAG-382 > UBA1049. The sequence continues at coordinate 107,175 of DMMZ01000026.1, read as the reverse complement.
ATCCTCTGTGAGGATATCAAAGCGGACGTTACCGGTAAAGGGAAGATGAATTTCTTTTTTATATAACTCAATAAATTCATCAAACCAAGCAGGGAACATATTAAAAATCGCATCTCGGAAATTGATAAATTTTATGTTAGGATATTTACCTAATAATGTTTTCAGATAAAGAATAGCATTTTGCGGACTACGGAAGCGTGCGTACAATTTTTTGTTGGGGTAGACATTTCGGAATTGAGAATTTCCGCAATAGGTGCAGTTGTAAAAGCAACCTCTGCTCATCATAACTATGGCGGTATCGACCTTTACGCTGTCAAGATTCTTGTAATCAAACAGGTCAAAGTCGGGGATAGGTAATCTTTCAAGGTCTGCGAAAAGCGGACGGATGGGGTTTTTTATGAAACTGCCGTCATCTGCTTTAAACCACAAACTTTCGGTATTTGTATAGTCCTCACCAGCACTCATTTTGTCGCAGAGTTCAAGTTCGGCATATTCGCCGTCACCAATACAAACGGCATCAACACCGTCTACCGCAAGCACATCGCCAGGTACAAGCGTGCAGTGGTAGCTTCCGCAGATTATAAATACCTTTGGGTAAAGCTCTTTGGTCCACTTTATATATGTCTGGGCATCGGGAAAAGCGGTTGTGCGTACAGAAAAGCCGATAATATCGTATTCGCCTTTATCTCTCAGCTTTTTCTTAAAATCTTCTTCCTCGTGCAGATATAAAAGGTGCAAAAGCGAAACACTGTGTCCGCCCTGCTTTAAAACAGCTGAAATAGAAGCCAAACCCTCGCTGTAGCTACCTCCACTCATTTTACCTTTTAAATCTCTATCTGTATAATCGGGATAAACGAGTAGAACTCTCGCTTTTCTTCCGTTTAAATTTTTAAGCTCTTTTATTTTAAGCCCCTCTTCCAATGTTTTAATTTCCTTTTGCATCATACCATGTCTTTCCGATATGAGCGTCAACAGAAAGCGGAACACTCATTTTGTATGCATTTTCCATGGAATTTTTCAATATTTCTGCTGCTTTTAAAGCTTCGTTTTCGGGAGCTTCGACGATAAGTTCATCGTGGATCTGCAATATCAATCTTGAAGCAAGTCCTGCTTCGGTAAGCGCTTTTTCGGTGTCGATCATAGCTTTTTTTATAATATCCGCAGCACTGCCCTGAATAGGTGTGTTCATCGCAACACGTTCGCCAAAGGCACGAATCTGCGCTTTCGGTGAGGTTATATCGGGTATATAACGTCGTCTGCCAAGTAAGGTTGTTACAAAACCGGCTTGTTTTGAAGAAGCTATTATATTGGTCATATAATTTTTAACTTCGGGATATTTAGCGAAATAGCCCTCGATATATGCTTTAGCTTCCTTACGGGAAACTCCGATATCCTCGGCGAGTGAAAAATCACCGATACCGTACACAATACCGAAGTTTACCGCTTTTGCACGTTTACGCATCTCGCTAGTTACCATATTAAACGGAACACCGAAAACCTGCGAGGCTGTGAGCGTATGGATATCTTCGTTATTTAAAAATGCGTCTATAAGTGTTTCGTCTCCCGAAATATGAGCCAGAACACGAAGTTCAATCTGTGAGTAGTCAGCATCTATAAGAACATGTCCTTCTTTTGCAACAAAGAAACGGCGTAATTCCTTACCCATCTCCTGTCGCACAGGGATGTTCTGCAAATTAGGCTCAACAGATGATAATCTTCCTGTCATAGTTTGTGTTTGTTTAAATGTGGTGTGTATCCTACCGTCATCAGACGAAATAACTTTTAAAAGTCCTTCGCAATAGGTACTTTTCAGCTTCTGAACCGTTCGGTAATATAAAATCGGTTCAATAACCTCGGGCTTATGAAAGCGGAGCTTTTCCAGCACCTCGACATCGGTGGAATAACCGCTTTTTGTCTTTTTAAAATGCGGAAGGTGAAGCTCTTCGAAAAGTACGGTTCCCAACTGTTTTGGTGAATTAATATTGAATTCTCTGCCAACCTCGGCAAAAATACTGCGTTCGGTCTGCTTTAACCATGCGGAAAGAGTATCTAAATAATCCTCCAAGCCTTTTTTATCCACCGAAAAACCGATTGCTTCCATTTTTGCGAGTACAAGAGAAAGTGGAAGCTCTAAATCTTTATATAGTGAAATCTGATTGTTTTCTTCTGCTTTTTCAAGCATTTTCTCGAGCAGTGCAGGAAAAAGCGTGACATCAATTTCGTGTGAGGAAATCCCTAGATACATCAAAGCAAGTTTTTCAAATGAAACACCGTTATCAGCAGGGTAAAGAACATATCCGAGCAAGGAAAGGTCATCGGCAGCACTTTTTAAATCTATTTTTTTTACTCTTAAAATATGGTAAAGTTCTTTTACCGACCAAACACAAATTGTGTTCTTTTCATTTTCAAATATACTTTTTACGTTTTTATCTAGTGGAACAGTTATATATTCATTTTTATCGGTTGCAAAAATTTTATCATCCTTAATTTGAATATAAATTTTACCTTTTGATGCTAATTCTGTCAGATTCTTTACATCACCATCAATAAATTCGGCTTTTTCAGCCTTTTTTTCTTCCTTTGTCAGTTCAAAGCGGTCTATAAACTGCTTGAATTCAAGCTTTGTAAAAAGCTCGTTTAATAAAGGCTTGTCCTTGTCTTTGTATTTATAATCATTAAGCTTGTTTGAAATTGGTACGTTCTTGCAAATTTCTGCAAGAAAACGTGACAAAACAGCACTGTCCTTGCCCGAAACGAGCCTATCCTTAACTGCACCTGTTATTTTTTCTATATTCTTGTAAACACCGTCAAGGCTGCCGTATTCGTTTATCAACTTTAATGCGCCTTTTTCGCCGATGCCGGGAACGCCCGTGATGTTGTCGGAGGAGTCACCCATTATAGCTTTTACATCAATAAGCTGAGCAGGTTTTACTCCATAGTTATCTATAATCGCTTTTTCATCATAAATTTTGGTCTCGTTGGTTGCGGCAAGGTGTACGACTGTACCGTCACCGACTAGCTGCAGGCTATCACGGTCACCTGTAATTAAAATACATTCGCAGCTGTTTTCCTTTGCCATTCGGGAGAGCGTACCGAGTATATCATCAGCTTCGTAGCCTTCCTTTTCTAAAATTACAAGACCAAGCCCTTCGGCCACTTGCTTTGCATAGGGAAGCTGTACAGCAAGCTCGTCCGGCATACCTTTTCGGGTTGCTTTGTAGGTGTCGCAGGCATCGTGACGAAAGGTCTTTGCTTTCATGTCAAAAGCCATAACCGCATAATCAGGCTTGTCCCCGAGCGAGGAAATACCTTTTTCAATTATATTAACAAAGCCGAAAACCGCATTGGTGGGTAGCCCATCCTTGTTTATCAACGGACGGATTCCATAAAAAGCTCTGTTCAATATGCTGTTTCCGTCAAAAACAATCATCTTCCCCATATTGGCCATATGCTGTTCTCCCTTTTTTAATTTACATAATACATGAAAATTTTAACACAAAGCACTTAGGTTGTCAAGGTAAAGAGTGGGTTTTTTAAAAAGAAAAAGAGTTTGATATTATATCATTGATAACAAATTAACCGCAGAAATTTCAATCTGCGGTCAGATTACTGACAAACCTATAATTTTATGCGTACTTAAAAGCATAAAATCACTTCATTTTATATTGCTTAAATTATATACGTTTTGTCCTTTTTCAATCGATTTACAAAAAACAAAGCCCCGAAAGGGACATTGTCTTCAAATCAGATAGGACTTTATAATAAATTCCTATTTTATTTTTTGCATTTTAAATAAATACAATAAATCATTGATATAAACGCAAATAACATTATCCAGAAAGAAACTGCCCCAATTAAACCGAGAGAAAATTTTACAATAACAGATAAATTGGTTGCTAATTGAATTAATGAAAATACTATGAACAATGCGGAGGTAAATAAAATAAATGATGAATATTTGCATACACTCAAGCAGGTTGGACTGACATGATGTTCTTCTGTTTCTATGCAGTATGCAGTACTACCGCATTTTGCTTTTAAAACAGATGTTAGAATAAGCAGAACTAATGCAATAGCGTAAGCATACGGAATAGTATCTCTTACGAATTCGATATATCCAAAAAACCAGGCATAAGCACTTGCAATTCCAAAAATTAAACCCAGGAATATAATCAGAAGTTTAGGAACACACACTTTACAACAACTTTTACTCATCGTAGCAACTCCTTTATATAAAATATCTATCTGTCTTAATTATATGTGAGTTAACATAATTTTGATTCTTAAAATGTAAAAGAAAACAAAAAAGAGCACCCATAAGGTTGCTTCGTAGGTTACTTATAAACCCGTTATTTCAACAAGGGATGGCGGGTTTTAATATATAAAAAATAGGACTATTAAATAGAGGACAAACCCCAACTAAAGAGTGTTCTATCTTCTTAATACTCTATACTACAACCGTAAACAAGCATTGTTCGCTTGCTTTGAGTCTGTGAAGCTAATCATCTCTTTTATTTGTTAGTAATGTACTGTCCTATTATTCAATCGATTTATAAAAAACAAAGCCCCAAAAAGGACTTTGTCAGAAACCCGACATCAGAAAATTCAATCTGCGGTGAAATCATTTTTATAAGTATTAAATTATATAACCATTACTCGTCTAACACCGGGGATTGCGAGAATTTTTTCAACAACTGAAGAACCAACTTCATCGTTCGTTTCGTAAAGAGAAACCGCATTGGTTCCTTTTGCATGTGAGAGAAGGCTTTCGATGTTGATATTAAACGAAGAAAGTACGGTGGATACCTGAGCGAGCATATTCGGGATATTCTCGTGCAGAACAACTACTCTGTTCATTGTTACCCTTGGAAGAATAATCTCGGGGTAATTTACACTGTTGCGTATATTGCCATTTTCAAGATAATCAACCATCTGTTGTGCCGCCATAAATGCACAGTTTTCCTCTGATTCGAGAGTTGAAGCTCCAAGGTGAGGAATTGCAATAACACCTTCGACGCCAAGCAGCTCTTCGCACGGGAAATCGGTTACATATGCTGCAACCTTACCGCTAGCCAGAGCTTCGAGTATATCTGCAGTGTTTACAATATCACCTCTGGAGAGGTTTACAATACGCACACCGTCTTTCATTTTTGTAATAGAATCTTTATTTATTAAACCGATAGCGGAAGGAACCGAGGGAACGTGAAGGGTTATATAATCACAATTGCAGTATATCTCGTCGTAATTCTCAGCCTTAACAACAGCTCTGGAAAGTGACCATGCAGCATTAACGGTTATATAAGGGTCACAACCCATAACCTCCATACCTAGGCTGTATGCGACGTTTGCTACCATACCGCCGATAGCACCGAGACCGATAACTCCAAGAGTTTTACCCTTTAGTTCCGGACCTGTAAACTTTGACTTGCCTTTTTCAACAAGCTTTTCAACATCCGACTGTCCTTTGAGATTGTTTGCCCAGTTGATTCCATCTACGATTTTTCTTGAAGATAAAAGCAGAGATGCGATAGCAAGTTCTTTTACACCGTTAGCATTTGCACCGGGTGTGTTGAATACTACAATGCCTTTTTCGGAGCAGCGTTCGATCGGAATATTGTTTACACCTGCACCGGCTCTTGCTATTGCAAGCAGATCGCTGCCGAATTCCATCTCGTGCATAACAGCCGAGCGTACCATAATACCGCAGGGGTTTTCTGTTTTATCGGATAAAGCATATTTGCTTGTATTAAAAACATCTGTACCGATTTTATCTATTTTGTTTAATAGCTTTATATTTTTCATGCTTGTTTATTTACCTCCTCGAAATTTTTCATAAATTCAACAAGAGCTTTTACACCTTCGGTCGGCATTGCGTTGTATATTGATGCTCTCATGCCGCCGACAGAACGGTGACCCTTGATATTCTCAAAGCCTGCTTTCTTAGCTTCTGAACAGAATTTCTTATCAATATTCTCGTCCCCTGTAACAAAGCAGACGTTCATCATAGAACGATGTTCTTTTTCTGCTGTTGCTTTAAAGAGCTTTGTACTGTCAAGGTAATCGTAAAGAATAGCTGCTTTCTCTACATTGATTTTCTTCATTGCTTCAAGTCCGCCTAATTCCAAAAGCCATTCGAAAACCAAGCCTGCTACATAAATAGCATAACAGGGTGGCGTATTGTACATTGAGTCGTTTTCTGCCTGAGTCTTATAATCAAGCATAATCGGTGTCTCGGGACGTGCGTTGCCAATCAGATCCTCACGGATTATAACAACGGTAAGCCCTGCGGGAGCCATGTTTTTCTGTGCTCCTGCATAAATAACCGCATATTTTGAAACATCAACCGGTTCCGAAAGTATGGACGAGGACATATCTGCAACAAGCGGAATATCGCCTGTATTTGGTATATAATTAAACTTGGTTCCGAAAATAGTATTGTTATGGCAGATGTGAACATAATCCGCGTCGCTAGAAAAGCTGTCTACAAACGGAACATAAGAAAAATTCTTGTCCTTTGAGCTTCCAACCACCTTGACTTCTCCGTATCTTGCAGCTTCTTCTGCTGCTTTCTTAGAGAACTGACCACTGACTATATAATCTGCTTTCCTGTTCTTGTGCATAAGATTGAGCGGAACTGCCGAGAACTGTGTTGTAGCACCGCCCTGCAGGAACAAGACTTTATAGTTATCGGGAATGTTCATAATACTGCGGAGATTCTTTTCTGCCGATGCTATAATTTCTTCGTATACAGGTGATCGATGACTCATCTCCATTACAGACATACCGCTGCCGTTGTAATTTGTCATCTCTTTTGCTGCTCTTTCAAGCACGGGTAAAGGCAGCATGGATGGACCTGCCGAAAAATTATACACGCGATTCATTTCCATTCCTCATTTCGATAAATTTGTATTGATATAAATAATACATCATTTGTTTTATCAAGTCAATGCCTTTTTTAGATAAATCTGTTGACACTGTTTTAGTTTTTATGCTACAATCTGTATATATGGTTATAAAAAAAAGGTTGTAGATATTAATTATCGTACATTTACTAGTTAAGAGAGGGATTAATTAATGAAGAGAAGAATTAAATTCGGTATTATCGGCTGTGGAGTAATTTCTGATTTCCATGCCAATGCTATTAAGGATATACCTAACGAGGCGGAGCTTGTCGGTGTTACCGACATTGTATATGATGCTGCTGAGAAATTTTCCAGAAGACATGGTATTAAAGCATATGCTAATCTTGAAGAAATGCTATCTTCAAAGGAAATTGATGTCGTAAATATCTGTACTCCGAGTGGTTATCATGCAGATGTTGTTATAAAGGCAGCACGTGCAGGGAAACATATTATTGTAGAAAAGCCCATGGCAATTAATGCCGAGCAACTTGATGCAATTGAAAAGACATGCAGCGAGTGCAAGGTTATTGTATCGTCCATTTCCCAGAATCGCTTTGCCAGAAGCGTAATGATGACAAAAAAGGCAATAGAAGACGGAATGTTAGGCAAAATAGTTTGTGCAGACATTTATATGAAATATAATCGTACACAGGAATATTATGACAGCGGAAGCTGGCGCGGAACAAAGCGTATTGACGGCGGCGGTGCATTGATGAATCAAGGTATTCACGGAGTTGATTTACTTCAATACCTTGTAGGACCTTTAAAAAGTGTTTATGCCGTTTCAAAAACACTTGTCAGAAAAATCGAGGTAGAAGATACGCTTTCCGCAACAGTTGAATTTCAAAGCGGTGCTATAGGAGTAATTCAAGCGACAACTTCGGTATTTCCAGGCTATCCGAGAAGGCTTGAGATAAATGGTGATAAAGGTTCTATTGCACTTGAAGAGACTTCAATCGTACGTTGGGATATAGATAACAGTAAATACGAGGATATTGTATTGCAGCCAGCATTTACCTCATCCTCATCAACGCCTACAGCTATTTCGACGGACGGACATACACGACAGATTCTTGATGTTATCAAAGCAATAAAAACAAAATCAAAGCCGTTTATCGATGTTAAGGAAGGCAGAAAAGCTGTTGATATTATTCTTGCTATTTACAAGTCGGCAGATGAAGGAAGAATCGTTTATCTTGATGAATAAAGTGTAATAAAATAAAATAATATAATATTTAAAATAATATTATATTAATCATATATATTGACATTGTTATATATGCAAGTTATAATGGATATATTGAAAACTAAACAGGAGAAATGAAATGACCTTTACCAACGAGAAGTTGTTTAAGATATTTAAGGATAATTTAATTTTAATAATTGCATGTGGTTTATTATGTTTTGGTATTGCTTTTGCTTATTCGAAATTCTATGTAAAGCCGATATATTATTCGGATTCAAAAATAATGATAGAGTCAAACAATCCCACAGAAACTACAACAACAGTAGGAATTACTAAAGCGAGAATGCTTGTCGATACCTATCTTCAGATGCTTGATTCGAATGATTTTTATGAAAAAGTAAGGACTAGCTTAAGTGGTAATTTAAAGAACAAATACACAACAGCACAGATAATGGAATGGACTACACTAACTGTTCAGGGCGAAACCGAAGTAATAAAAATTAGATTTAATTGCCTTGACAAGGATGATGCACAGATAATTCTACAGAATATAGTCAGCAAAATTCCGGAAAGTGTAAACTTTTCATTTTATCAGACAAATGTAAAAATTGTTGAGAGTCCTCTGAAGCCTGTCAGGTCTAATGATAAAACTGTTATGTTTTCTGTTGTCGGATTTATATTTGGATTGGCTTTGGTATACGGTATAGCTGTTTTGCGTGAAGCTCTTGATATTAGAGTGAAAAATATTAAAGACCTGGTAGAAAGATATGATTTGCCCGTATTAGGATCAATACCAGCCTTCAAAGGCAAGGTTATCAAAAAGGAGGATGGTATAAATGGGTGACGAACGTAAAGGCAGCGGGAGAGTTGCTTTTGATTCTTATAATAATTCCGAGCTTTTTGGAGTTCAGGAAGCATATAAGGCAATTCGAACAAATATTATCCTTTCTGTAATAAAGGACGATTGTAAAAAGATTGTTATTACAAGCCCACTTCAGGCTGAGGGTAAGTCAACAACTTCTGTAAATATAGCTATCTCACTTGCACAAGCGTTTAATAAAGTATTATTTATCGACTGTGACCTTCGGTTGTCAAAAGTACACAAGGCATTTGGTATCGCCAGGGATCCTGGAATAACAAATATTTTGAGCGGTCTTGCAACAGTCGAAGAATCTATTCAAGCAACAAAGTTCGAGAATCTTTTTGTTATTCCTGCGGGTATATCAGCACCAAATCCGTCAGAGATGCTTGCAAGTCCAAAAATGCAGCACTTAATTTCTAAATTAGAAGAGAGCTTTGACTATATAATAATGGATACTCCACCTATAAATATCGTTTCAGATGCATTACCTTTGGCAAAGCTTGCAGACGGTGTTATTGTAGTTGTAAGAAGAAAAATCAGCACTTACACCGAACTTGATAAAACATTAAAATCTCTTAAGTTTATAGAAGCTAAAGTTTTGGGATTAATTCTAAACGACGCTAATGAAGAGAGATCAAAGAAGTATTATAATAGGTACGGCAATAACGGTAGATATAATTATAATTAATAATTCGATTGCGAAACTGCGGTTCCGCAATCGATTTTCGGGTTTTCACTCGCCTATCGCATAAAACAGCGATTTTATAACTGTTTATTTAAAATAGCAATTTTATCGCTATCTATTTGAAACAGCAATAAAATTGCTTTTTATTTGGTCGGCGAGTGGGACGCGTAAAACGCGTCTTTAAAGGTGTTTTACCGAAAACATCGCTTGCGATGTTATGGTAACCCACCTGTAAAACAAAATTTATTAGATAAAAACAGCGTTTAGCAAAAATTATGCCAAACGCTGTTTTTTTAGAATACAGATTGAAATATGGATATTATTTCCAGTTGGTAATTGATTTAATTTTCTTTACCAATAGTTTTGAAACACGCATATTTGCTCTTGTGTTAGGATGTCCGTTTGCACCAGTTTCGCCTGTCATCTGGTTAATGCTCTCGACATACAGAAAATGAACATTTTCGTCTGTCCGATTAAGCTCTTTTACTGCAGCCTTTATAGCAGAGACATACTTGTCGTTCATCATTCCATAAACCCAGATAATATGTGCGTCGGAATACTTTGTGCGAATTTGTTTAAGAAAAGCAACAGATGCTTCTGTGAAAACCTGATCAGCTATTGCTCCAGCAGCATCGTTTGTTCCAGCATTGATTATAACAATATTAGGTATCCAACGACTAAAATCCCAAGGTTCTTTTGCCTGCGAAGCATGCTCGAAGAATAAAGGAATTTCGTTGTCTTTTTCGCCAAGACAATTGCATAGAATACCCTTCCCGGATATACACTCGTAATGTGCATCTGCTTCTAGCTCTTTTGCTGTAAAATAAGCATAAGTCATGGTGCTGTCCTGCTGGAAAGTGTGATATGCCGTCTCGCTGGGATTTGCGATTACGCCGTAACCGCAGGTAATAGAGTCACCCAAAAATTCAATTTTCCTGGGTTTGTCAAAAGGCGGAGCCATCAGCTTATGATCCATACCAAGTAAAACAAGGTCCTTGAATAAAAGCGGTGCAGCACCTTCTGTGACTTTGATGATTGTAACTCTGTGTCTTTTTTCCGCGAGGTTTTCGTAAATAATTTTCTCTTTACCAGTTGAGATCGCAAAACGCTGCTCAACACCATCAAGATAGACCTTTACATACGCCGGTTCTTCTGCGGAATAACTTCCAAAAGAAAGAATGAAGCCAGTTCCAGAGAAGTTAAAACTAATTCCGCTATTAGGCCAGTCAAAAGCTAAACAGCCTTGTTTGATTGTGTACCTTCCGTGAGTACGCAGATACTTGCCGTCATCTTCGCAGAGCACAAGTGCTTGCTCTCCGATAACGGGTAATTTTTTTTCCATTAAACATCCCCCAATTTCTTCATAACATGGGAATCATAACATAACAATATTAAGATTTATTGCGTAAAATTATAAACGATTTGTAAATTTCTACTAAAACTATAGGAATTGATGCCAGAAGAAACACAATTATCCATTCGCGACCGTTTAAAGACACCGATCCGAATAAATTTGCTAAAACCGGTACAAGAATTACAGCAAGTTGCAATGATAAACAAATTATAAATGATAAAACTAAATATGGATTTTTAAAGATGCTTGCCTTAAACAAAGATTTTCTGCTATGAATATTTAAGGAATGGAATAATTGGGAAATGGATAACACCAGAAAGCACATTGTACGCCCTAGTTGCTGACCTTGCATTTTTGTGCCTATTAAATATGCTATTAAGGATATTGTTCCGATTATCACACCTCCGGCAAGCATTTCTAATGCCATACCTCGAGCAAATAAAGATTCACCCTTTTTTATAGGTTTCTGCTTCATAACATCACGGTCGGTATTTTCAAGACCGAGTGAAATCGCTGGCAAGCTGTCTGTAACCAAGTTTACCCATAATAATTGAATAGCTGTAAGCGGAGACGGAAGCTTTAAGAGTATAGCAACAAAAACGGTCAGTATTTCACCGATATTGCAGGAAAGTAGAAAATGTACTGCTTTTTTAATATTGGCATAAATTCCTCTGCCTTGCCTTACCGCTTCCACAATCGTGGAAAAATTATCGTCGGTCAGTATAAGGTCGGCAGCTTCTTTTGCCACATCGGTTCCGCTTATGCCCATCGCACAGCCTATATCAGCTTTTTTTAACGCAGGTGCATCGTTTACACCATCACCTGTCATAGCCACAACCATTCCGTTCCTCTGATAAGCATCTACTATCTTAACCTTGAATTCGGGAGTTGTTCGTGCGAAGATACTACAGTTTTTTACCGCTTCTGCCAGTTGCTGTTCATTTAAGTGAGAAAGTTCTTTCTCTGTGTGACATTCATCACCTTCGTTATAAATTCCTATACTTTTTCCTATTGCAACAGCAGTATCGAGATGATCACCTGTTATCATAACAGGGCGTATTCCTGCACGCTTGCAGACTGCCACTGCTTCGTAAACCTCCGGACGTGGTGGATCAAGCATTCCACAAAGACCAATTAAATCATAATGATCTGAAAGCGGATTTTCAGGCGGGGCAGCGCTTTCTGATTTTGCAAAAGCCATTACACGAAGTGCTCTTGTTGCCATATCTATTATAGCACGTTCAGCGGCAAATATACTTCCTCTGCATAACGGTAACAATACATCGGGTGCGCCTTTTATATATGTAACATAACGGCTTCCGTATTTATGTGTCGTCACCATTAGCTTTTTTTGTGAATCAAACGGCACTTCACTTATTCGATCATATTTTCTGATTATAGAATCAGTATCGGGCATAAATTTCTTTGCATAATCCAAAAGTGCGTTTTCAGTAGGAGAGGAAAAGTTATTACATAATATAAAAGGCAGACAAAGTTTTTTAGCGTCTCCGAAAACTTCTGTAACCGTCATTTTGTTTTGTGTTAAGGTACCTGTTTTATCCGAGCAGATTACACTCGCACAGCCCAATGTTTCGACAGCGGGAAGACGTTTTACAACCGCTTTTTGTCGTGCCATCATCTGAACGCCGATTGATAGTACAATAGTTACAATTGCAGGCAGTCCTTCTGGTATAGCTGCTACTGAAAGGCTAACTGAGGTTAAGAACATCTCTGTAATCGGCATTCCTTCGAAAATCGAAATAATAAAGATAACAGCACATATAACAAGCGCGGCATTTCCCAATATTCCGCTTACTTTTGAAAGACGCTGCTGCAGCGGAGTTTTCCCTCCGGTATCGGCATCCAGCATCTTTGCTATACTTCCGACATAGGTATTCATTCCCGTAGCGACAACAATACCTTTACCTCTGCCTGTGACGATTGCAGTCCCAGACCAAGCGATGTTGTGCATATCTGTAATATGTGCATTTTCCGGGAAGGTACAGTCAGCCTGTTTGGTTACTCCGAGCGATTCTCCTGTAAGCGCTGATTCATCTATCATAAGTTCATTTGTATCGGTGAGCCTTATGTCGGCAGGTACAAAGCAGCCTTTTTCCAAAAGCACAAGGTCGCCAGCGACGATATCTTCGCTCTTTATTCTTATCGCTTTTTCATCTCTTATTACAGTAGTTTCTGGAGATGAAAGTGATTTTAATGCATCCAATGCTTTTTCTGCTTTACTTTCTTGTATTACACCAATGATTGCATTAAAAACAACTATAACAAGTATAATAAGCGGATCAGCATTTTTCTCTCTGCTGATATATGACGCTGCAAAAGAAACTGCTGCCGCTATTAAAAGAATAACTGTCATTTTATCCGCCATTGCGGTAAAAAACCGTGCTATTACACCTTTTTTCTTTTTTTGCTGCAGCAGGTTTTTTCCTTTTTCAGTCAGTCTTTTTTTAGCTTCTGCTGAACTAAGCCCTTCAATTGATGTTTCCAGTTGCTTACAGATAGAAGATATTGTTTTTGATTGCCACATAGATTAACCTCTTCTTGTTATTAATACTACTTCTCTTAAGAAACAGTATTAGAAATTATTTTCCGAAAACTTCTTTGCGTTTTATAAATAATAAAAACATATTAGGAAAAATCATTAGTCCATTTAAAATATCAGCTATATCCCAAATTATAGCTACCGAAGCCATTGCTCCTGTAAAAGCGGCGAAAATAGCAATGATACGATATAATGATAAATAAAACTTTTTATCCGTAAGAAAATTAATACACCCCTCACTGTAAAAGCACCAGCTTATCATTGAAGCAAAAGCAAATATAGTTAATAAAAGTGCAAGCATAGGTCTGCCGAATTGTCCGAAGCAATGGTGAAAAAGTTCACCGACTTCGTTAGTTCCTGCACATAAGAGGATAAAACCCGTAAGTGTGGAAACGATAAATGTATCAATAAAAATTTCGACAATTCCCCACATGCCCTGAGTATGCGGAGTAGCATTTTCCGCTGCTGCGTGTGCAATCGGTGAAGAACCCATTCCTGCTTCGTTTGAAAAAACTCCGCGCGCAAAACCAACTCTGATAGACCGTGATATCAACACTCCGGAAAAACCGCCGACAGCGGCTTTGTAGCCAAACGCTTCTGTTACTATTCGACCTAACACCGAGGGTATTTCAGGCAGGAAGAGTATCATTATGTAAACCGCACATCCAAGATAAACAATTGAAACGAGTGGAACCACAACTGCACTTATTCCTGCAATTTTTCTTTGACCGCCAAAGATAATTAGAGCAAAAAAGAAGGAAAGCAGAACAGCGGCTATAATTGGTTTTATACCTATACCGTCCAGTATTACCGAAACAGCATTGGTCTGTGCAAGATTACCTACACCGATAGAAGCAGATATGCAAAATAAACAAAAGATGACACCCAGCTTTTTGTATCCGAGATCTTTTAGACAATACATAGCACCGCCTGCATAGCCTTTTGCGGTTTTTTTACGGTACTTTATTGCAATAGCTACTTCGGCATATTTAATCATCATCCCAAAGAAACCGCTGACCCACATCCAGAAAATACTGCCGGCACCGCCTGTCGCTATCCCATAACCGACACCTACGATACTACCTACACCGACTGTACCTCCGATAGCGGTTGCTACTGCCATAAACGGGGTAACGTTGTTCTTGTCCTTTTTATCTCCGCTGCTTTTTAATGAGCCTAGTGTACTTTGTGTAATTTCTTTAATTTTTACAATCGGAAACCATCTGCTGCGAAAAGTAAAATAAATTCCAAATGCAAGAATCAAAAAAACTGTAGGCATCCCCCAAACAACGTTTTTTATCTGTTCTACATACAATAACATCAATCCTTTTATATTCTTTACATTGCACAATGCTCATTGACTTGGCTACTTAATGTATATGAAATATAAGTTAAAATATTTGTATACAGAATATTTTTTTATAAGGATATTTAAAATATAAGATTTTTATGATATTGTGTAATAAGAAAGAAGATGTTTAGATTGAAAACTGCTATAATTACAGGTGCTTCGTCTGGGCTTGGTAAAGAATATTTTAAGCTATTGACAGAGTTATGCCCCGATATAGAAGAATATTGGCTGATTGCACGAAGAGAAGATAAACTTAAGGAGATTGTCAGTTGTAACCCCAAAGTAAAATGTCTGGTTCTCCCGCTTGACCTAACAAAAAACGAGAGTTTTGATATTTATGGGCAAAAACTTACAGAAAAAAAGCCTGATGTTGTTATGCTGATAAACAACGCAGGTTATGGAAAATTGGGGGATGCTGTTAATATTCCCATACGCCAGCAGACAGACATGGTTTTTCTTAATTGCACTTCACTCACCGCAATTACCTTACTTACAGTTCCTTACATGAAAGAAGGCTCAAATATTATTCAGGTTGCTTCAATAGCTGCATTTTTGCCAATTCCTCGTATGACCGTTTACAGTTCTACAAAAGCTTATGTATTATCTTTTACAAAGGCATTAAGGCGTGAATTGAAGAAAAAAGGTATTAATGTACTTGCGGTCTGTCCGGGTCCTATGGAAACTGAGTTTACTTCTGTTGCCGAAATTGATGGCAAGTCAACTCTTTTTTCGATACTTCCCAGATGCGGAGTAAGAGAAGTTGCTTATAATTCAATTATTAAAGCGAAAAAAGGTAAAGCGGTGTATACAAATAAAACTATTTATAAAACTTATAGAATAATAGCCAAGCTTTTACCACATAACTTAATTATGAAAAAGTTATAAAGGTTTAAGTAATTACAAATGTTGACAATAGAAATGAAATATGTTATTATTTAATATTATAGGAAATATTTTGGGTTATTTAGGCTTATTATTTTTTAATAAACTAAATGCAACGAAAGGTATGGTTGTAAAAAATGAACAAGATTTATTTTTCAAAAGTCTTTAAAGGTTATAGTCCGGAGGAAGTTGAAGCTTTTATAATCAAGCTTAACAATGACTTGCATCAAAAACAGCAAGAGTTTTCGGATACAACAAAAAGACTTAATAGCGAGCTTAGTGAACTTAAAAAGCATTTTGATGAGGTTATATCGCAAAAAGAAGTGCTTACTGAAGAAAATCGTACCCTTTGCATTGAAAAACAAAACCTGCAAAATGAGATTAAGCGGCTCAGTGCTGAGAAAACCGAACGTCCTGTAGTACAGGCAGTGATTGAAACAGACATTAATAAAATGAATTACAAACAGTTATGTGAGCAGCTAGGTGAAAAAATGCTGATTGCAGATTTGCGTGCTGATGAGATAATCAAAAATGCAAAGCAGGAAGCAAATGTTATTCTGTTTAAAGCCGAGTCTAATGCCGGTGATGAAATTAATCGCTTGGTTGCAGAAGCTAATAAGCGTATCGAGCTTGTGTATAATGCAATCGATGAATTTGGAAAGAAGCATATATTCATTAACGCAGGGCTTGATCAGGTACAAAAGTATATTTCCGATGCAATAAGAGAGGTTGAAGCACTTATTTCTACAAATAAAAGTGTTCAATAAAAATGGCAAAAAGACTTGATACTAAGAATATAAGGGAATGGGCTACTGACCTAAAGTGCGGTGAAGAAATACTTTTGTCGGGTGTGGTTTACACTGCAAGGGATGCTGCACACAAAAAAATCGCAGCATTGATTGATAACGGCAAACCACTTCCTTTCCCATTAAAGGGCAGTGTTATTTATTACGCAGGTCCTTCTCCTGCCAAGGAAGGACGGGTTTGCGGTTCTTTCGGGCCTACAACCAGTGGTAGAATGGACGGATATCCTCAGCTTTTTGACAACGGACTTGCTGCTGCGGTAGGTAAAGGTGACCGCAATAAGACAATTATTGATGCTCTAATACGAAATAAGAGCATTTATTTTATAGCAATTGGAGGAGCAGGAGCAATAGCCGCAAAACATATTATCGATTGTAAGGAAATTGCCTTTTCCGAATTAGGGTGCGAATCGGTTAAACGATTGGTGTTTGAGGATTTTCCGCTTATAGTTGCAATCGATTCTGATGGAAAAGACATTTACACCAAGGGAACAGTAGAGGTTTAATTGAATTAATACCTTTACGCGACATTATTAGAGGAAAATAATTATGAATAAAGATAAAATATTGAGAGAAGCAGAGGCGTTTCTTGAACGAGCTGATATTAAAAGCCAACTTGAAACCGATCTTGCTTCTTTAGTTGCAATTCCAAGCATCGCAGCAAGAAGAGAGGGAAATTATACCTTTGGCAGCCAATGTGCAAAAGCAATTGACACAGCAATCGGAATTGGCAATAGCTATGGCTTTAAGACGGAAAACCACGATTATTATTGCGCAAGTATTATAAACGGTAGAAAAGCTGATGAAGTTGGCATAGTCACGCATCTTGATGTTGTTCCTGCCGGAGGTGGATGGAGTTATGAACCATATAAGCTTACAATTAAAGAGGATAAATATATAGGCAGAGGAACGCTGGATGATAAAGGTCCGTTTATTTGTGGGCTTTATACTATGCGTTTTCTTAAGGAAACAAATAAGAGACTGCCTTTTTCTATCCGCCTTATAGCAGGAAGTGATGAGGAAGTCGGCAGCAGCGATCTTGATTATTTTGCAAAGATAAAAAAACCTCCTTTTTTCTCATTCACCCCCGATTCTGAGTTTCCGGTCTGTATTGGTGAAAAAGGGATACTTCAAGTTGACATAATGTTAGGCAGGTTGCCGTCTGTTATTGCGGAACTTGGTGGAGGAAGCGTATCGAATGCAGTTCCCGATTCAGCGTATGCTGTTATATGGGATGATAAAATTGATATAAAAAATATACCCGAACATGAAAGAATAAGCATAGAACGCTTGGACGAAAAACGTATAAAGATAAACGCAATGGGTAAAGGAGCTCATGCGGCAAAGCCGGAGAATGGTATCAACGCGATAGGGATACTTGCGGATTTTATACAGAAAAGCGATTTTATCGACTGTGATAAAAAACCGTTTAAATTTTTAGCTCAGGCGTGTTCCGAATACTTTGGCAGAACACTCGGCATAGACAGAGTAAGCCAGTCTTTTAAATATCTGACTTGTATCGGCGGTGTGCTTTCCGTTAACGACGGAATTATTATTCAGAATTTTAATATAAGATATATTCCTGACACAACATTCCAGCCTATTTTTGATAAAATTATAAAAACTATTGCGCCGCAAGGTTTTGCTGCACAGATTGGTCTTTGTTCCGAGGGTTATTTAATGGATCCGAAAGATGAGAAAATCAAATCGCTTACCAATGCCTGTGAGCTTGTATTAGGTTATGAATGCAAACCCTATACGACCGGCGGAGGAACTTATGCACGCTGGCTGCCAAATACAGTAGCTTTCGGTGCAGCTATAGAGAGTGAGCGTGGCAAGCTGGGAGAGGGCAAAGGAAGTGAACATCAGAGAGATGAATATATATCTTTTACAGAGCTTAAAAAAACCATATTGATTTATATATTAAGCATATTGAATCTTGCTGAAAGCTATAAGAAAAATAAAGAGTTTAATTCGTAATATCTATCGGCTTTTCGACAGCAATATTTTTGACTACTACAACGTTTGCGGTTAATACGTAAGCGTTGTTTTCTTTGTCGTAAATACCATCACAATCATAAGAAATGACTTCATTTTCCAAGCGGGCAAGGTATTGCGAAAAAGCTTCGGCAGCCCTTGTTTTTGCTTCTTCTTCGGTTATGCTGTACTTATTTATCTCGTATTCGGTAAATTCAGCGGTGGTTATTGTTACAGGCGTTTTTATAATACCAAAAACATACTTTTCATTTTGAGTAACAATTATGTCATAAAACTCAAAAGAAGTCTCGTCATCAGAAAAGATATTAAAGTTACTGCCTAAAACGGTTATATCCTTAATAGTTTCTCTTCTTCCTGTATATACCTTTTCTGTTTGTTCAAGCGGAATTGATATTGAATATTTTTCTGTCACCTCTGCGTATACGTCACCTCGTGCGTGGGTAAGGCGGTATGTTCCCAGTTTACCAAGCATAAATGCATTTATAAGCAGTTGCCCTTCCACTACCGCATCCCCTTTCTTGACTTCAGGGCTGCCACTTGTTGATTCTACCTTTACTATAATTCCGTCATTTGCTGCAACAATATTATAATATCCGGTTGTATCGGTAATGTCGGNNCGTTCCAGCAGGTCAATTTCTGCATATGTACCTTTAATATTTATCGAAATGGAGGAAATATCGGTATTATCAAGGAGAATCATTTCTTCAGTCATTGCTATATCTAACTCGGGTATATATGCTCCTCTCTTAACACCTTGTTTTTCCAGAGCACTGATAATTTCTACCTCATTTAATTTTTCATTACCCGTTATAGAAACCTCCCACACAAAAAGCTGGGAATAAAATATCAAAAACAATCCAACTAAACTACCCAAAATCAATCCGTATCTTCCTTTATATTTTGAGAATACAAAAGGTATTCCGATTGTTTTTGATATAGTAATTGCTATTCCTTCTGTTTGAGCTGTGTGTATTACAGCCTCGCAGGAAAACAACGAGGCTTTTAGATAAAATACGTCTTCTGCGTTTTTAATACCCCAGAATAAAATTTTTTTATTATTAAGCAGGTTTATTAACCTAATGCCATTCTCACCTGCTACAGCAAGAGTATAGGCACCGAAAACTTTATGAAACAACTTATACATATAAAACACCCTTTATAAATCCGCTTATGCCGACCTTTCTCTCGGACAAATAACGCATTTGCATACGCCTACCATGAATGTTCAAGGTTTGCTTTCCTATCTGAAGCGAAATCAGACTTTCGTCATAACCAAGAAGTGCATCACATCCCTCAACAAGTAAATCGCTGTTTCCGCGAAGTTCAATATATGCACCCTCGAATAAATCTACTTTTTTCATAAAATCACCCTTTTAATTATATACTCCATATATAATACTACTTCTCTAATTCGAATTAGTATAAGTATACTTGACAGGATGTGATTTTATGAGAGTATCTATAAGAAGTGGTATAACAACAGTATTTAACGCCCTTATACTTTTAATTTTTATTTATTTGCTCGCTAAGCCAAATCTTGCCATTATTCCGATAACAGAAAGTATCTATCTTTGTGTCAAGGTGATCGTTCCTGCGCTTTTTATTTATATGGTGCTGGCAAGATTGGTAATTTCTATGCCGTTTACTACTGTATTATGTAATAAATTAGACAGATACGGTGTTGAAGCAGAGGTGTTTTTGCTCGGTATATTGTGTGGTTTTCCTGTGGGAGCAAAAAGTGCAGTATATCTATACAATAGCGGTACAATAAGCAAAAAACGTGCAGAATATCTTTGTGCATTTACTAATAATGCGTCATTATCATTTCTTTTGGGATATATAGGAACATCACTTTTTTCGGATATAAAAATAGGTATAAGACTGGCCATTTTTCAATTTATTTCATCTTTAATTACTGCAATCATATTAAGATTGGTTTTCATGAAAAAAGAAGACTTTCAAAACGTCAAGTCGGTGAATATGGTTCCGCAAAAGCGGCCATCTGTCTCCGATGCTGTTACAGATACAGCCTATACTATGCTTTCTGTATGTGCGTTTATTATAACTTTTTCTGTAATAGGTGAACTTGCCGTAGCTGTTCTGAAACCCGAGGGATTTATTAAAGTATTGATAAAAGGCTTTTTCGAATTTTCATCCGGTATAGCTTCTGCAGCTTCTCTTGAACCTGACGTAGCGTTTTTTACTATCAGTATTGCGGTCGGTTTCTCCGGGTTATGTGTGATAATGCAGGTAATTTCTGTCATTCGCGGGGTGCTTTCACCAAAAATGTATGTTTTGGGTCGTTTTTTAAGTATGGCGGTGTTTGGATTGCTTTCGATTTTTTTCGGCATGTCTTGACATTCGGTCGTTAAGATAGTATAATGATTATAATATAATTTAAAGGCTGGGAGGTGGTTTTTTATGCGAAAAGGGAATTCAGAAGACATTTTTTTAGAAGAGAGTATTTGCTTTTATTGCGAACACGCCACTCCGATAATAAATACCGATGCCTGCGTTTGCAAAATAAAAGGCATTGTTAATGCAGACTCTTATTGCCGGAAGTTCAAGATTGACCTGCTTAAAATACAACCACGTCCACCTAGAGCTTTTGAAAGTAGCGACCCCGAGCTTTTTCAGATTTGAAATCCATATTTAAAATCGAAAAAGGTATTGACAAACATCAGATTTCGTGTATAATAGTCCTTGCACTGCAAATTTAACACTAAAAAAACCCTCATAAAAAACGCTTTGCAGAGCAAAAAAATATAGATGCGGCTGTGGCGGAACTGGCAGACGCGCACGTTTGAGGGGCGTGTGGGCAACCGTATGGGTTCGATTCCCATCAGCCGCACCAGAAAAGGACTCGTAAATTGATAGAACATTCTATCGGTTTATGAGTTCTTTTTATTAAAACATGTTATAAGTATATTTTGGCACCTTGAAACTTTTTGTACTTTTTATACCACTATTAAATGAAAATATAATAATAGAAATGGATCATATACTTATGAAAAAAACACTTATTATTTTAGCTTTTTTAACGTCATCCATTTTATTCTTTTCATGTACAAATAATATAGAAAATTCTACAGAGGAGGTTACATCACTTTCAAGTAGAGTTGAAACGAATAATAGCTCATCTGATATATCTGACGTGGAATCCGATAATATTAATTCTCAATATGAATCAGATAACAGTTCACTAGAATTACCAGTAAACATTTTCGAAAGTATAAATAATCAAAATAGTATTCTATTTAATTCAATCAGTTTTTTTGCTGCGGACGATAAGTTATTTTATTTAGCAAATGATGGATTTTACAGCACTGATTGTGTTAACCAAAGTAAAAAGATTTTTGATTATTATCTGGATAATTGTATAATGATAGACGGTTGGATTTATGGCACAAAACGTTCATATTTAAATGAATCAGAGTACGGAATGAACGATTATGAGTCTGGCTACCTTGTACGTATTTCTTCAGATGGAACGAAAAAAGAAACAATTGTTGACCAAGGTGTTGGTTTAGTTTATTATACTAATAAGTATATTTTCTTTTCTGATGCATTTTACGATAATATAAATATATATCGGTGTGATTATTCAGGAGGTAATATTAAAAAAATATTAACTGCGGAATTATCCATTTGGACTGCAACAGACGATTCTATTATATATGTAAAACCGACGGATGATTTGGATTATAAAAAAATGTTTTCCATAGATTATGATGGGTTGAATCTGAAGGAAATTGCAACATTATCAATGGTTCCGAATGACATGAAAACTCACTATGGTCCAATCACGAAAATTATGACAAAAGGCAACCAAATATATTATAGCCAAATATTGGTTGATGATAATCTTCAAAACTTTATAACAAGGTTGTATAAGGTAATACCAAATTCGAATAACCAATTAGTACTTTCAAATGAAGGACTTTATTCTTATGTATTTACCGAAAATAGAATAATTGCAAGCAGTTCTGATTTCAAGTCATATAGTTTAGACGGTTCTGATGAAGAAATTTTATATACCTGTCCCGAGGAATCTTTCCTTTCAACGATATATTACTGCGATGAACAAATATATTTTTGTATGTATAAAGATGACAGCGAATCCATATTTCAATTTGATATAAATAGTGGTGAAGTTAAGGAAGTTGTTAAGGATTTACCGTTGACAGGAATGATAGGCATTTTTATGGAAATGTTTAGTATATGATTTTGATTAAAATTATGTTATAGTATTCTCAGATTTATTTATTGCGAATATAAGGAGATTAAGTTATATGAAAAAAATAATACTACTTATTTTCGCTTTTTTATTACTAGGTGGTATTGTACTTGTTATATTATTATACAATAGTGTAATATTGTTAAATAATCCGTCTAGTGATGAATATCCTGTCAGAGGAGTTGACGTTTCTTCTTATCAAGGCAAGATTGATTGGAATGTGCTGACAAAACAGGATATTGATTTTGCATTTATAAAAGCAACCGAGGGTAGCAGCTACATTGATCCTTTTTTCGAGGACAATTATAGTAATGCGAATAAAACAAATTTGCGAATAGGGGCATATCACTTTTTCAGCTTTGAAAGCAGTGGTGCTAACCAGGCAAAACATTTTATCTCGGTAGTACAGAAAACAAATAATATGCTGCCGTCTTTTGTGGATATCGAATTTTACGGTAATTATGAAAAAAATCCACCAAGCAAAGAGAAAGTTCAGAGCGAATTAACGGTATTATTGGAAAAGCTGGAAGAGCATTACGGAATAAAACCGATTATTTACGCCACAGAAAAATCATACAAGATGTTTATAAGCTCTTCATATCAGGATTATGATATATGGATAAGGGATGTTTATTTTTCGCCTTTGCTTGATGATGGACGAAAATGGACCTTCTGGCAATATACAAACCGCGAAAAGCTGGATGGTTATAATGGTGAAGAAATGTTTATAGACATGAATGTATTTTATGGATCAAAAGAAGAATTTGACAATTATGGCAGATAACAATAAATTACCCGTGAAAATTAGTAATTACAATATATATTAAAGAGGTTTTACATTTATATGAATTCTGCTACACTTACAAAGTACCTGAACGAAGGTACAAGAAACATAGTTAAAAAAATTCTAAAGGGATCAATTTTTAATTTTAAGGAATTATCGTTTTTACTTAAAATAAAAAAATCCTTTAAAAAATCAAGCCGTATAAGAGAAGAAAGCGAAAATAAAAATATACATATACCATCCTTTTTGATATCCAGTATAACGCAAAACTGCAATCTTTTTTGCAAGGGCTGTTACGCGAGAGCGAATAAAATCTGTGATAACAGCGGCACGAAAGCTATGCTTTCTGCTAACGAGTGGGAAGAAATCTTTAAAGAAGCGAATAAAATCGGTATTTCATTTAATCTTTTAGCAGGTGGTGAACCACTTTTACGTAAGGATGTACTTATAGCGGCTGCTAATGTTAAGGAGATGGTTTTCCCTGTCTTTACTAACGGAACTCTGCTCGATGACGAATATATTAAATTCTTTGAAAAAAACAGAAATTTGATACCTATTGTCAGCTTGGAGGGTAATGAAGCTACAACTGATGATAGGAGAGGGAATGGCACATACCAAAAATTAATAAGTTCTCTTGTGAAAATGAAGAAGAAAAAGCTGATATATGGTGTTTCGATAACTGTATCTAAACAAAATCTGAATGAGGTCTCTGATATCAATTTTATAAAAAATATTAAAACACTTGGCTGTAAGGTAGTGTTATTTATCGAATATGTTCCTGTTGATAGATCAACCGAGCAGCTCGCTTTTGACGATAATGACCGCATTATTCTTGAAGAAAAACAGGATAAATTGAGATTGGCTTTTAAGAACATTCTGTTTTTATCTTTCCCGGGAGATGAAAAATATATGGGTGGATGTCTTGCGGCAGGTAGAGGTTTCTTCCATATCAATTCCGATGGCTCTGCAGAAGCCTGTCCGTTTTCGCCTTATTCCGATTGTAATGTAAAACATGGAAGTTTAATGACGGCTTTACGTTCCCCCTTGTTCAAGAAAATTATTGAAATAAACCTGACCGAAGAAGAGCATAAAGGCGGCTGCAGCCTCTTTGAAAAGGAAGATATAATTAAAGAATTAATTTCACAATAAAAAATTATATAAAAACCTTCAACACCCTATTGACTTTCCAGTCAATAGGGTGTATATTGTTGTTGACCGATTGGTCAACATACTATGGAGGTGTATAAAATTGAGTGTTATAGCAATCAATCAGCTTACAAAAACCTATAATGGAAATCGAGGTATTGATAAAGTAAGTTTAGATGTTGAGAAAGGTGAAATTTACGGATTTATAGGTCCAAACGGCGCGGGAAAGTCAACAACGATAAAATTATTACTGAACCTTATTTTTCCGACAAGCGGAGAGGGAAAAATTTTTGGACTGGATATTGTTACAAACAGTGTAAAAATAAAGGAAAACATCGGTTATGTCCCAAGCGATGTTAGATTTTATGAAAACATGAGTGCGATAGAGCTTATAAAAACAACTATTGCTTTTCATAAAAAAGGCTCAGAGCAGGATATAGAAAAATTATGTTCGGTTTTTGAAATCGAGAAAAACAAAAAAATGTCCGAGCTTTCCACAGGAAATAAAAAGAAGGTAGCAATAGCTACCGCATTGGTGCATGAACCCGAGCTTATTATTATGGATGAGCCGACAAACGGACTTGATCCGTTGATGCAAAAACGCCTATTTGACGTTTTAAAGGATAGAAATAAAAACGGAGCAACAATATTTTTGTCTAGTCATAACCTTACCGAGGTTCAGGAGCATTGCACCAAAGCTGCTTTTATCAAAGAAGGAAAAATTATAGAAATTCAAGATTTGACGAAGGAATTAAAACGCAGCAAAATTTTTACTGTTGTATCAGATAATCTTGATTTAACTGTAATGAAAAATATTGGTGTAAATGTTATAGAATCTACAAATAAGAAGAAAGTATTTACTTATGATGGTAAATTGAATAAGATGCTTGATATCATCAGTAAATTTGATATTGAAGATATTACAATCGACAATATGAGCCTTGAAAGCAAATTCATGTCATACTATGAAAAGGAAGTTTGAAAATAAATTTTCAAACACGGTTTTGTGCCGTTCCGGCACAACTCCCACTGCTGGCATAAGTGCCGAGGAAAGGAATAGTAAACTTATGAATATTTTTAAACTTGAATTTAAATCTACCTTTAAAAGTCTTATTTTGTGGAGCTGTATAGTTGCTTTTATATTGGTTCTATTTATGGCTTTTTATCCCAGTATGTCGGGTGACGAAATGAAAGATCTGATAAACACAAAAATGTCAGCAATACCTGAAAGTATTTTAAAAGCTATGGGAATAGCTGATATACCTGATTTTACGGATATGATGCAATATTATGCTTATGTTCTTCAATACGTAGTTTTGGCAGGGGCAATATATGCTTCCATATTGGGTGCTAATACCCTGATAAAAGAAGAGACTGACGGAACAATTGAATATTTATATGCACAGCCTGTTACAAGAATTCAGATAACACTATACAAGCTGTTATCTTCAATTAGCAGCTTCTTTATATTTATTGCTGCAATAGCAGTCGTATCATCTGTTATATTTTTGATGTTTAAACCCGAAAATACTGATTTTATTAAGATAATTACTGATACAAAAATTATTTTGAGCGGTGTAATGTTTTCAGGACTGATTTTTCTTTCAATAGGTTTTCTTATATCAACTGTCATCAAAAGTGCAAAGCAAGCAACACCTATCAGTATAGGTATTGTGTTCGGAACATATATATTGGGAATGTTCTCGAAGACAGTATCCGATAAGGTAGCTCTTGCAGATAATTTGAAATATTTATCTCCTATTGATTATGGAATGCCGCTAGATATGCTTAAAAATGGTTTCGATACTATAAATATTGTTCTTGGAATATTAATAATTGTTGTTTGCATATCGTTTTCCTTTGTGTTATATAACAAAAAGGATTTAAAGATATAATGGATAAATCTAAAAAGCAGGAAATTATCAATGCCTGTATGGTAGAATTTTCAAAGCATGGGTATGAAAAAGCTAATACAAACACGATTTGTGAGCAGGCAGGTGTATCAAAAGGGTTATTGTTTCATTATTTTGGTTCAAAGAAGAGCCTTTATATTTTGGTTATCGAAAAATGCATTGAAGATACTGCTAATAGCATCAAGGACATTAATGTTGATAACATGGACTTTTTGAAAGCTATGTTATGGTATTCACAGGTTAAATGGGAATTTTTCACCGTAAATCCATTGCATTACAACTTACTGACCCAGGCTTTTTTCAATACGCCTGAGGATGTTAAGGAGCATCTTAAAAAAAGATATGCAGAATTAACCACTATTGGTGCTGCTAAAATAAATGAACTGATTGACAAGTTAGATTTAAAAGAAGGTGTCTTAAAAGAAAATGCGCTTCAATTAATCCTTGCCGTATCAGGTATTATCGAGAAAAAACATTCCGCTTTGATAACTAAAAGTAATTCTATGGATAATATGTTGCTTGAAACGATAAAAAAAGATTATATAGAGCTTATAAAGATGGTTCTTTATGGTATTTCCAATTAATTTATAGAATTATAGGTTGCCAAAAACATTCTAATATGTTATAAATACAGTATAGCAAATATTGGAGGAATTTTATGGAGCATATTATAGAGATAAAGGAATTGAAAAAATATTACGGCAGTGTAAAGGCTGTAGATGGTATCAGCTTCTACGTTGAAAAAGGTAAGATGTTTGCGTTCTTAGGACCGAACGGTGCAGGTAAATCAACTACAATTGATATGATTTGTACCTTTTTAAAGCCTGATAGCGGAAGCGCGTTAGTTGATGGACATGAGCTTGGTAAAGAGGATGATGCAATTCGCCATGTTATAGGTGCAGTCTTTCAGGATGGATTATTGGATAACCTGCAAACGGTAAAGGAAAATATAGAGACAAGAGGTTCACTTTACGGAATTAAAGGGAAAGCACTTGAGGATGCTGTTAAAATAGCAGCTGAAGCTGCTGGCGTTACCGATTTGCTTAATCGCAGATACGGAAAACTTTCCGGAGGGCAAAGAAGAAGAGCAGATATTGCAAGAGCTCTTGTAAACACTCCAAAGATATTATTCTTGGATGAACCGACTACCGGTCTTGACCCTCAGACAAGAAAAAATGTTTGGGATACAATAAAAAAGTTACAGGCAGACACAGGTATGACGGTTTTTTTAACTACCCATTATATGGAAGAAGCGGTTGAAGCCGATTATGTTATAATAATCGACAATGGTGTTATTGCCGCTAAGGGAACACCAGCCGAACTAAAAGAAAAGTATTCCTCCGACTGTATTATAATGACTGTAAAAGGTGATAATGAGAAACCGGTTACAGAGAAACTTATTAGTTTAGGATATGAATATAAAAGGGTTGCCAATCGTATAAGCGTTAAATTACCGGGTACGCTTAATGCTATTCCTATTATAGAAGCATGCAAGGAACACATATCCGGCTTTGAGGTTTTAACCGGAACAATGGACGACGCTTTTATCAGCATAACCGGAAAGGAGATGAGATAATGCTTACTTTTGCAAAAAGAACAATGCGGTTGTATTTCAGAGATAAAGCCTCGGTTTTTTTCTCTCTTCTTGCCGTTTTTATAATTATCGGTATATACATATTATTTTTGGGCGATGCATGGTCGCAGGGTATGGAATTTGAAAATGCCGATGTAATTATGGATGCCTGGATTATGTCGGGATTGCTTGCTGTTGTCTCGTTTACAACAACTATGGGTGCATTCGGAATTATGGTTGACGACAGATACAAGAAAATTTCAAAGGATTTTTATTCTTCGCCCATCAAAAGAAGTCATCTTGCCGCAGGATATATTATCGGTGCATTCATGATTGGTTTGATAATGAGTCTTTTAACCTTTGTTTTAGTGCAGCTTTATATGATTTCAAACGGTGCGGCTGTTCCCGATTTTTACAGTTTAGCAAAATTATTAGGCTTGATAGTTCTTTCGACCGCTACCAACACCGCAATACTCTTTTTCATTGTTTCCTTCTTGAAAAGTCAGAACGCTTTCGGTACAGCGAGTTCTATAATCGGAACATTCATCGGATTTTTAACGGGAATATATATGCCTATCGGTGTTTTACCTGATGCTGTACAAACTGTTGTTAAGGTTTTCCCTGTTTCACATACAGCAACACTCTTCAGACAGATTATGATGGAACCTTTTCTTAATGAAGCTTTTAACGGTGCACCGGATGAAATCAAAGCAGATTTCTACAAGGAAATGGGAATTACTCTAAGCTGGTCAGGTAATACGATACCTTGGTATGTAAGTATAATTATTATTGTGGCGACTTCTTTTCTATTCTTTGGTTTATCTGTTTTAAGCATATCACGCAAAAGCAAATAAAAAATATTAATTCTCTTAAGAAACTGTAAGAAAAATTCTTCAAAAAAGTNNAAATAATTAATCTGGCAATTAAATGTTAAAATTTTTCATAATACTATTTGCCAGATTAATAGAGACTTTTTCTCGAATTTTATCACTGTTTCTAATTCGAATTAGTATATAAAAATATAAAAACTACTTGCACGACAGTATATACTGTAACACAAGTAGTTTTTAAATTAAATTTTATAATTAAATCTCTGCTAAGTAATCCTCAATGATATAGGGAAGACCAACTGGGGTAACAGTACCCGAACAAAGACTGTCAAGCATATTCTCAGCAATCGTTCGGTCAGCTGTAAAATCGCGTGCTGTAGCAAAATCGTTTTGTTCGTTACCATTTAATTCGACCAATAAACTGAAAAAATTTCTTTCAAATTGCTCGCAGTCATTTTCTTCATACAAAAGGTATCTGAGTGAAAAATTTTCGCATTCCTTAATTTGCTCACCTATAAGCGTTTTCAAATTTCATCCTCCTTTTGATAAAAGAATAACAGAATGTAATAGCAATGTAAACAAAAATTGTATCTTATAAATCGACAAAATTAAAAAAAATATCGATTTAAAGTAATATATTTTTGTGGAATTTAAACGCAATATAGTTTAAAATGTCGAATAATGTCGAAGAATTACACCTCTAAACTTGTAATTTATTTTAATTTTTTTACGACTGCCGTTTGAAGTCCTTTTTATGGTACGCATAAAGGGGTATACTCAGGTTGTAAAATAAATTTGGAGGTACAACAGTATGTTTTGGTTTATTGTTTTAGTATTATACATTTGTCTTATCTGTTCTTTGGCAAATCGTCAAAAGGAAAACTTTTTGTTTGAAGCCCGCAAGTCGGATATTCAAAAATCGGTATTATTACCGGACGTCTTTTATAAAAATAAAGAAGGTTCGTCTAATATACTACCTCCTTCAACAGAAGATAACCCCAAAAAAACAATCATGAAAACCAAAGTAAAGAGTTCGAATAGCTGGCTGTTTGAGTTGGGTTTATAAAATCTATTGTTAAAATAACATTCACCAATCCCTTCATAACGAGAAAAGATGCTGTTGCTTATGCAATGGCACTTTTCTTTATAAATGCATATTTTGGATAAAGCTGTTGACAATTGAAATAAATGTTTATACAATAAGAATACTGTTTCAATAATTCGAATTAGTATAAAAAGAAAAGGTTAATAAATCATGATAATCGATTTCCACACACATATATTTCCCGATAACCTGGCAGAAAAAGCACTTTCAAAGCTGTCTGCAATCGGTGGAATACCGTATTGCAATAATGGAACAGCTGATTGTCTGATTAAAGACATGAAACTGAATCATATTGATTATTCGGTTGTACTTAACGTTGCCACAAACCCCAATCAGGTTGATAACGTTAATAATTTTGCACTTTACATAAAAGAAAAATACGATAATCTCATACCTTTCGGTTCGATTCATCCTAAAAGTGTGTGTGTACGTGATATAGTAAAGTCGTTAAAAAATAACGGCATTAAGGGTATAAAGCTCCATCCGGATTATGTAAATACGCTTGTTGATGATGAAAGTCTTGCACCTGTATTCGCTGCTGCAAGTGAAATGGACATGCTTGTTGTTATTCATACAGGTTATGATTTTATTTCACCCGATTTGGTGCATGCTTCAGCGGACGCTATTCTGAGAGTAATAAAGCGTTTTCCGGACTTAAAATTAGTATGTGCACACTTTGGCTGCAATCTTTTTTGGAAGGATGTAATACAGAAACTCTGCGGTAAGAATTTATATTTCGATACCTCGCTTGCTTGCGAAAAGTTCGGAATGACAAAGCAAGTAGCAGAGGTGATAATTAATAATCACGATGATGAGAAAATTCTGTTTGGTTCTGACCTGCCCTGGTGTGAGGTGAATATAGTTCGCGACTTTATCCTCTCACTAAATTTAACTGATGAGCAGAAAAATAAAATATTCTATAAAAACGCAAAGAAACTTCTTGGTATTTAATGCAATAAAAATGTCGGAACCTTTTAAGCTCCGACATTAATTTTAAATTTCCAATATTTCTTTTTTTATAATAACCTGTTTTTTCCACTTGCCTGATTTATAATATATAAAAGCCAATATAAACGCTACACCTGAAGCAAACGGAGCACCAAGCCCAAACCCTGTTAATCCCATTCCCAAAAGGTCTCCGAAAATATAAGCTGCCGGTATTCGTACTAAAAGCGAAGAAATAATACCGATCGATAATGAAAAGAAAGTATGTCCTGTACCGATAAACAATCCGTTCAAGCAGAAAATCAATGGGACTGTCAGATAGTCAAAGCTAAAAGTTCTTATATAGGTTACTCCTGCTTGGATAAATTCCTCATTGTCATTAAATGCTTTGAGAATATACTCGGGAAAAAGCTGAGTTAGTATGAACATAGTGTAGCTTATCGAAATAGCGATAACAATTCCGATTTTCATTGTTTTTACCGCACGATCAACTTTTCCTGCACCAAAATTTTGTGCACTCATTGCTGAAATAGCAGAGCTAATTGCTATTGGCGGAAGTATTGCAAAAGCATTGTATTTAGCTACCGCACCAACAGCAGCCGAGGCTGTTACGCCAAGGTTGTTTATAAAACCCAAAAGAAAAAGGAAAGATATAGAAACGGTAATGTTATTTAATAATGTTGGTACACCGATTTTTAACAACATCAGCAGCCTTTCACCATGAAAACGGAAAGATGATAA
The DNA here is from genome assembly GCA_003452915.1 of Clostridiales bacterium. GTDB lineage: Bacteria > Bacillota > Clostridia > Oscillospirales > CAG-382 > UBA1049. The sequence continues at coordinate 75,318 of DMMZ01000026.1, read as the reverse complement.
TGTAAAATCAAAGATGAAATTCTTAAATTTTAAATATAAAATACACAGAATCATACTTATTCCCTGCGAGATAACTGTTGCTATTGCAGCACCTTCTGCTCCCATATTAAATTTAGCGACTAATATTAAATCCAGTACAACATTAACTCCACAGGCGATTATAACAAAGGTAAGTGGATTTTTGCTGTCGCCCATTCCTCGCATAACCGCACTTAAGGCGTTATACCCGAAAATAAATATTGTACCGAGCATAGTGACATTAAAATAACTTTTTGCCTCGTTAAAAGACGCTTCTGGGGTGTTAATCAACCTTAACATAGGTTCGTCTAAATACATCATACTAACAGTTATTACGACAGAAAGCACCAAAAGTGTTGAAAACAATGTTCCTATTGTGTCCTTAAGCTCATTTTTTTTACCCGAGCCAAGATACTGACCGATAAGAACGGTAGCACCTACGCAAAGTCCTATAACTGCGTTTGTTACTAGAAACGTAACTTGTCCACCGATATTAACTCCTGACATATTTATCTCATCGGAGAACTGACCGACAATAATCATGTCAGCTACAGCATAAAAAGACTGTATTATATTAGAAATAATAAATGGCAGCGAAAAGCGGATGAGTTGCTTAGCCACGCTGCCCTCGGTAAGATTATTCTCGAATTGAGCCATATATTTTATTCACCATTTTAAAAATGTATTTTATCAATATATAGTAACATAAGCAATTTAACTTTACAAGAGTATAAATGCATAAAATTAACTCAAAGTCATGTGAAAATATGTAAATATCGCAGAGTTGACTTTTATTATATGCTGTGTTACTATTAATAATATTGGTAGTATTTTAAACAAAAAAGGTGATTTGAATGACAATAAGAAATTCCATTAAAGCTATTATAATAAAAAACACCAAACTCTTGGTTACAAGGATGCAGCATGAACAAGGAATATATTATACATTGCCCGGTGGCAAGCAGGAAGCAAATGAACTTATGCTTGATGCGTTAAAGCGCGAGGTTTTGGAGGAAACAGGCTTTAGAGTTGAGCCAAAGAGCCTTTTGTTTATCCGTGAGGGCTTTAAGGATGAACTTGAGGAAGAAACACACCGCATTGAATTCATGTTTATTTGTGAAATAGTTGAAGAAGTTGGAGAACGTGCGCTTGTTTATGATGTAAATCAGATAGGTACACATTGGTTAAATATCGACAACATAATGCATGAACCGCTTTTTCCTATTGATATGAGAAATGTTATTAAAAATTACTTTTTGGGAAAAAATTCACCGATTTATCTTGGAGAAATGAAATAATAAAACAAAAAACGGGTGGAAATTTTCCACCCGTTTTTTATATTTGATTTTTTAATAAAGAAGATTTACTTAATATTAAAGTAATTACAATGGCTACCGCTGCTTTTATTAAATCAGGTATTATAAAGGGAAAAACACACATCTCTAAACCATATAAAAAGCTTTTATCCAAAACGTAACTAAACCATAAAGTACCCATTGTATAACAGATTATTAGTGCTATCAGCATTCCGCTTGTAAGTGATAGAATGTTACGCTTTTTAAAAATCCTGACCGATAGTGCAATAACCAATGCCATTATTGGATATGACCATATAAAGCCACCTTTAAATCCAATCAATACTTGAAAACCACCTGTGAAGTTTGAAAACACAGGTAACCCAACTGCACCTATTGCAATGTATACGAGAGTAGATAACACAGCATATTGAGGTGGTAGTATTGCGCCGCATAAAAAAATTGCAAAAACAGATAGGGTGATAGGGATTGCACCGATTGGAATGGAAATAGGGGATGCTATCGAGATAATCGCTGCAAAAAGCGCTGTGAGAATGAGTTTTCTGAGTGTTTGCTTGTCCATTTGAATTTTCTCCTGTTTAAATTTTTCTTCTTATACTGACATCGTTCGATGAAAGTGTTTCGATTTTACCATCCTCGTATTTAACTATCAACGAAGCATTATCATCAATGTCAAGTGCAACAGCAGGTATTTGCAAGCTGTTTTTTATTACATAAATTTCTTTCCCTATTAGTATAGAGCGTTTTTTATACTCGGGTATGTGCGACATGCTTTCTAATTTGGGAAGATCCAAAGCAAGCTGATTTAATATTTCCGCAGCAAGTAAGGAGCGTGAAAATTTTTTTTCATTTGCTTTATCAATTACAGAAGTGGCAATATTGCTTATTTCCATCGGAAAATTCTCAGTAAAGACGTTTACACCTATTCCGACAACGGCGTATTCGAGCATTCCGTTTTCCATATCGATTCCACCCTCTGTGAGTATTCCAACTATCTTCTTGTCATCCAAAAACAAATCATTTACCCATTTAATACCGACTGTTATTCCGGAAACCTGTTCAATTGCTTTTACAACAGATACCGCAACCAGGGAAGTCAACAGGACAGCTTTGTCGCTCGTCAGGTTAGGACGCAGCAAAACCGACATATAAATTCCACTGTCCGCAGGTGAATAAAAGCTTCTTCCCATTCGCCCTTTTCCCGCCGTTTGTTCATTTGCTATAAGTACAAGTCCTGCCTTTTCACCACTAGCTGCAAGCTTTTTAAGCTCAGTGTTGGTGGAGGACAGGCTCTTTCTTATGTCAATCCTGAACTGCTTTGCTGTTCCTTTAAGAAAAGGAGTTATACTTTGTACCGAGATAATATCGTTACTTTCCGCAAGTCGATAGCCCTTGTTTGTAACAGCTTCGATATTATAGCCTTCCATGCGTAATAACTTAATAACTTTCCATATTGCGCTACGTGTTACGTAAAGCTTGTCCGCAAGCTCTTGACCGCTTATAAAATTACCTTTATTTGCTTCCAGAAGTGAGATTAAATTATTTTTTAACATATGTTTTTTCTCCTTATGCTGAATAATATCATATAAAAAGCAATATGTCAACCAAAAATTGATATATGGTTTACAATCTGCAAAAATATTTCTTGACTTCAATATAGGTAATTAATATAATGTATATGCAATATAAAATACATATTAGGAGAATTAAGTTTGAAAAATAAAATTTTTCAAACACGGTTTTGTGCCTTTACTGCAAGAGGAGCAGTAATCTGGCTGTTGCCGGAGCAGCACAATTCCCTCTGGTGGCGTAAACGCCACGGAAAGGAATGGTCATATATATGTTAAAACGAACTTTGTCGCTCTTTTTATTTATCGTACTTATCTTTACATCGTTGTCAGGAGCATTTGAAGTATCAGCGGCTTATAACAATACATACACCAACACTGGCAACGGTCAGACCGATATATACGAGGTAGCTAAAACTCAAGTCGGCTATTATGAAGGTATGGAAAAATACGCAAGCTATACGAAATACGGAGATTGGTATCACGACTACATGAATGTTGAGGACGCCTTTATAACAGCTCCGTGGTGTGCGATGTTCGTTTCCTGGTGTTCATATCAAGCTGGGACGATTGATGTAACAGGCTCATACGCATATTGTCCGTATTGGGTTTCGTACTTTAAAAATGCCGGAAAGTGGCATAACCGTGATAGTGGATATATTCCGATTAAAGGCGATATAATTTTTTATGCCGACGATGGAAGCCTGTCAAGCCACGTCGGAATTGTTTACGAATCCAACAGAAGCAAGGTTTATACGATTGAGGGCAACACCGAGGATTCCTGCAAATACAGATCATATTATCTTGATGATACATACATACTCGGATATGGAACACCTGCTTACAAAGGTGAAGTAAATACGGTTGTACCTGAGTTGCCCACACCTGTTACCGGTGAGACAGTCTATATTACAGGATATAATGCTCAGATGTCCTGGGGCACTGCGAATCTGTTTACCAAAGATTTTACAGGCTCAAATACAGTTGCATACAATGAGCTTGGAATAGCTTGGTCTGCTTATCTGGTGGCTGAACCTACAGCGTCCGAAAATGTTTATCGTATTACTCGTGTCGGTGAACACCTGCAATCTGGTAACCTTATTATTCCCGAGGGAGGTATAATTTTTGCCAGCCATTGTGATGACAGAGATACTAATTCAGACGCTTATACCAATTCGAGAGACAACAAGATTGCTACAACTGGCTTTAAAACAGGAGATTGTGTACTTTTAACCGGTGTAAATTTCACTACAGGAGCAGTCAGCGCAACTGCAACACTGACAAAAACAACTCTGTCAGATACCGATGAGCTTTCGTTGGTATTAAATTCCGAGTATACAATCGACAGCACAAACGGATATTTAATCGGTGTAAAAGAAGGTGTCAGCCTTAACGAAATGAAATCGCAGTTTACGAACAACGGATTGCTATTTAACACAGCGAACGTAGGCACGGGAACCGTGATTTCTATAACCGACGGAAACGGAAATACAACAGACAGCCTTATTATCATAATAGCAGGCGATGTAAGCGGTGACGGAAAGATCAATTCCGGTGATTATTTAAAAGTAAAACGAGCCTTTCTGGGATCGATTGTGTTAACAGACGTACAGCTCAAAGCTGGCTGCTTAAGCGGTGGAAATTCTATTACATCAAGCGATTATCTTAAGATAAAACGACATTTCTTAGGCACTTTTGATATATTTGGAGAATAAATAAGCTAGTCAAAGATACCGTTGTTAAACCGAAAAGGAAAAATTTAAAAGTAAAAAAGGCGATAAGCCCAGAGAATTGTGTTTCCCTAAGCCTTTTTTGACAGTCTGAACAACCTCCGCATGTGAGGTTGTTTTCATTTTTATAATCGATAACACATAAACTTATTTGTCATATATTATTATAGGTACCTCTAAATTCTTTACCTTCCTCTAAAAATAATTTTAAAAAAGGAAGAATTACTATGTATTATAAAAATGAATATAATTGCAAACCTTGTCCAAAAGATCAAACTCATGTGCATGAGGTTCAGAGTAGTGTAAAAATTGCAGGATTAATAGATCACAGTCATCGCCTTGCAACCGTTTCGGGAGAAGCAATACCAGTTGGCTGTAATGACCATATTCATGAAGTAAAATTCCGTACTGATTTCTTTATGGGGCATTTTCATGAATTTTGCGGTAAAACCTGTGGCGCTATTAAGGTAGGGGACCGTCATGTTCACTTTCTGGAATCTGTAACAACAGTAGATGCTGATCATAGACATGAATTTAGGCTTTCCACATTTATCGAAGATCCAACTGGTAAATAAGTTGAATTTAAATATGTTATAGAGTAATAAAACACAGGCATTTAAGGAGAAATCTGAAATACCTGTGTTTTTTTTATAATGGCATTATTTTTTAATCAATAATGAAAAAGTATATAAAAAATCCTTTGAAAGCATCAATGAATTCAAAGGATTAAATGGTGTGGATGAATGGACTTGAACCAACGGCCTCTTGCATGTCAAGCAAGCGCTCTAACCAACTGAGCTACACCCACATTTTTTTTAAATAGCTTAATTATAATATACCATATCAGCAATTTTGTCAACCTTAAAAATAAAAATTTAAATATAATCACATTGACATAGTCTAACATTAATGATATTATTTGTGAAGTAGTTATCGTGATTTTTCCGCAATGATAAGGAAGGTTTTCTCATATGAAAATAGTGGTACTTGACGGTTTTGCTGTAAACCCCGGAGATCTTAGCTGGGATTTTTTTAATAAATATGGTGAACTAACTGTTTATGATAAAACACAGTCTGAGCTTACTGCAGAACGCTGTGCGGATGCTGTTGCTGTTTTTACAAACAGAGCTGAAATATCCAAAGAACTGCTTGATAAATGCCTTAGAATTCACTATATAAGTGCACTTGGGACAGGTTACGACATGATTGACCTTGCCGAATGTAAAAAGCGTGGAATCGAGGTTTGCAACGTGCCAGGCTATTCATCAGCTTCGGTCTCTCAGTTTACATTCGCACTTTTGCTTAACCTTGTGACCGATATTAACGGATTTACCAAAATTGTAAAAGACGGATTGTGGACAGGTATACCCGGCTTTCATTACGAAACAACAAGATTCATGGAGTTAAGCGGCATGACCCTCGGGCTCATCGGTTGCGGTGCAATCGGAAAAAGAGTTGCGGAAATGGCTAACACTTTTGGGATGAAGGTAATCGCAACAACAAGTAGCAAAACTTCTGGGAATGAGAATGGAATTACCTATTTATCACTGAATGAGCTGCTTGGAAGGAGCGATGTTGTATCCCTCCATTGTCCTTTAAACGAAAAGACCAGAGGAATGGTTGATAAATCATTTATAAGTAAAATGAAGGATGGAGCTTTTCTTATAAATACCGCAAGGGGAGCTATTTTGAACGAGAGTGATGTTGCGGAAGCCCTTAACAGTGATAAATTATGCGGTGTTGCACTTGATGTGTTGGCAAACGAGCCGGCAATGGCAGATAATCCACTGCTTAATGCAAAAAACTGTATTATAACTCCGCATGCAGCTTGGACTTCCATTGCGGCAAGAAAACGCCTGTTAACAATTCTGGAAGCGAATCTTGAGAGCTTTACAAAAACGGGAAAAGGAATAAATAGTCTTATAAAATAAAAAACAATGAATAATTAAGGAGATTATCTAAATGGTTCAGGCAGCAGATATTTTTGAAGCAATAATGGTTTTATCATTTGGCGTTTCATGGCCAATTTCTATCATGAAATCTTTAAAAGCGAGAACAGCAAAGGGAAAGAGCATATTTTTTCTTTTTCTTATCTTATTCGGTTACGCAGCAGGAATAACATCGAAGTTTATAAAAGCGTCTAGCTCGGGTGAAATAAACTATGTAACTATATTTTACATATTAAATTTTATGTTGGTCGGTATTGATATTATTTTATATTTTAGAAATCGTAAGATGGATAAAATAGCTGAGGAAAAGAATAAGAATTAATATAAAGAAGGGGTTTTTATGACTATACCGCGTGCAGAATATCCCAGACCGCAATTTAAACGTAACGAATGGCTTAACCTTAACGGAATTTGGGAATTTTCTATTAATAGTCTGGAAAATGGAATTACTGAAGGTTATCTTGAAAATGCATCATTAAACAGTGAAATAACTGTTCCTTTTTGTCCTGAAAGTAAACTTTCAGGAATTGAACATACCGATTTTATGGATTGTGTATGGTATAAAAGAAGTTTTATTCTACCTGACGGATGGCTAAAAGAGGGAAGAAGAACACATATCAATATAGGTGCTTGTGATTACCTTACATATATATATGTCAACAGCAAGCAAGCAGGTTTACACAGGGGAGGTTATACTTCCTTTTCGTTCGATATAACTTCATTTGTGAATGAAGGCGAAAATATTATTGCCATTTGTGCCGAGGATAATTTCCGCTCAGGTAAACAACCTTCCGGTAAGCAATCACCACAAAAGGAATCGTTCGGTTGCTTTTACACAAGAACAACTGGAATATGGCAGACTGTGTGGCTGGAGAATACTCCCGATGCGTACATTGCTTCTATAAAAATGACACCCGACATTCATACTCAGGAATTGCTTATCGAAGCGGAATGTATTAATGCAAGCGGAAAAACGCTTTCTGCAACAGCTTTATTCGAGGGAAAAGAAACCGGAAATGCGGTTTGTATCGTATATGGCGACAGCGCAAGAATTACATTAAAGCTATCCGAGCTTCATCTCTGGTCGCTTGAATCACCTTTGCTTTATGATTTGAAATTAAAACTGGATAATGACGAGGTTACCAGCTATTTCGGAATGAGAAATGTTTATTATTCCGACCATTGCTTTTATTTGAATGACAAGCCGATTTTTCAAAGGTTGGTCTTAGATCAAGGTTTTTACCCCGATGGAATTTACACTGCACCGACAGACGAAGATTTGAAAAATGACATCCTTTTATCAAAGGCGATGGGCTTCAATGGAGCGCGTCTGCATCAGAAGATCTTTGAAGAAAGATTCTTATATTATTGTGATATTCTTGGCTATATGGTATGGGAGGAACACGCTAACTGGGGTTTGCAAAACGGTAATGATTATGCCCAAAAGGCTTTTTTACCCGAATGGCTGGAAGCACTAAAACGTGACTATAATCACCCTGCAATAATTGGTTGGTGTCCTTTCAACGAAACCGATAATGTTCCCGATGGCAGCGCTTTGAGTGACGCATATAAGCTGACAAAAGCGTTTGATCGCACACGACCTGTAATTGACACCTCGGGATGGACCCGCACGGAGAAAACAGATATGGAGGATGCACACGACTACGATCAGAATCCTAAGTCTTTTAAAGCACGATATGAATCTTTAAGAGAGGATAAAACAGTTAATTACGGGCTAGTTCCGTGGATGCCGACATTACCTCCCGAGCTTTGCTTTATCAGTGAATACGGCGGGATCTGGTGGAATCCGAATGACGAAAGCGGCTGGGGTTACGGTGAGCGTGTAAAGAACACAGAGGAATTCATTGAGCGTTATAAAGGTCTGACAGAGGCTATTCTTGAAAATTCAAAATTCTGTGCTTTCTGTTATACACAGCTTACCGACGTTGAGCAGGAACAAAACGGATTATACACCTATAACCGCGTTCCGAAGTTTAATGTTGAAATTATAAGAAAAATCAACACCATGAAAGCAGCAATAGAAGAATGAAAGAAGCATATATTAGAGATTTCAATATACCCGATGAGCTGATTAAATTTATAGGTAAATCGAAGATATACGAAAACAATGGTCATTCTGGAGCAAAGACTTTGTTTATTGATAAAGATGAGGGGTATTTTATAAAAATAGCTGATAAAGGTTTACTTGAAAAAGAGCAAATGATGTATTGTTATTTTTCAAGCAAGGGATTATCACCAGAGGTTATTACATATATCAGTTCTGAAAAAGATTATTTGATTATAAAAAAGATATCAGGTGAAGTAGCTTCAGATAAAAATTTCTTGTAAATCCGAAAAAGCTGAGTGCTGTTTATGGAGAGGCTTTACGAATGTTGCATGAGGTTGATTTTAGTTAATGTAAATATTAAGAATCTCACTTTCTTAGGTTAGATTGTGAGGTTCTTTCTTCTTCTATCAAGAAAACGCTAATTTAACTTATAAAAAAATTCCAAACAGAAACTTCTCCTGACACAATGCATATTATATAGTAAAAGTTTATGAAAGGATATAACTATGCATCGACACAATAAATCACATTTAAATCCATATAAGGATAACTCAAATATTAATTATCCTGAATATCTGATTCATAAAAATAGTTCTAATGATTATGGACCAAATCCTTTTGTCATTAACATAGAACAAGCAACTTTACAGAATAATTATTTTCGGACCGCTTTATGGACCGGGGATTACCTGCAACTTACTTTAATGAGTATCAAGCCGGGAGAAGATATCGGTTTAGAGATACATCCTGACCTCGATCAGTTCTTGCGAATAGAACAAGGTCAAGGTGTTGTTATGATGGGAGACAAAAAAGACAATTTAAATTTCAAGAAAAGTGTTTACGACAATTTTGCAATAATAATTCCTGCCGGAACATGGCACAATCTAATCAATACGGGTCGTGTGCCGCTTAAGTTGTACTCATTATATGCACCACCTCAACATCCGTTTGGAACGGTTCATGTAACAAAGCAAGATGCTGAAGAACATCACGAATAAATTGGTTATGTACATAAACGATATTCGGTTTCTGTAATCCAAGTAAGATAAACTAAATGAATACGAGGTATTGGAAAATTACATTCCAATACCTCATTTGATTTCAATCTGTAGGTAGATATCTATACCTGGTACTATTTTTCCGATTTATCTTCGTTGCTATCATCTTTATTATTATCATTGTCTTTTTCTTCGCTTGCAGCCAACAAATTCTTTTTTCTCTTATCAAGGACAAAATAAAATGGCAAGCCGAAAAATGAAATAACAATAATTCCGATAGCAATTCCTCTTATTATCTTTTCAAAGGTGCTTAACTTAACTTCATTTGTGGTATCCTCGGAATTGGTGTTGTCGGAAGAAACATCAACATCATTCTCAACAAAATCATACATTTCCGGAAGCGGATGAATAATATAATATGCGTTCTTTGCGTTATCCTTTGACATATTACTTATCTTGTCAATAATTCTCAAATCAGAATTGATTACTGATACTGCTTTTTCGTCAGTAACCTTTTCATTTAGTATTGTACCAATATTTGTGCGGAAGTTTTCCAGATCACCTTCGCATTCCGAAAGGGTGGAGCTATTTAATTTTGTGATAAGAGCATCAATATCAGCACAGGCAGCATCAAGCTCAGCCGAACCGCTGATTGCCGCAGGAACAATAACATTTTTTATTCTTTCTTTGATATATTTTAGTTGAGAAATAACAGCATTTTTACCGCAATAGGTAGGAGAAACAGCACGCTTAGATAACAGGGTTTCGCATATAACCTTATAATCGCCTTCGATGTATTGGTTATATGCAAAGAAAGCAAAGCCGTCTGCGCCTTTTTCTCTTATATTAACAACCTGTTCGAATAAAGTATCTGCACCATAATCACCTACTCCGATATAAGTGAAAACATCATCACCGGCAAGTTCAACAGTTTCAGTTGTCCAGGTATTAACTCTGTCTACCGTACCGTATGCCATCGGATAAACCATATCGATATAAGCTTTATTAAGCCATTCAGTAGTGGCCTGCATTTTCCGATACAAAGACTCATTGTATGACGGGGCGACATCGCAGGAGAGATAAACATCAGGACGCTTCTCGTCTATCACAGCTTTAACGTCTAAAACCAAATCGGTTACAAACTTGGCTCTGAACTCGCACCAGGTTTTCCAAAGTGCATGAGAAGAAGTTATTTCTTTCGGGTCAACACCATGTGCAGCTTCAAACAAGCCACGTGTATATTCGTCATAACCATAATCAACGCCGTTTACAATATCGGGGTAACGGATATAATCAAGCTGAAAACCGTCTATTGAATAGTTCTCCAGTATATAGGTATAAACAGAGAGAAGATAATCATGGACCTCTGGGAGTGCGGGATTAAGGAAATATCCTTTTCCGTAATTATTCTCTACATAATTAATACTTGGTTCTGTGTTGGAGATATTAAGCCATTCGGGTTTTTTAACATCCAGTCCAAGAGTTTTATAGTTGCTACCGCTATGAGCAACACGGTAAACTGGCATCCATAAATGCAGCTCCATACCATATCTGTGACATTCGTCGATATATGATTTAAGCACGTCAAAGCCGCCAAAACTGGGATTTTGTGAAAACAAACTGCCCTCAGGCATAGGAATAATCATAGTGTTGTTATATAGAGTTTCTATGCAGACGATATTAAAGCCCATTTCATAAATTTCTTTTACAACCTTTTTGACATCTGCTTCGTTCGTCTGCGCCGGTCTGATCCAAAGCGCTCTGCCTTCCACTGCGGGACTTTCGGTTAAAAGACCTTTTATTTCTACAGAGATTGAGTCAAATTTGTTTTGTGATACCGTAAAGCTGAGCATATTATCGCTGTCTAATGCTGTTTTTATATTGTTAAATTCGGCTTCAAGGTCTGTGATAAGTGTTTGAATCGCATTGTAATCAATATTTTTATAGTCTGCTTTTGCCTTGTTATAAGCATTTTTATAATTTTCAATAATTAAACGCGGAGCTTCTGCTGCATTATCTTTATTATAGGAAATGGTAACTATTTTTGTGGTATAATCAATTTCCACAGACATACCGAGCTTTGCTGCTTGTATAAGTATTTTTTTCTTTGCTCCGATAGCACTTAATACAAGTCCACCCTCGGGAATAGCATTATTATTTCCATCGAGTGAGATTATAAAGCCATTTTTATCAACAACAATCTCATAACCCCATTCATTTGTACCTGAAGTGACCTTTCCGTCACTACCATTAAAAATTATAAGCGTATCCTCATAACGCGTTGAGTTGATAGAATTAAATTCCATCGTTGAGGAACTGAAAGGTGAATAGCCCTCAGGTATTATAGTTACCAAATTATTATCTTTATCGAGATGCATAGCGTAACCTACTTTAATGTTATTCTTGATAAAAGTCTTTTTGTTGCTTGAGCCCGAAAGCACAAAACCACCGTTCGGAATATCATTGTTATTACCCTCGACTTTAGTTACAATACCGTCACTGTTTACAACTGCTTCAATACCTTTATCATCAGTCCCGGTTGTATTTGAATCATAATCGTCTGTATAAGCTACGAGATAATTAAGCTTACGTTCGATATTAATGCCATTTAATTCAGTCGGCTGTATTACCTCTGCAGAAGAAGCAGACAGCAGGAACAATGGCAAAAGCAGCATAGCAGCCGCAAAGACGGATATTATGCTTTTTAAATGCTTGCTTTTCATCGTAATTCTCCTTAAAATTTTTAGTTCATATAGACATTATACAATTATGGCTAAGTAAAGTCAATCGAAAGTTATATTACCTAATAAAAGTATTACTCATAAATTTAAAATCTTTAAATGAATAAAACAACGGATCTTAGAATCAGAAGATATAGTTGAACCTTTAAAAAGATATTATTGAAAGCTCAAGATTGTATCAAGAAATTTCTAAAAATAGAAGATGATGTTGGTGCAAACGCCGTTACAATTGATTGCATAGCATATAATAATACTGATAAACCCGTCACAAATAAATGACGGGTTTATTTACAGCTATTTGTTTAATCTTTTATTTTTGCTTACATTAATGTAAGCATCTAAAATTAATACTAAAAAATCCGTCTTAGTGGTTTTTAATATTACTAATAATAACAATTTAATGAAAGATATCTGCAAGCTTTGTTTTTACAAGCGCATGATATAGCATCAAACCAAGTATCCCACAGGATATTACTTCACCGATACCTACGGTTAACATAAAATACCAGATTCCGCCTTCAAGGAAGTAAACATATTGGAGAATAAACGGAACGATTAAAACATTCGCTAATATTGGGAATACCGGAGCAACCCATTTATTTTTTCCTAGATAATACGTACCGAGTGCTCCGAGAAGTGTTGCCAGCGAACCAAAAACCACATCCCATAAAGCTAAGCCGGTAATTGAATTTGCAAGAATACAGCCAATAAACAACCCCGGAATCGCTGCCGGAGTGAACACAGGCAGAATAGTCAATGCTTCCGAAATACGTACTTGAATTACACCGCTTGCAAGTCCAAAAGCATTTGACAAAAAGGTAAGAGCGACATACATTGCGGCAATAACCGCACTTGTAACAAGATAATTTGTTTTCCCTTTCATTTTTAAAAATCTCCTTTAGTTTTGTTTTAAGTGAGGAAGGTCTCGAACTCACTTTTATTCAATATATCATAAATTATTTAAAAAGTCTAGATAAGTAATTATAGCATATAAAAATTTTAAAAGATCAAGGAATGGCTATCGTTTCAACATTAATAAACTCAACTATTAATATTTATTTTATTACAAATAGTATTGACATTGTTAAATATTATTATTATAGTAATAAAGTAATTTTTAATGAAATTTGAAGAGTGAATTTTTCAAATACGATTTTACTCTTTTACACTACAGAGAGGAATGGTTATAAATATGACTAAAAAAAATTTTGACATTATTGATAGGAGTACTCCTATTCTAATACATAAAGGACACGATTTTACTAACGCAAAAAAATATTTTTGCGGACAAGCAAATCCTGATGAATATTATGCTTTTCAAATCGCAATCAGTGGAGAGGGCATATCGGGCGAGGTTTCTTTGCAATACGGAGAATTAAGTAACAGCAGTTCGGTTATCAGTGCAGAAAACTTTTTTTGTATAAACTTGGGCGGTACCGATTATCTTGGAAATAGCTTTGAAAAGAACTTATTCCTTGAAGATGGAGATTTTTTGGTACTTTGGGTATCTTTGTATATTCCCGATACCGCGTCAGGCAACTATTGCGGTAAACTATTATTGTCTGTGGGAGAATCAAGTTATCCTCTATCTCTGAGCATTATTGTTTCGGGTGGGATTGTTTCAAATCATGGTGACAACGAGCCATGGCGATTTTCACGCCTACGTTGGCTGAATACTTATGATACAAAAGGACTTGATAAACCGGTTGGTAAATATACAGCTTTACAATACAATAACAATGTGTTTTCAATACTCGGGCGAAAGGTTGAATTAAATTCGAACGGACTGCCGAAAAAAATCTATTCATATTATAATAAAAATATAAAAGTCTGTGATAAAGAAACAAAGATTTGCGATACAATTAATCTTGTTATAACAGCAAAAGACAATTTACCTCTAACTTTTAAAGAATATAAAACCAGAATTATATCACAAAATACAGCGAAGATTGTTATTGAAACAACAGCAGAGAATAATGTATTGTCCTATCGCTGTACCCTCACAGCAGAGTTCGACGGATATATGGGATTTGAGCTGGAGCTAAACGCAAAAAGCAACATAGAACTTCAGGATATTTCGCTTGTAATACCATATACTGCCCAATGCAGTACATATTTTATGGGACTCGGACACACTGGTGGCTTACGACCCGAAACGGTAAATTTTAAGTGGGATATGGCAAAAAGACAAAACGGTTTTTGGATGGGCGGAGTTAACGGAGGTTTACGATGCGAATTCAGAGGTGAAAATTATTATCCACCGCTTCCGCTATTATATTACAGGCACAGAACCCTTGTTCCACCTGACAGTTTTTGTAACGGCGGCAGAGGTGGTATTTCTGTAAAAAACAACGAGCCATATATAACCGCAATCGCATACAGCGGTGAAAGAAGATTGAAGAAGAATCAATCTCTTCGTTTTGATTTCAATTTACTTGTAACGCCGCTCAAGGAACTTGATATGAAAACACGACTGTCCACAAGATACACGCATGGCGGCGAGGTTGGTAATGTAGCTTTAGCAAAAAAAGTCGGTGCAACACATATTAATGTCCATCACTGCACTGAACAAAATCCATATATAAATTATCCTTTTGTTGAAAACGAAAAGTTGAAAACGTTGATTAGCGCAGCTAATAAAGAAGATATAGGAGTCAAGGTTTATTATACAATCCGTGAGCAGAGCGATCATACTGTTGAGCTGCAAGCATTCCGTTCTCTGGGGGACGAGATTTTTATGAAACCGTCAGGGGATACAAGCACCTATCAATGGAACAGCGAAGCACTTAGCTGGTTTGCTGAAAGCATCGGAACAGATATTATTCCAGCATGGAAAAGCAGAATGGACGCTTCGATTAACCTAAACGGTCGTTCTAGATTTGCAAATTATTGGATAGAAGGTTTGCGTTGGCTTCTTAACGAACAAGGAATCCAAGGTATTTATATTGACGACACCGTAATCGAACGTGATACAATGAAAAGAGCAAGAGTTCTGCTGGAAGAAAAAGGAAGCTGCCTTATTGACCTGCATACCTGCAATCATTTTTGCAAGAGCAACGGTTATGGAAACAACGCGAATATGTATATGGAGCTAATGCCATATATCGACACGCTTTGGATTGGTGAGATGTATGATTACAATAAAAAACCCGATTATTGGCTTGTTGAAATATGCGGAACACCTTATGGGTTAAGTGGTGAAATGCTCGAAAACAACGGCAATCCTTATCGAGGTATGCTGTTTGGAATTACGTCGAGATACCCAAGGGGCGGAGACGCGCTTGTTGAGCTGTGGAAATTTATGCGGGATTATAATATAAGCGACACCGAATTCTGGGGATTTTGGAATGAAGAAACACCCGTTAAATGCGATACTGATGAGATTTATTGTTCATTATACAAATCCGAAAAGCAATGGATTATTTCTGTTGCTAGCTGGAGCGAATATGACTGTGAGGTAAGTATAACAGTAGACGGTATTAACTTATCTGAATGTAAGCTTTATGCCCCAGAAATCGAGTATTTTCAGGAGTACGAGGATTTAAACAATTTAAAAGTAAGTATAGAAAGTGCAAAGGGAAAAATAATTATTATAGAAAAAAATAAAACCAATCTTTAAATATGTTCATTTTTCATCTTAGTTAAATTTAAATATGATTTTGCTATATTTCGACAAAAAAGCTAAAATAATGTATCTCAAATGTTAATAATTACATTATATTTAAATTAAGAGTTGCAAAAGTTACCAAAATTTGCTATAATATAAAAATGTTTTACAGGAAATTAAAAAAAGTTGGTGTGAAATTGAAAAGAACATCCGAAATATTAGGCTATGTGACTGAAATGTTCAGTTGTCTATACTCGGTAAATAGGAAAACATTAAAATATGAAGAACAATATATAGAGGAACTAAATAAAGCCGTTATATTGTTAAACATAAAAAGAATAATTCAACTTTGCTTTTTTGTTGGAATTTTACAGGTTTTCTTTGTTATTCTTGGTAAATATTCCTCATATTATGAAGCTATCGGTAACTTAAAATTATTAAATTTCGGTCTTGCGATTTTTAATATTGTTACTTGTATTATATACAGTATAGCTGCTTTAGAATTATATAAAAAGCAAATCAATTTTAAAGCGATGAAAAAGCTTTATATTTCTTATTATTTTCTTATATGTATAATACTGTTTCTTTATTTTTACACTGATATACAAAATGGCAGAACTTCATTTTACATAATCTTTATAACAATGATTTTTACAGCTTTTCCGATCTTTACAAATAGTGAAACATTTTTTTTTATAAGTATTAATACAACTGGAATTATAGGTTTCTTTATTTTTATTAATATTAACTTGATCTTTAAGAATTTTTATTCATTATTGATACTTATAATTGGTTGGATTATTATGATACAACGCCGTAATGATAATGTAAACGGATTATACAACCAAATTAAACTGACATTTTTGAATAAAAATCTTGAGAATCTGTCAATGAATGATCATCTCACAGGTCTTCCCAACAGACGTTTTCTTGATGAATATGTAAAAAGCAATTTACCAAAATGGATTTTAAACAATAATAAGGTTATGGTCCTTATGATTGATATTGATAACTTTAAGAATTATAATGATACTTATTCGCACCTCGACGGTGATGATTGTTTAAGTGCTGTTGCTTCAACGATGAAAAAATCATTTTTAAAATTTACAAATATAGATTACATTATAGCCCGTATAGGCGGTGAGGAATTTTTAGCTCTTATTGATGGCTGGAAGACGAAAGATGAAATAAAAAAAATCAGCAGTCAGATCAGACAATCAGTAGAAGATATGCACTTGATTGCCGGAAGCGGAAGCCTTTATGAGTATGTTACCATAAGCATCGGGGGATGTATATTTGATCCTTCGGATGCCGATAAACCGAACTCCACACCAATAGAGGCGTATTATAGGATAGCGGATTTTGAACTTTATAATGCAAAAAAAGGCGGTAAAAACAGCATTTCTATTGAAGGTGAATTAATTAAATAATTCATATAAAATCAACGTGGCAGTGTGAACAATGCAAGAAATAGAGGTATGTTTGCACGTACCAAAGGTACACTGTCGTGTACCTCGTGAATTTTAAATAACTATTTGTACTCGGCTGGGCGTGGAGGTTATTATGGGTATTGTTTTGGACTTCCTTAAAACAGAAGGGAAAAAAACCTTTAAAGAGCTTGGATTCGGACCTGTGGACGCATTGATTCTATCGCAGCTTACATATTTGAATTATGATGCTGCGTTTACAAGCTTTGATGGGGAAAGCCAACCTCTTCCGCTTTTAGCCATAACCCCGTTTGCAAAAAGCGGATTACTTTTCAAGGATATTCGTTCAACTAAAGAATGTGAAAGGCTTTATTTTTTATTCTTAAAAAGCAGAAGATACATGGGCACTCAGCTTTCCTATTTTGTGAACGACATTGACCAGGAAGCCGAAAAACAATTTTCAGCTGTGGTATTTGGTTTATCTGACGGAACTGATTTTGTTGCATTCAGGGGAACCGACAACACCATTGTTGGCTGGAAAGAAGACTTCAACATGACCTTTATGTACCCCATTCCGGCTCAAACTGAGAGTGTTAAGTATCTTAACAAGGTTGCTGTAAGCTCAAAAAGACCTCTTCGAGTCGGTGGACATTCAAAGGGCGGAAACCTTGCGGTTTATTCATCCGCTAAATGCGATCCCAAAGTTAAAGAACGGATAATTGAAATATTTAACCTTGACGGACCTGGTTTCAGGCAGGAATTCTTTGATAATCCGGATTTCATTGAGATAAAAAACAGAGTAAAAAAGTTTATACCTTGCTCATCAATAGTTGGAATGCTGATGTTAAATCAAGGAAATTATATTGTTGTTGACAGTAATAAAAATGGTTTTATGCAGCATGACCTTTTTAACTGGCAGGTTGAAAACGGCGATTTTATTTATAAAGAAACTGTTAGAAATTCATCAATCTTGTTGGACAGAACAGTATCCGATTGGTTGTCTTCGCTTGACGATACAAAACGAAAAATTTTCTTTGATACATTATATAGTTTGATAAAGCAAACCAATGTGAAAACACTATTCGAATTTAATGATCAAAAGAGAAAAAATGCTAGAATAATACTGCATGCGGCGAAAGCTATTGATCCCCAAACACGGAAATTTGTTATAAATGCATTTGCATCGTTCTTATTATTCGCACCTAAAGAATATAAAAATATTAAGTTATTAAACATAAAAAAATCGAAAAATCAAGCAAATAAAGATAAAGCATAAAATAATAAGTTAAAAAATAGGTTTACAAACCGTTCTGTTTTTGGTATTATAAATATATAATAGGTGTTTACGAAACACATTAAGTATGTAAAAAACGGGATTGTAAATTTTTAATTCCGGTTTTCTTTGTTTTGCATGGTTCGGTCTAGTTCGAGCCATATCGGAAAGGATGGGATAAATGAATAAAGCAGTAAATTATTCGACAATAACACCCGAGATAAGTAAGCTTACCGAATTGTGTAAGATGAATACGGGGATAGACAGTACTCTTTACACAAAATATGATGTAAAAAGAGGCTTGAGGGATATCAACGGTAAAGGCGTGCTTGCGGGGTTAACCGACATCTCAGAGATTCGTTCATATAAAGAGGAAGACGGTGTTTCAAAGCCAATTGACGGCGAACTTTTTTACCGCGGAATTAATATAATTGACCTTGTGAACGGGTGCAGCAACGAGAACCGCTTCGGTTTTGAGGAAGTAACCTACCTTCTGCTTTTCGGAGAGCTGCCCAATAAACATAAATTAAAAAAATTTACCGAACTGCTCTCAAGCTATCGTTCGCTTCCTCAAAGCTTTGTTCGTGATATTATCATGAAAGCACCCAGCACGGATATGATGAACACACTTTCTAGAGGTGTCCTGACATTATATGCTTACGACCAAAACGCAAACGATATAACTCCGGAGAATGTATTACGTCAGTGTCTGCAGCTTATTGCAGCATTTCCGTTGATTTCCGTTTACGGATATAATGCCTATCAGCACTACTTCAACGGAAAGAGCTTGTTTATTCATTCTCCTGAAGAGAATTTGTCAACAGCAGAAAATATACTGCATCTTCTTCGCTCAACAGGTAACTATACTGGCCTTGAAGCAAGAGTGCTTGACCTTGCGCTTATGCTTCATGCTGAGCATGGCGGTGGTAACAATTCCACCTTTACAACTCATGTTGTTACCTCGTCAGGAACAGATACTTATTCTGTAATCGCGGCAGCACTCGGCTCGTTAAANNTGTTGTTCAGATGTTTGAGGATATGAAAAGCGTTGTTAAGGATTGGAACGATGACGAGGAGATATCGGTATATCTGGCTGATTTACTTGATAAAAAATGCTTTGATAAATCAGGACTCATATACGGTATGGGACATGCGGTTTATTCAATTTCCGATCCGAGAGCTATTGTATTCCGTTCGTTTGTAGAAAAACTTTCCGAGGAAAAGGGACTTACCGACGAGTTTGGACTATATTCAAAGGTAGAGACCCTTGCTCCTATTGTAATAGCCGAAAAGAGAAATATTTACAAAGGCGTTAGTGCTAACGTGGATTTTTACAGTGGATTTGCATATCATATGCTTGGGTTGCCGCTAGAATTATACACACCGATTTTTGCCATCGCAAGGATTGCAGGTTGGAGTGCTCACCGACTTGAGGAACTTATAAATGTAGGTAAAATTATCCGTCCTGCATATAAGAGCATCTCGGTGGAGAAACCGTATATACCGCTTATAGACAGATAAATAAATAGGATTATACTATATAAAAAAGCGCATCCATTATTCGGTTGCGCTTTTATACCTGTATATTGGTAAAGACTTATTTTTGTAGCAAGGAGTAAATGTCTTGAATTCAAACAAAACAACCAGGTTAATACTTATTTTAACTATAATTTCGATCTTGTTTTGTGCTTGTAAAAAGCCGGAATCAAGCATTGCAATAAATATAAATTTAAACCAGCATACTGAAATTAGTGAACCCACTATTGATGAAAAACCCGATAATCACGAATTTATCCGACAGATGCTTGCCAAAGATTTGATAAAAAATCCTGAAATTACCGAGATATTTGGTGAAAAAGAACTTGTGGATTTTATTGATTGGTTAGCAGACAAATACGATATTGAAGTTCTTTATACCCTTGCAGGGGAAGCAAGTGATGGAAAGTTAATTAACAATGCCTTTCATTCTTTAACCGGTTTCGGACTTCATACTCTTTATGATTCTTATTCAGGACACCTTGATCCAAAATCAGAAAACTACATGAGTAATATTTATAATCTCGGCAAAACAGATGACGGCGAAGCTGAGTTTGGCTTTGTCGGTGATGTTATGTTTGCCGACAATTCAAGTATGATGAGAAAATATAATAATTTAAATAAAGGTATTTTAAGCATTCTTGATGATAGAATTATAGATATTATGAAATCGGTTGACATAATGACTGCCAATAATGAATTTGCATTAAGTCTTAGGGGAAGTCCTATTAACGGAAAAACTTATACATTCAGAGCAAGCCCCTCAAAAGCAGATATCTGGCATGAGATGGGTGTTGATGTTGTTTCACTCGCAAACAACCATGTTTTTGATTATGGTGAGGATGCGTTTTTGGATACACTCGATACACTTGATGCAGCAGGTATCAAAAGGATGGGAGCAGGCAGAAATATTGATGAAGCAGGCAAGCCTGTTTATTATATTATAAACGGTTATAAAATTGCGCTTTTAGCAGCTACAAGGGCAGAAAAAAATATATTTACACCTGAAGCTACCGAAACGAGCGGAGGAGTAATGTACACATATGATTCAACAAAGTTTTGCAAAGAAATTAAAGAGGCTAAAGCACAAAGCGATTTTGTAATAATAAATGTTCATTGGGGCTACGAACTGACTACTCAGCTGGAAACTGCTCAGCTTACAATGGGCAAGGAATACATTGACAGCGGAGCAGACCTTATAATTGGTCATCACGCACACACCCTTCAAGGAATTGACTCGTATAAAGGAAAAGTTATTTGCTATAATCTTGGTAACTTCCTGTTTAATAAAAAAAGTGTGGAAACAGGTATTTTAATTGCAAAAATAACCAGCGACGGAAAGCTTGTAAGTAGCTTTATACCCTGTTATCAACAGGACATTTATACAAGGCTCTCTATGGGAGAAGAATTTAACAATACAATTAATCGGCTGCGGTCAATTTCCACTAATGTTGATTTATCAAACACAGGAATTATAACTCCTTTGACAAATGAAAATTAAAATGAGAGAAAATATAATGACAAAATCATTTAAGGTTTTATCTGTCGGAAACAGCTTCAGCTCTGACGGAATGGAATATTTATATCAAATTTCAGAAAACCTCGGTGCAGAAAATATTATACTGGGTAATTTATATATTGCCGGTTGCTCTTTAGAAAAGCACTGGCATTGTGCAGAGAATTATATTTCAGGATATATATACTATAAAAATAACAATGGAATCTGGAAAGAAACACCTGATTTTAAGAGTCTTGATGCCATTCGCGAAGAAAAATGGGATTTTATAACCCTTCAACAGGGAAGCGGTCCGAGTGGTAAGCCTGAAACCTATGAGCCGTATTTATCAAATTTGATTGAATATGTAAAGAATAATACAACCAACCCTGAATTGAAGTTAGTTTGGTTAAATACATGGGCGTATCAGGCTGACGGCACTCATACGGCATTTCCTGATTACAATAATGACCAAATGACGATGTACGACACTATTTTGAATGCTTTACGATCTGAGGTAATGACTAAAGAAGATATATCGATAATTATACCTGCAGGAATAGCCATACAATATGCTAGGAAAGATTTTGGAGATGTTCTTACTCGTGACGGATATCATTTAAGCATTCCGCTTGGAAGATATATTGCTGCTCTTACATGGGCTGCAGCCTTAACGGGACTTGATTATACAAAGATTACATACATTCCAGAAGATTTTGTTGGGAAAAATCTTCCACTTGTTATTAAAGCAGTACGTAAAGCGTTTGAAATTAAGCTTTAAAATATATTAACTATATTATAAAAAGCAGAGCTGTTGCAGATTTCGCAACAGCTCATTGTTTTTGGTCGGCTGCCTTTTAGGGGAAAGGCAACCGTATGGGGGAACACAAATTCTCTTCGAATTAGTATAATAATGCTGAGGGGACAGCATTACAATAGGGAATCAGCTTTGTTTGGAAATGGAGAAAAGCATTTATAGAAATGGGAGTAGTTAAGCTATTAAAATGTACTTATGGATTAATATAAACTCTATCCTCAAACGGGTTGAGGAAAAGTGTTATATCAAGATTTCCGTTTCGTGTGCGAATCTCGTCAACTAAAATCTTTATAATTATACCCTTTTTAAGGCAAACCATATATTCAAGCTCACACAACGAGCCAAATTCGGTTGTTTTTACTTTTTTTAGCACATATTTATCAGTATAATTTTCGAATATATCATCAAATGCATCAGGATAATTAAGGTTTTCCGGAATAGTTATTTTAAGTTTCACATTCTTCTGCTTGCTTTTTCCGAATTTTGTAAAATCAATAATCATCATTACAACACAGACTAGAATGGTGAATACCGCGGAATAACCAACATATCCCGAACCGCAAGCTAAACCGATTGCAAGAGTAAAAAATATGTACGCAAGGTCTTTTGGGTCACCAAGTGTTGCTCTGAACCTTATTAACGCTGCCGCTCCCGCAAGGCTGAGTGCCTGTGCTGTATTGCTTCCGACCAGTAATATTATTGAGGCGGAAATAGCTGGTAGAATTATCAATGTTGCAATAAGGCTTGGCATATAGCCTTCTTCTCTATGAGTCCTCATATAGACAATGCTTACAATAAAACCCATAAGCATTGAGGATAAGAGCATTATAAGTGAAAAACCGAATGTTATGTCATCTTTTAAAATTGAACTGAATATCGTATCCATTATACAGACTCCCTTAACAACCTTTTATTAAAAGTCAATTTATATTCCTCGCCGTATTTGGAATAACCGTGAGGAAATATACCGAGTGAGGATAGCTCTTTGGAGAGCCAAAATGGTGTGGAAAACGGGAATTTAATTTCCAAAACTGCATAATTCTCGTTCAGTAAAACCTCACCGTCTGTTCCGCTGTTAAAGGATAGTCTGTCGCGGCGTGTTCTGATATTTGTGTCAAAAGTTATCCGTACCTGCGGATCTTCTATCAAATTATAAGCAATGCGATCATAAGCTATGTAAACTGCAGGCTTTAGATTGTATAATGATAAATAATAAGCAAATTCGTTTACTTTTTGCATATCCTTACATTTAGGTTTAATTCCATTAAAAATGAAGTTATTCAATGCTTCTATACCGATATCGATCCTTCGCTTAATTACCATTTTACCGATCTTGCGTTTAATCTCTAAAAAAGCGTTGCCTGTTTCATAGAAATTATTATAAGCTCTGAACCTTAACTTTTCCTTAAAATATGGTTTTTCACACGAATGACGTATAATATCATTATTTTCGGTATCGAAATAAATATTATAGATATGATATTTATTATTATCCTTGCAATAGCTGTCGGGAACAATTCTGTCACCGATTCTCTCCAAAAGCATGTCTACCTGCTCCTTAGTTATTAGATATTTTCTCTCGTATCGCTTGAATTCTTTGACAGCCATTGTGGAGCTCCTTTTCTTGGATTTAACTTAGAATTAACATAGTTATCAAATAACACTATACCCTTAAACTATTCTGAATGCAAGTAGAAATTACAATAAAATTATTTGACTTTTTTATCGATAGATGGTAACATACATAATAGGTTAAAATATATATTGGTACTATAGATTTCTTTTAACCGTTAAAACTTATATATACTAGAAGGAAGTAATCACATGTCAAACAAAACCAGAGTTTTTACAGGTGCCGCTACCGCAATTATCACCCCCTTCAAAAACGGTGTTATTGATTATGAAGCTTATGGCAACATTCTTGAATATCAAATTTTGCAGGGTATCAACGGTATTGTCGTGTGCGGTACAACAGGAGAGGCGGCAACGCTGAGCGATGACGAGCATAGAGAAATTATCGAGTACACCGTTAAAAAGGTAGATCATCGTGTTCCGGTAATTGCGGGAACAGGCTCCAACGATACCGCATATGCAATAGAGTTATCCAAACACGCCTGTGATGCAGGTGTCGATGCTCTGCTTCAAGTTACTCCGTATTACAACAAAGCTTCGCAAAAAGGACTTGTAAAACACTTTGAGGCGATTGCAGACGCTACAAGAATACCTAATATTTTATATAATGTACCTTCGCGTACAGGGCTTAATATTTCGATTGACGCTTATAAAGAACTCGCAAAACATCCATACATAACCGCAACCAAAGAAGCAAGCGGAAATATCTCGTTTATTTGTGATCTAATGGAAGCATGCGGTGATGATCTTGATGTTTATAGTGGAAATGATGATCATATTATTCCGATGATGAGTATCGGTGCAATAGGTGTTATTTCAGTGCTTGCGAATATAATGCCGAAAGAAACAGCACAAATGACAAAGCTTTACATTGATGGAGAAGTAAAAAAGAGCGCAGAAATGCAGCTTAAACTTTTAAAACTTATTAATTCTTTGTTTATGTCGGTAAACCCGATTCCTGTTAAAACAGCTATGGCTAAAATGGGCTTTTGTGACATAGAAATGAGACTTCCACTCTTCGAAATGGATGAGAAGGATAACGAAAAGTTGTTCGGGCATATGCGAAGACACGGACTTATTAAGTAAACATAAAAGTAATTAATAAAGGATGGTTAATTATGACCGATATTATTTTATGCGGTGCTGCCGGAAGAATGGGGAGAGCTGTCGCTGCTGCAGCTGCTATGTATGACTGCAGAATAGTCGCAGGAGTTGACAGAATACCTGCAAATGCGGAATTCCCTATTGTAACTGATATTGACGAGATTACAATTCATGCAGATGTAATTTTAGATTTTTCACATCATACTGCTGTAGAAAAGTTAATTCCTTATGCAAAAAAAATGCATATTCCGCTTGTTGTTGCCACAACAGGGCATAATGAGGATGAGTTAAATTCCTTAAATAAATTAGCAAAGAATGTACCCGTATTTTTATCAAGAAATATGTCGCTCGGTGTAAATCTTCTTATAAGCCTTTGCAGAAATGCAGCTTCGGTTCTTGGTGAAAATTACGATATAGAGATTATAGAAAAACATCATAACAAAAAGCTGGACGCTCCGAGTGGAACCGCCTTGATGTTAGCAGAAGCTATAAAGGAAGTTCGCACCGATTCGGAATATGTCTATGACAGGACAAAGGAACGTCACGAGCGTGATAAAAAGGAAATAGGTATACAAGCAATCCGTGGCGGAAATATTATCGGTGAGCATGAGGTTATGTTCTGCGGTAATAATGATGTTATAACCATTTCACATTCTGCTTCCAGCCGAGAGCTTTTTGCAGAAGGCGGACTCCGTGCGGCAGCTTTTTTAAAAACAAAGCAAAAGGGTTTGTATTCAATGAAAGAATTGCTGCTTGAAGCAAGCGGAAAAACAGCAATAGGAGTTAAATAAATAAAACAAGTTTTATTTTATAGAAAAACCTTCGGTTTTTCCGCTATCAAAAATAAAGCAAGAATTTTTAAGATATAAATATATGTGAGGATTTAAATGACTTTTACAAAAATGCACGGAGCAGGAAATGATTATATTTACTTCAACTGCTTCAATAAGAATATTATTATCGAGAACCCGGAAGAGCTGGCAATAAAGCTCTCCGACCGTCACTTTTCTATCGGAGGTGACGGAATTGTTCTTATCTGCCCATCTGAGGTTGCAGACGCAAAAATGCGTATGTTCAATGCTGATGGCAGTGAGGGAAAAATGTGCGGAAACGCCATCCGCTGTGTCGGAAAATATCTTTATGAAAACGGTATAGTAAAAAATGATGAGATTAGTATCGAAACACTTTCCGGCATAAAGAAACTCAAAATGGTTATAAATGAAGGAAAAGCGGTAGCAGCCCGGGTTGACATGGGTAAAGCGATATTGAATCCCAAGGATATACCTGTTCTGTTGGAGGGTGATTCCATAATCAACCGTTCGGTAGCAATCGGTAGAAAAAAGCACAGAATCACCTGCGTAAGCATGGGAAATCCTCATTGTGTAGTCTTTGTAGATGATGTTGACAGCTTGAATTTACCATTAATGGGTGAGTTGTTTGAGAACAACCTGTTATTCCCGGAACGAATAAATACCGAGTTTGTACAGGTTATCGACAGAACGCATTTAAAAATGCGTGTATGGGAGCGTGGCAGCGGTGAGACCTTGGCATGCGGAACAGGTGCATGTGCAACTGTTATTGCGGCAACTCTTTGTGGACACTGTGACAAGGATGTTGCAACAGAGGTTATTCTTCGTGGTGGAAAGTTAATAATCGAATACACCGACGAAACCGTCTTTATGACAGGAGAAGCAAAAAAAGTTTTTGTAGGAGAAATTGATATATGAAAATAAACAGTAATTTTAATAATTTACAAGAAAGCTACTTGTTTTTTAATATAGCTAAAAAGACAAAAGAATTTATAGAAAAAAATCCTGCCGCACCGATCATAAGAATGGGTATCGGCGATGTTACTCTGCCTTTACCTGCTGCTTGTGTTAATGCAATGGAAAAAGCAAGTGTAGAAATGGGTGTTAAGGAAACCTTTAAGGGTTATGGTGAATATGAGGGATTCGCATTCTTGCGTCAGGCAATATCCGATTATTATAAAGAATATAACGTAATTGTAGGAATAGACGAAATTTTTATTTCCGACGGTGCAAAGAGCGATCTAGGAAACATACTTGATATATTTGATGACGACAACATAGTTATGGTTCCCGACCCTGTTTATCCTGTTTATGTTGACACCAACATAATGGCAGGCAGAAAGGTCATTTTTTCAGACGCTAACGAGAGCAATGGTTTTACACCAGCTCCCGATAAAAGTGTAAAGGCTGATATAATATACATATGTTCGCCCAACAATCCCACAGGTGCTGCTTATGACAAAGCGGGGTTAAAGGCTTGGGTGGATTACGCAAACGAGCAGGGTGCGGTAATTCTTTTTGATGCTGCGTATGAGGCTTTTATAAGCGACAAAGAGATTCCACATTCCATTTTTGAAATTGAGGGTGCAAAAACTTGTGCAATAGAATTTTGCTCATTCTCGAAGACAGCAGGTTTTACAGGCACACGCTGCGGTTATACAGTTGTTCCAAAGGAGCTTGTCCGTGAAGGCAGAAAACTTGGAGACCTTTGGCTTCGCAGACAGTCCACGAAATACAATGGCACTCCCTATATAATTCAAAGAGGTGCGGAAGCGGTATTTACATCAGAGGGCAGACAGCAGATTAAGGAAAATATTGATTATTACAAGCAGAACTGCGTTATTCTCAGCGAGGTTTTTGCGGAAAAAGGAATTAAGTTCTTCGGCGGAAAAAATTCGCCTTATATCTGGCTCAAATGCCCGGGCGGCATGAAGAGCTGGGAATTTTTTGATTTCTTTATCAGCAAATGCAATATTGTAGGTACTCCGGGCAGTGGGTTTGGAAATAATGGCGAAGGTTATTTCAGGCTTACCGGTTTTGGAAGCAGAGAAAACACACTTATTGCGGCAGATAGAATAAAAAAGACGCTTTAATAAATTTAATTTTAATATATTTGCATAAATTAAATTACATAAATGCAAAAATGAAACAAAAAAGGCATTAAAAACATATTAAAATGCGTTAAAATGAAATTTATAATAAAAATAATTCATTTTACTATTGACAAACGGCATTTTTATGTGTTATAATTCCGTATACTTTATTTTATAGCTAAGATTTTACATACTTGGCGAAATAAAGCGAATAAAGGAGCTGATATTTTTGGATAACGAGAGAATTGATATCAAGGTCGACAAGCTTAAAAAGTTGACTGAGGAAATTAAGAGCAACAACAGTTTTGACGAGGATTATTATAAGAGAGTTGATGTCAAAAGAGGTTTACGTAATGCTGACGGCACAGGTGTACTTGCAGGCTTGACGCGCATAAGCAACGTTCATGGCTATATAATTGATGAATATGAGAGAGTGCCACGTGAAGGTGAACTCTTCTACAGAGGAATTAACATCAAAAGCATAATCGATGGCTGCGTTAACGAAGAACGTTTTGGCTTCGAGGAAACAGCATGGCTTTTACTTTTCGGTTCGTTGCCGACCAAAGAAGAGCTCGATTATTTTATACAAACTATTGAACTTAACAGAGATCTGCCAAAGGATTTTGTCGAGGACATGATTATGAAGGCAGCTTCTCCAAATATAATGAACAAACTTGCAAGAGGTGTGCTTGCTTTATACAGCTATGAAGAAAATACAGAGGATAATTCTGTCGAAAATATTCTTCGTCAGTCAATTTCGCTGATATCAAGATTGCCTTCAATAATGGTAGCGGCATATCAGGTAAAACGCAGGGTTTATGACGGTCAGAGTATATTTTTGCATCAGCCTCTTCTAAATCTTTCATTTGCAGAGAACATTCTGTCAATGCTTCGATTTGACAGACAGTTCACCAGAGAAGAAGCATTACTTCTTGATAAGTGCTTGATTTTACACGCTGAACATGGCGGCGGAAACAACTCAACCTTTGCTTGTCGTGTGCTTTCTTCATCGGGAACCGATACATATTCGGCAATCGCAGCAGGAATAGGCTCATTAAAAGGTCCTCGCCACGGCGGAGCAAATATTAAAGTTTGTGAGATGCTCGACTGCATTAAAAAAAGCGTCAAGAATTACAATGACGATGAAGAGATAAAAGAATTTCTCTTTAAACTGATGAGAAAAGAAGAAGGCGATCGCAGCGGTCTTATTTATGGAATGGGTCATGCTGTTTACACGCTTTCTGATCCGAGAACGATAATACTAAAAGAAAACGCAAAAAAGCTGGTTAAGGAAAAAGGATTTGAGGATGACTTCAGGTTGCTTGATGCGGTTGAAAGGCTTTCTCCCGAAGTGCTCAGGGCTTCAAAGGGCGACAAGGCAACCGTTTGTGCAAATGTCGACCTGTATTCGGGCTTGGTTTACCGTATGCTCGGAATCCCAGAGGAGCTGTACACACCGCTCTTTGCGGTTGCAAGAATGGCAGGGTGGTGTGCTCATCGAATAGAAGAAGTTGCTTCCTGCAAGAAGATTATTCGTCCTGCATACCGTCCAATCCTTGAAGGAGTAAAATATATTCCGATAAGCGAAAGAAAGGATTGATCTCAATTGGGTCTCACAATTGCACAAAAAATAATAAAAGCCCATTTACTGTCGGGTGATATGACAACCGGCAGTGAAATAGGCATGAAAATAGATCAGACGCTTACTCAGGACGCAACCGGCACAATGGCATATCTCGAATTTGAAGCTATGGGTATTTCAAGGGTAAAGACCGAGTTGTCGGTTGCGTATATAGACCACAACACCTTGCAATCAGGTTTTGAAAATGCTGATGATCACAGATATATCCAGACAATAGCAAAAAAGCACGGATTGTATTTTTCTCGTCCGGGCAACGGGATCTGCCATCAGGTGCATCTTGAACGCTTCGGTGTTCCCGGAAAAACCTTAATCGGCTCAGACAGCCATACTCCCACAGGCGGTGGTATCGGTATGCTTGCTTTTGGTGCAGGCGGACTGGACGTTGCGGTTGCAATGGGTGGGGGTGCATATTACATCAATATGCCTAAGATGACAAAGATCAACCTTACAGGTAAACTTAACGATTGGGTTTCGGCAAAGGATGTTATCCTTGAGGTGCTTAGAATTATGAGCGTCAAAGGTGGTATAAATAAGATTGTCGAATACGGTGGAGAGGGGATAAAATCTCTTTCCGTTCCCGAAAGAGCAACCATAACAAATATGGGTGCGGAGCTTGGTGCTTCGACTTCGATTTTTCCATCTGATGAGATAACAAGAGAATTTCTAAAAGCACAGGGTAGAGAAAAAGACTTTGTACCACTCACCTCGGACGAAGATGCTGTTTATGATGAAATAATCGATATCGATTTAAGTACACTCAAGCCGATGGTTGCTTGTCCGCACAGTCCCGATAACGTAAAGTCGGCTGCCGAAATTGGTAAAATTAAGATAGATCAAGTTTGTATAGGTTCCTGCACAAACTCTTCTTACGTTGATTTGATGAAGGTTGCTTATATTTTAAAAGGAAAAACTGTTGCAGAGAATGTAAGTCTTTCGGTAGCACCAGGCTCCAAGCAGGTATATAATATGCTTGCCTCAAACGGTGCACTATCGGATATTATAGCTAGCGGAGCAAGAATACTTGAATGTGCCTGCGGACCTTGTATAGGTATGGGACAGTCACCGAACAGTGCTGGAATCAGCTTGCGTACCTTTAACCGCAACTTCGAGGGAAGAAGCGGAACAAAGGATGCAGGAGTTTATCTTGTTTCTCCCGAGCTTGCCGCATATTCAGCCATTACAGGTTTTCTTTCCGACCCGACAGAATTCGGAACAGAGCCTGATATATGTTTACCAAAAGAATTCCTTATTAACGATAATATGATAGCTGCACCTGCTTCACCCGAAGAAGCTGACAACGTGGAAGTGGTAAGAGGTCCGAATATAAAACCTTTTCCGAACAGTATTCCGCTTGAGGAGAGTATTGACGCAGAGTGTATTTTAAAGGTTGACGACAATATTACAACTGACCATATAATGCCTGCCGGCTCAAAGATTCTGCCATACCGTTCAAATATTCCATTCCTTTCAAAATATTGCTTTGCTGTATGTGATGAGAAATTCGCAGAGCGTGCCAAAGAAAAGAACGGCGGTATTGTAATCGGTGGTGCAAACTACGGTCAGGGTAGCTCAAGAGAACACGCTGCACTTGTTCCGCTTTATCTCGGTGTCAAGGCGGTTGTTGCAAAGAGCTTTGCTAGAATTCATGCAGCGAATCTTATAAATGCTGGAATTATTCCACTCACTTTTACGGATGAGAGCGATTATGACAGTATTTCGCAGGGTGACAACCTTAGTCTTTCAGATATTAAGAATGATATATTAAACAGTGATATAACAGTTCTTACCGATAAAACAATAGGAAAGAAGTTTACACTTAACATCAACCTTTCAAAAAGACAGCGTGAAATTCTTGTCGCTGGAGGTTTGTTGAATTATACCAAGAAGGAGTCGAAATTTGAAAGATAAATCTTTCAAACACGGTTTTGTGCCTTTAATGCAAGAGGTGCATTAATCCGGTTATCGCCGGAACGGCACAATTCCCGCTTTCGGCGGTAAACCGCCGAGGAAAGAAAGGGTTTTAATAATGACTAAAATAAATATGACCACACCGCTTGTCGAGATGGACGGCGATGAGATGACAAGAGTAATATGGCAGGAGATAAAGAACATTCTTATTCTGCCGTATGTGGACTTAAAGTCGGAATATTACGACCTCGGTCTTATAAAGCGTAATAAAACAGACGATCAGATTACAATAGATTCCGCAAACGCAACAAAAAGGCTTGGTGTTGCTGTAAAATGCGCAACCATCACACCAAATACAGACAGAGTTAAGGAATATAATCTTAAGCAGATGTGGAAAAGCCCAAATGGAACAATCCGTGCAATCCTTGACGGAACAGTTTTCCGCACACCTATTGTTGTAAAAGGTATTACACCTTATGTACCTGCCTGGAAAGCACCGATATCGATTGCAAGACACGCATATGGTGATGTTTACAAGGGCGTTGAGGTCAGAGTGCCGGACGGTGCAAAAGCCGAGATTCTTGTTACCGACAAGGATGGAAACCAGACTAAAACGCTTATTCACGATTTTAAAACAGCAGGTATTGTACAAGGAACACATAATATTGACAAGAGTATAGAGAGCTTTGCCCGTTCTTGTTTTAACTTTGCACTTGACCTTAAGCAGGATATATGGTTTGCTACAAAGGATACCATTTCCAAGGTGTACGATCACCGCTTTAAAGATATTTTTGCAGATATATATGAAGCCGAATATAAAGAGAACTTTAAAAAAACCGGTATTGAATATTTCTATACCCTTATTGACGATGTAGTAGCCAGAGTAATGCGTTCTGAAGGCGGATTTATCTGGGCTTGCAAGAATTACGACGGCGATGTTATGTCCGATATGGTTGCAACCGCATTCGGTTCGCTCGGACTTATGACCAGCGTATTGGTTTCACCCGAGGGAATTTACGAGTATGAGGCAGCACACGGAACTGTTACCCGTCATTATTATAAACACCTGAAGGGTGAACAGACCTCAACAAACTCGGTAGCGACAATTTTTGCATGGACAGGAGCTCTCCGCAAGAGAGGTGAGCTTGACGGATTGAACGACTTGGTAGATTTTGCCAACAGGCTTGAAAAAGTATGTATAAGTACCATTGAAGAAGGCGTTATGACAAACGATATGTTTATATTGTCTGACCTACCGTATAAAAAGTCGGTTAACACGATTGAGTTTTTAACAGAGATTGCTGCTAGAATATAAATATTAAAAAGTACCCAGGAATAATTTGGGTACTTATATTTTTATATTGAATATAATATACTATTGTGCTATTATTTAGTTAAAGATTTTTATTTGATTTTTATAGGTATATGTCGATATATTTTTTGGAGGTGTAGTTGGAATGAAAAAGAGAATTTTGTTATTTTTACTTTTATTTTGTCTGATCTTTTCGGCGATGTCAGTTGGAATATCAGCACTAAGTCCTATTACGGCAGAAGGTAGTATTGCTGTTCCGATTGATGGATTTGATACATATTACGGAAGCACTGCTGATGTTTATAATGAATCATATTATAACCAATTAAATGCAGAGCAGAAAAATGCTTATAATGTTCTGATAGGACTGCCAAAGAGTGATACTACGGTCACAATCGATTTAATTACTCCGATAACTTTTACAAGTCAAACAAATAGTCCAACCAGTACCGAAACTTATGAAATGATGAACAAGGTTACGAATATAATACAACCGGCACTTAACGCTTTTTTAAAAGACTACCCGATTATTTTCTGGCTTAATTTAAGCGGTGGAGCAGGTTCAACAACATATTCAGTAAACTATTCGGGAAGCTTTTATTCAGGTAAATGGCACTGGGAAGTCACACAAATTTTATTTTACGCAGCGGTAGCTGATAAATACACACCAAATACTTCAACTTTTGTAAATTCTGTTACTAATGAAGTTGCTTCTTTTGAAACCAATTCGACATCAAGGTATGATATTTTAAAAGATATACATGATTATCTGTGCAGCACTGTAGTTTATGATTTAAACGCTGTATATGCACATGAGCCATATGGTGCGTTAGTGACAGGAAGAGCAGTCTGCGAAGGATATGCCGAAGCATTCAAACTTTTATGTGACAGATTTAATGTTCCCTGTACATTAATAATTGGTGATGGAGTTACAAGTTCCAAAACTGAAGCACATATGTGGAACTATGTACAGATGGAAAACGGCAAGTGGTATGGTATAGATGTAACATGGGATGATCAAAGCATTATTCGATATGACTATTTCCTTGCAGGTGCCGATACTGTTGCAACTTACTTTGGTACAAAGACCTTTTCACAGTCACATATTGAAGATGGTACTTTCTCATCAGGTTCATCAATGGAATTTGTATATCCTGTTTTAAATAGCACTAAATATGAGCAGCCGATTGTTGACCCTTGCGAAAACGGACATACGCCCGGAGAATGGGAAGTTACACTTGAACCGACTTATACCGAGGATGGTCTTAAGGTAAAAAAATGTACTGTATGCGGGGAGGTACTAGAAAGCGAAGTTATACCCAAGCTTGTTTTACCTAGTGGTGACGCAGAACTTGTTACAGGCAGTGAACTAATAATTAACAGTGGTTTGTTACTAGGACTTTCGGATAAAGTAACTTTATTATCTCTTACAAGTGAATTTGACGGTGATATTTCAGTAAAATCCTCGACAGGAAAAATACTGGAGGATGATGACACTGTTGGAACCGGTGCTGTCGTTGACGTTGGTTCTATTACCTATACTATAGTTATTTTAGGTGACGTTGATGGTAGCGGCACAATTTCTTCCAAAGATTACCTGATGATAAAGAGAGCATTCCTAGGCACTCTTGCACTTACTGAAACACAGCTTAAAGCTGCTTGTATCGGTGGAGCGAATAAACCGACATCCTTGGATTATCTTAAAATCAAACGTCATTTCTTAGGTACTTATAATATTTATACGACGTAATAAATTATAATATATAATCGGGAGCTGTTTATTTACAAAGCTCCCGATCTTTTTTTATTCATTTCTTCGCTCAACAGGCTTTATCCATTTCATTTTTACAAAAAACCTAATACACAAAAAGGCTTTTACAATATCCTCGCTGAACAGCATTAGTATATAAACCAAAATAAAATCAAGTTTGAATATAACACCGCAAAGAAAAGTTATCGGTAATCCGATCAACCAAAGGCAGATAAGGTCGTAATACATTCCTGTTTTTGTATCACCGCCTGCACGGAATATTCCGACTATGCAGATATAGGGTATGTTTCTTAAACCAACCTGTAAACCGAAAACCAATAAAAGTGAATAAGCTAAATTATGTACTGCTTCGCTTGTAGAGAAAAAGCTTAGAATATTACCTCTTAATAAAATGACCAAACCACCTGCAACCAAGCCTAAAAATGGCACGAGAATTATAAAACGCTTTGCATATTCCTTAGCTTCATATATTTTATTCAGACCTATATATTTACCTATCAATACTGCACACGCGTTACAAAGACCTATAAATAATACAAAGACAAGACTTTCGACTGTTTTGGAAATAGTCAGCGCAGCGTAATTTTCCATACGTCCGTAAATCGCATTGTACATTGTCATTCCTAATGCCCAAAACATTTCGTTTAAAAATACAGGTAAGGCTATTAAATAATAACCTTTTAAGCTAATCCAGTTAAACGAGAAAATTTCTTTAATGGGTGAAATTAAAATCGATTTTTTAAAATATGAAAACAAGAGTATCAATATTGGATTTAAAAAAGCTGCTGCGACTGTTGCTATTGCAGCACCCTTTACACCCATTTGCGGAAAGCCAAGCTTACCGAAAATAAACACATAGTTTAAGAAGACATTTGTAATTACAGCAAAAATGTTGGTAAACAGGGGAATCCAAACTCTTTCGGTTGCTCTTAGAACATAAGAAAATCCCATGATAAACGAGCTTCCCAGATAGGAGAAAGAAACATATTTCAGATATTTTGCACCTATTTCAATAACAGCTTTATCATCGGTATAAAAGCTCATACACATTCTTGGAGCGAAAAAAGATAGCGTAAAAAACAATAAACCTACCGTAATGCAGTTTGTCATTATAATTCCATAGGTACGCTTAATACCTGAGATATTTCCTGCACCCCAGTATTGTGAAATGAATACCATTCCACCTGAGCAGATACCGAACAGAAAAATGTTCTGTAAAAAGGATATCTGACCGGCTAAACCTATAGCGGCGATTGTATCATCGCCCAGACTGCCTATCATAAGTAAATCTACAAAAGAAAAAGAGCTGGATATTAAGTTTTGAAATGCTATCGGAAGAGCCATAAGAAGTGTAGATTTCCAGAACAGCTTGTCCGAAAGCATATTTTTTAAAAACATATAATTCACCTTATACAAAAATCGGCAACAGGGAAAAGAAAACCCCTTGCTGCCGAAAACATTTTTAGGGCTTGAATTCTTTAATTTTTCAATGATTGAATAGGAGCAGGAATACGTCCGCCTCTGTTAATGAATTTAGACGGAGAATAATTATTTATTTTCATAATCGGAGCTTCACCCCAAAGTCCGCCGTAGCAAATCATATCGCCCACCTTTTTGCCGACAGCAGGGATAACTCTTACCGCGGTTGTCTTGAAATTAACAACTCCGATTGCGATTTCATCGGCAATCATAGCGGAAATTACGTCAGCCTCGGTATCACCGGGAACGGCTATCATATCCAGACCGACAGAGCATACCGCGGTCATCGCCTCCAGCTTTTCAAGAGTAAGGCAGCCTTTGTTGACAGCGTTTATCATACCTTCGTCTTCGGAAACAGGTATAAATGCACCCGACAAACCACCAACATGAGAGGATGCCATTACACCGCCTTTTTTAACCGCATCGTTAAGTAGAGCAAGTGCGGCGGTTGTTCCGTAAGCACCGCAGCATTCAAGTCCCATCTCTTCAAGAATTCGGGCAACCGAATCACCGATTGCAGGGGTAGGTGCAAGTGACAAGTCGACAATGCCAAAAGGAACTCCAAGCCGTTTACTTGCTTCTCTGGCGACAAGCTGTCCGACACGGGTTATCTTAAAAGCAGTTTTTTTAATTATTTCGGAAATTTCTGCAAGATCGGCATCCTTGTATTTAGCTATTGCACTTCTAACCACACCGGGACCGGAAACACCCACGTTTATAACACATTCGCCCTCTCCAACACCATGAAAAGCACCGGCCATAAAAGGATTATCATCAGGTGCGTTTGCAAAAACAACCAGCTTCGCACAGCCGAAGGAATCGTTATCGGCGGTAAGTAAAGCTGCTTTTTTTATTATATGTCCCATTTTTTTCACAGCATCCATGTTAATGCCTGCTTTTGTGGTAGCCACATTAACAGAGGAACAGACCATTTTTGTTTCGGCAAGTGCTTCCGGAATAGATTCGATAAGTGCGTCTTCGGCAGGAGTAGAGCCTTTTTGTACAAGTGCGGAAAAACCGCCGATAAAGTTTACACCAGTATCGGCAGCAGCTCTGTCAAGCGTTTTTGCCGACAGAACAAAATCGTCATATTTAAGGTTACCGCCAACAAGCGATATCGGTGTAACCGAGATACGCTTGTTTATTATAGGAATACCGTATTGCTTTTCAATCTCTTCACCGACTTTGACAAGATTTTCTGCTTTTCTTGTGATCTTGTCGTAAATGCGGTCACTAAAAGTCTTTCCGCTTGCAGAAGCACAGTCAAGCAGTGAAATGCCCATAGTTATGGTTCGTATATCAAGATGATCGGTTTGAATCATCTCAATTGTTTCAAGTATATCATTAGTATTTAACATATTAACCTCCACGCCCTGCCGGGCACTAATAGTAATGTAAAATTCGTGGAGGAACGCGCCAACGTACCCCTATTTATTACATTTCTCACGCTAATATAATCCTTTTATATCCTATGCATGGAATTGAATATATCCTCGTGCATGGTGTGAATCTTTAGATTGTTTGCACTTCCAAGTGTATCAAGCTTGTCGGTAAAAGCACCAAACTCAAGACTGAGTGTGCTTACATCAACAAGCATCATCATGGCAAAGTAATCCTGTAAAACAGTCTGAGAAATATCCAGTATATTTGCTTCGTACTGAGAACAAAAGGTAGAAACTTTAGCTATGATGCCTACATTATCCTTGCCCGTTACGGTTATAACAGCTTTCATGATTTTATACATTCCTTTCCTCGGCATTTATGCCGACAGTGGGAATTGTGCCGTTCCGGCGATAGCCGGATTACTGCACCTCTTTGTAG
Organism: Clostridiales bacterium; assembly: GCA_003452915.1. Lineage (GTDB taxonomy): Bacteria > Bacillota > Clostridia > Oscillospirales > CAG-382 > UBA1049. The sequence continues at coordinate 37,204 of DMMZ01000026.1, read as the reverse complement.
TAAAGGCACAAAACCGTGTTTGAANNGTTTGAAAATTTATTTTCAAACTATCCATCCTTAATTTGTTGTAATTCGTATTATTTTACTATACACTAAAATCAATATGTTTGCAAGTGGAATAAACAGCAAAAAACGGCAGCTAATCGCTGTCGTTTTTGTGAATTATAAGGATTTTATCTATTTAACCGCTTTTTTTATAATTGGAATAATAAGTATAGCCAATACTCCGCCAATCATAGCTGTAACTAGCTGCGGCCAACTAAAAGCCAAGGATATTGCTGTTACTTTTGCTTCAGGAAGATTAAGAAGCGTCGGAATAGCAAACTTTACGATTGTTAAATAAAGTGTCAAAAACTTGAGCAAAGCACCTAATACTAGAGCAATAGAAAACCTAACATATTTGTTGGTTTCAGGAAACAATTTGTTTGCTATAATAAACCAGATAAGAACAATTACAATGTTACCGAGTGCTATAAAAGGTACAATCTGGAATAAGGGTGTGCCGATACCGAATAAAAAAGCCATAAAAGGTGATATTAATGCAACCGTTAAACCCGAATATAAACCACTGACTGTGGCAGCGATTATAAGTACCAAATTAACTGCTGAACCTACAACAAATTGCNNACAAATTGATTTCCCGTGAGCGAATTTAAAACCCATTGAAAGGCAACAAGTAACGCAATGAGTATCGCTGTTCTTGTTATCCAAAGTAAAGTTTTTTTTGTATCCATAAAATGTTTTCCTCCTACTTGATTTTTCAATAATATTATAGTATATTATTTTCGGGAGTGATGTTGCACATGCAACAAATTGAAAAAATTTCTGACATTTCTTTATTTAATGGATTTTCAAAGGATGAACTGCAAGAACTTTTGCGGTTGATTAAAGCTGAAATAAAAATCAATGATGCGGAAAGCATTATAATGCATGAGGGTGACCGTAATCATTGTGTGTTTATAATACTATCCGGTCAAGCAATTGCTGTAAAATATGATTTGTTAGGTAAGGTAGTTATCTATACCAAACTTACACATGGATGTATTTTTGGTGATATACTTGCGGTTTCAGCAGAAAAGGAAAGTCCTGTTACAGTAAAAGTGACCGAGAAAACAGAAATACTAAAATTTCGTTTTGACGATTTAGTCGAAGCCAACGGAAATTGTGCTGAATTGCGGGTAAGAATGCTGAAGAATCTGACGGCCGAACTGGCTCAAAAGTTTTTCGATCTGCAGGACAGGGTAAACTGCTTGATTTCGTCAACTCTTAGGGAAAAAATACTTACATTTTTAAACAACGAGGTCAAGAACCAAAAAGGTATTAATTTTAATATAACAATGAATCGAGAACGACTTGCGGCTTATTTGAATACAGACCGAAGTGCACTTTCCCGAGAACTTTCCAAATTAAAAAAAGAAGGCATAATAGATTTTTATAAAAACAGCTTTAAAATAATAAAGAAAGAAGAGCGTCAATAGTATGATAATAAGAGAACTTAGAAATAACGAAAAATATAAAAGAGATATGCTGTTTTCTGTTTCATTCGGGATGAAAGCTGATATTGAAAAATCAAAAACTGAAGAAATGAATTTAATTGATGAGGTTTTTATCGGTGCGTTTTGCGATGACGATGAAACACTTATGGCTCAGGTTGCGGTTATTACATATAAGAGCATGTACTACGGAAATATTATGACAGCTTCAGGAATTGCGGGTGTGTCTACTCTTCCAGAATACAGACGCTTAGGCTGTATTAGAGAAATATTCAAGTATATATTCGACAGCGATAAAATGCAAAAGTGGGATACAAGCTTATTATATCCGTTTTCTTTCAGATATTATCGTAAATTCGGTTTCGAGAGGATTTTGCAGCATAAAACAATAAAAGTTCCTTTTTCTGCGTTAGCGGTAATTCCCAGAAACGACAAGGGTGTTTTGTATCAAAGCAAAGACCAGCTGCCAGAGTTGCTTGAGCTATATAATAACTTCGGAAAAAAGTTTAACGCTTTCTTTTACAGAGAGGGCGGAAAATATTTCAACGAAACACCTTTTAAATCTGGAAAATATACATATATATGGTATGACGGAGGTAAACCCAGAGCATATGCTACAGGAATAGTCGAGGGTAGAACTCTAAATGTCTCTGAGCTTGTATGGTTAGACAAAGAAGCATTAATCGGAATTATCGGATTTTTGCGTATGTTTGAGGGGCAGCTTGATGATATTTTCTTTTCAACTCTTGACAAAAACAATCCGCTTGACCTCTTAATTGACTGTGACAGAAGCACATCTTTCGGTATGTATGACGGAGCAATGGGAAGGGCAGTTGATATTAAAAAGTGCCTTTCACTTTATCCGTTTCCAGGTGAAGAGGGTAGTGTTGTGATCGAGGTAACAGAAGATTTTATAAAAGAAAACAACGGTTTTTATCATGTTAAATTTGGAAACGGTGTGGTAAAAGTCTCTCATAAAAAGACAGGAAAACCTGATATCTCAATATCAATATGCTCACTTTCTCGTCTTCTTTTCGGAGAAACAGAGCAAAAAAGTATAGAATATCTGCCTGAAACAGTTATACACACAGATAAGGAAAAAATAAAAAACATATTTAAACCTACCGACGTAAATCTTTTCGAGCGTTTTTAAACAATAGCTTAATATATTCTTAAAATAATCTAAAACAAACTGTATATTGACTTTTTATAGGTCATGTGGTACACTTAACCAAACATAAATGCAATTTTTTGTTACTTTTAACATCAGATTTTTGTTATAGCCATTGCACCGACGGCAAAAGGGCATCGTATTATATATGATTATCAGTGGTTAATATTGTCGGGGAAACGGATCTTTTAAATGGAAATAATTCAACCGATAGAAAAAAGTATAGCGTTTATTTTTGCGATATGCTATTTATATCAATTTTTCTATACTTTTTACATGTTGTTTTCTAACGAAAAACTACGTACTGTCGAGAACTTTAAAATGAATAAGTTTGGCATTATTATTGCCGCAAGAAACGAACAAAATGTTATCGGTCATTTAATTGATTCATTACATAATCAGACATATCCAAAGGAACTTTTAAAAATTTTTATTATCGCAGACAACTGTACCGACAATACCGCACAGGTATGTGCGGAAAAGGGTGCAATAGTTTACGAACGTTTTAATGATAAGCTTGTAGGCAAAGGTTATGCTCTTGATTATCTTTTTAAGGACCTTATTGAAAAAAATGATGATTGTGACGGCTATATTATTTTCGATGCCGACAACCTTGTTGAAAAAAATTATATTGTTGAGATGAACAAGACCTTTAACCTCGGTTATAAAGCTATAACCAGTTACCGCAACTCGAAAAATTACGGAACCAACTGGGTATCGGCAGGCTATTCACTCTGGTTTTTACGCGAGTCAAAATATTTGAATAATGCTCGTATGCGTCTTAATACAAGCTGTGCCATTTCGGGGACAGGCTTTTGCCTTAACAAACAGACTGTTTTGGATAACGAAGGCTGGCCGTTCCATCTTCTTACAGAAGATATTGAATTTTCAATAGATACGGTTGTAAAAGGCGGTAAGATTGGTTATTGTGCCGATGCTTGTGTTTTTGACGAGCAGCCAATTACTTTTGCACAATCATGGAAACAACGTTTGCGTTGGTCAAAGGGATTTTATCAAGTGCTTGGAAAATACGGTACATCACTGGTGAAAAATATTTTCAGTCGTCATTTTTCCTTCTCCTCTTTTGATATGCTGATGACAATTTTTCCTGCTATATTCCTGACTGTATTAAGCATTTTATTGAATTTTACAAAAATTATTTACGGTGCTATTAATAAAGATGAGTCGACAATGTTTGTTGATGGTATCACCTCATTGGGACAATTTATCGCTCTAGGTTATCTTTTGCTGTTCTTTGTGGGCTTTATAACAACAATTACCGAATGGAGAGAGATAAATACCTCAACCTTTAAAAAGCTTATTTATATGTTTACCTTCCCGTTTTTTATACTTACATACATACCGATTTCAATAACTGCTATTTTCAAAAAGGTCGAGTGGGTTCCGATCGAACATACTATAGTAACCACGATTGACCAATTTCAGGAAAAATAAGATTAATAAAAAACACATAAAGAAGAGCATATACAAATCCAAAATGGTTTTTGTATATGCTCTTTTTATACTAATTAAAATTAGAAACAATGATAAATTCGAGGAAAAGTCTCTATTAAGCGGCAATTTTGCTGCATTAATTATATATAGGACATTTTTGAAGAATTTTTCTTACTGTTTCTTAAGAGAATTAGTATTATTATTTCTTTTTCATTATACCAGAATAATTATATATATAGTCGTCGCACATTTTACGCATTTCTGGCATATAGTCTTTGCTGGTAATATCATAAACACCAACAACACAAAACCCGGCCAATTTTGCGGTTTTTGCGCTCTGGGGCATGTCCTCAAAAACAACAACATCCTGGGCTTTGCATCCTAAACGCTCGGTAGCTATATAATAAATATCCGGACTGGATTTGGGAACACCTATTTCCTCGCAGTCTATGTAAAATTCATACATACTGTCAAAACCGAACTTTTTAAGCATTGGTTCTGCGATTTTAAAAGGTGTATTGGTCGCAATGCAAAAAGGTATTTTTGCTTCCTTAAGCTGCATGCATAATTCCAGTGCATACGGTTTTGGAATTATACTTTCGGTATATTTCTGCTTAATTATTTTATTGCGTTCTTCAGACGAAGAAATAGCCCACAGTTCTTTTGAATACCAAAATTCCATAGAGTCGACGAGTGTGCCGTCCATATCAAAAATAATTGCTTTTTTATCTGCAAGATATTGTTTTGTATCGTTAAAAACATCGAAAAAATTCATTGAATTTCCTTTCTAAACCTGAGTTTAATACATATCAGTGAGTTTTTTATTTATTAGATTTTACATTAAAATATAAGAAAAATCAATAAGTGTAGAAAATAAAACTAATTTCGTATTGAAAAAATAATTAATGTATGCAAAAATACAATTATTCTCTTGAAAATAATGTAAATTAATGATATAATGTTATCTTGTATAATAATACACACAAACTGAGAAGGGCTAGATAATTATGTCAATAAAAAGAGAACTAACAAGCATCAGGGAATTATATTCTGATTTGAAAAACTATGATGGTAAAGAGATTAAGGTGGGCGGTTGGGTCCGTTCAATAAGAAGCTCTAACATTTTTGGTTTTATCGAGCTTAATGACGGAACTTACTTCAAGAATGTACAAATTGTTTTTGAGGAACAAAATATAGATAATTACAATTTAATCACAAAGCAAAATACAGGTGCGTCGCTTTCTATAACCGGAACTTTTGTATTGACACCAGAGGCTAAACAGCCTTTTGAAATAAAAGCAACGGCAATTGAGGTATGCGGTACTTCAACACCGGATTATCCTCTTCAGCCAAAAAAACATTCGCTTGAATTTTTGCGTTCTATAGCACATCTTCGTCCGAGAGCGAATACTTTCAATGCTGTTTTCAGAGTGCGTTCATGTGCCGCCCAGGCGATACACCGCTTTTTTGCAGAAAAGGGTTTTGTTTATGTAAACACACCGATCGTAACTGCCAGCGACTGCGAGGGTGCAGGCGAGATGTTCAAGGTAACTACCCTTGATATAGGTAATCCGCCCAAGACAAAGGATGGTCAGGTTGATTATTCTAAGGATTTTTTTGCGGCAGCAGCAAACCTTACCGTTTCCGGACAGCTTGAGGCGGAATGTTTTGCTACAGCTTTTTCGAACGTTTACACCTTTGGACCTACCTTCCGTGCAGAAAATTCCAATACCTCACGACATGCAGCAGAATTCTGGATGATTGAGCCAGAGATAGCTTTTGCTGATCTTGAGGATGATATGATGTTGGCAGAAGAAATGACTAAATATACGATAAGTTATGTTTTGGAAACCTGCCCTGCAGAGATAGAATTCTTCAATAAATTTATTGATAATACACTTGCAAATCGTTTAAATGAATTAGTAAACAGCGATTTTGGCAGAGTAACCTATACAGAGGCTATCCGTCTTTTAAAAGAAAGCGGTCAGCAGTTTGAGTATCCTGTTGAATGGGGCTGTGATCTGCAGACAGAACATGAGCGTTATATAACCGAGAAGCTTTTCGGAAAGCCTGTTTTTGTAACCGATTATCCTAAAGAGATAAAAGCGTTTTATATGCGTATGAACGAAGACGGAAAAACAGTTGCGGCAACGGATATGCTTGTTCCGGGAATCGGAGAACTAATCGGTGGCTCACAACGCGAAGAGAGACTTGAGGTTCTTGAAAAAAGGCTGGATGAGCTTGGACTTAACAAAGAAGATTATTGGTGGTATCTGGAGCTGCGTAAATACGGCAGCGTAAAGCACGCAGGCTATGGACTTGGTTTTGAACGTCTTATTATGTACATTACCGGAATGACAAACATCCGTGATGTAGAGGCGTTCCCGAGAACTGTAGGCAGTGCGGAATTTTAATTAAAAAAATTAAAAATACAGGAGATTTTATGAAGAATTTTAATCAGATTGTAGCGGAATACAACGAATTTAAGGCAAGGGGATTAAAGCTCGATATGTCGAGAGGAAAACCTGCCGCTGACCAGCTTAACACGGTTGAAAAATTATTGAATGTTGTTACAAAAAACAGCGAATGCTTTTCAGAAAACGGTACCGATTGCCGTAATTACGGTGTGCTTGACGGTATAAGTGAGATGAAACGTCTTTTTGCCGTTATACTCGGAGTAGAGGAAAATGAAGTTTTGATAGGCGGAAACTCCAGCCTTAATCTTATGTTCGACGCTGTTTCACGTGCAGTGACACACGGTACCGAGGATGGTTGTAAACCCTGGTCAAAATACGAAAAGATATCCTTCCTTTGCCCTGTTCCTGGCTATGACAGACATTTTGCAATAACCGAATACTTTGGAATAAATATGATAAATGTTCCGATGAATCCTGACGGACCGGACATGGATATGGTTGAAAAGCTGGTAAGTGAAGATGAAACTATAAAAGGCTGCTGGTGTGTTCCAAAATATTCTAATCCTACCGGATATACTTTTTCCGATGAGGTTGTAACACGTTTTGCAAAGTTAAAGCCAAAAGCAAAGGATTTCAGAGTATTTTGGGATAATGCTTATGTTGTGCATGATTTGAAAGAAACACCAGATAAACTAAAAGAAATATTATCGGAAGCTAAAAAATACGGCAACGAAGACTTGTTTTATGAATTCGCTTCCACTTCAAAAATAACCTATCCGGGTGCAGGTGTTGCCTGTATGGCTGCCTCTCGTAAAAATCTGGATAGAGTTATAAATTCTATGAAGTATCAGACAATCGGTCATGATAAAATTAATCAGTTAAGACATGCTAAGATTTTTAAGACCTACACTGATATTGAAGAACAGATGGCTATGCATATGGAGCTTATCCGCCCGAAATTTGAGATAATATATAAAATATTTGAGCAGGAGCTAGCAGAATACAGCGATATCAGCTGGACAAAACCCAATGGCGGATATTTCTTCAGCTTATTTCTTCCGAAAAACACCGCTAAAAGAGTGGTTCAGCTTGCTAAAGAAGCAGGGCTTGTAGTTACTCCTGCCGGAGCAACTCACCCTTACGGAAAAGACCCTGAGGATTCTATTATTCGCATAGCACCGACTTTCCCAACAATTGTTGAACTTGAAACAGCTGCACCTCTTTTATGTTGCTGTATTAAATTTGCAATAGTTGAAAATATTACAAACAAATCATAGAAAACCTTGCATTTAATTAGAAATTATGGTATAGTTTATATAATAAAAGATAGAAAGTGGATTAATATGCTATTTAAAAAGTCAATAATATTCCTTCTGGCTGTTTTATTGTTTTTGGTGTCTTTTCTTGTCTCCTGCGATGGCAATCCGAGTAATAAAAATACAGTAAGTGATTCATCGAATTTAATAAACAGTGGAGATGCAGGCTTTCCATACGACGATAATTTTGATGGACAAACAATAAGAATATTCTGCGTTAACACCGCAAGACATGTATATGGAGAATTACAGTTTGTACCTAATGAAGAAGCAACCACCAGCAGTGTGAGTGAAGCGGTTAAGATCAGAAATGATTATATTGAGGAGCATTACGGCCTTAATATTGAGGTTACGTCAGCTGCCTACCCTTCGGAGGAAGTGAAAGAATTGATTACCGCAGGTGCATGTGATTATGATATAGTTGTTGATTCTGTTGACAAGATGGTTACCAGCGTTACCGATAATTACTATTGGTCACTTGATAATATTATTGATCTTGATAATCCGTGGTGGGATCAAAGTTCGATAAACAGCCTTACTCTTAATGACAAGCATTACTTTGTTGCGGGTGACGCACTTATTACTGATGACGACAATATTTATCTCACTTTATTCAACAAGAAAATTTATAACGAAAACTCCGAATTACAAAACAAATACGGTAATATTTATGACCTGGTTCGTGACGGTAAATTTACCTATGATGTTTTTCTTGAAATGAGCAAGTTAGTTTCGCACACTGACCAAAACGGACAATGGGGCTTTTATGCTACATACGGTAACCTATCTCACTCTTACGGTTCTACAATAATGGTAAACGGTGCAGGTGTTGCACTCGCTGAAAAGATGGACGACGGAAGTGTCAAATTAAATCCCGGCACTGAAAATGCAGTCAATGTATTTGACAAAGTATATGAGATAATGTCTGATAAGACAGTTACTCAACGTGCCGAATTAATAATTGGTCAGGGAAGCGCAACAAGCAAATATGGCTTTACAGAGCTTCAGGCAATGTTTGAGGCAGGCAGAGGTTTGTTTTACAACACAACCAGTTCATCGATAACAAGACTGAAAAATTCTCCCGCTATATTGGATTTCCAATTCGGGGTTCTTCCGATTCCGAAATTTAATGAGGAACAGGATAAGTATTATTGTTCGGTTAACAGATATCAATCATCTGTAATCGGTATTCCGACTACAAACATAGATAATAAAGAAGCGACAGCATTTTTGCTCGAAGCACTGGGATATTTCAGCGATGATGTAACAGAAGCTTATTTCGAAACAACTCTTAAGCTACAAGCAATTGAAGACGACGAAGATGCAAAAATGCTGGATTTAATCTACAATAATCGCTTTTATGATATTGGTGCAATATACAACTGGGGATCCTCTGTTAATCCGTCCCTGGTAGGGTTATACAGTTCGGTCATTGGAGACGATTCTACAAACACATTAACTTCAAAGTGGGAATCAATCAAGGATGCAGTGGAAACTGATATGCTAAACACTATTGATGAATATAAGAATAATCTTACGTAATAAGTGGGAGAATTAAATGAAATTAAAAAAGAATATCTGCTTTATCTTGTTGTTTATTTTAATTGCGTCACCGTTATTAGCAATTAATGCTTCAGCAAGTGATACTAACCTGGCACTTAATAAAACATATACATTTGAGTTTGACAGCCCAATCGAAAACGCATTTCCTTTAAAAGTTAATAAAGACGAAAGCATGAAGTTAACTGACGGAAAAAAAGCCCAAGCCGATACCAGTGATTCAAATTGGCTGAAATTTTACAGAGGTACAAAAATAACTCTTACACTTGATTTAGGTGAAGTTTACTCAGTTAAGAGTGTTAATCTGGGCCAACTGAACTTAAGTGCAGCCGGAATTTTTAGTACAAGGTATTTATATACTGCTGTATCCGAAGACGGTGAAAATTTCGGTACAGTCGGTTCTGTTATTGACGAGAAAACTATAACAAATACCGCAACCATAAAAGTAAATAGTAATATAACTTTTGACAGCTATTTCAAAGCACGTTATGTACGCTTTATATTCTCCAGTGACGTAAACACATGGTGTGACGAAATAGAGGTTTTCGGATCAACCGATGCAAGCCTTGGTGTTTCTGCTGCTATTGATGAAACACCAAAAAATATTGATGCTTATCCCAACGATGTTGATGGCCTTAGAAATATAGTTCTAATGTACAGTAATAAGTATTATAAAGGTAATGTATCTGATGTTGGAATGAATACATTTGATGAAATATTGCCTTACTTTGCTTATGTTGATAAAAGCAAGAAAGTTATTGATACAATGTTTGATGGTATGTTATTCCTTCCGCTAACACCTACGACTACACAAAGCACAGGTGAAGAGGAGTACGCATTTACTAAGAAAACAGGCTGGGAAATGTATCTTGAAAGCGTTATAGGACTCGGTGATACAAATTATAACATTGCAGCTTNNTATAAATATCCGGTTTATATCTCTGTTCCATATATAGAAAAGTCTACAATAGTATTTGGTAAAATTGATGGAAAATTAATAGATGCATCAACATTCGAAAACAGAGTAAAAATTGTTGAATGGTTTATTGATTATGTAATTTCTTCATTTAATAAAGCAGGATTCGAGAATATACAGCTTAACGGTATGTACTGGCAGCATGAGGTTGTTCCTTATAGTGTTTCCGAATATGAGGATGATTTAATAAAAGCATATAACGCTTATGTTCATGAAAAAGAATATTCATCTATCTGGATTCCTTATTATTGCGCACCGGGTTATGAAACATGGAAGGAACTTGGTTTCGACGCAGCAGTAGTACAGAATGCCTATTCATTTATCGAATACGAGGAAGGCAGTGAAACCGGACCGAAAAAACCCGGCACCGTAGACGATTCACTGATGCAAGCAAAAAAATACGGGATCGGAATGGAAATAGAATTAAGTGGGTACTTAAGAGACGGTAACGCAGAAGCGTATAACAGGCTCTATAAAATTATACATTCTGCTTATACAGAGGGTTTGATGGAAAACGGTCTTGTTATGTATTATCAGGGCGGTGGTCCGGGTATATTATACAATTGTGCTTATTCAAATAATTCTTCCGCCAGAAAAGCATATGATCTAATATATGATTATATAAAAAAGTCTTTTAGAACATATACTCCTGCTGTTGAGGAAAATCAATTCATCATCGTCGAAAAGGATTCCAGTGCTAACGGAACTGTAAAAGTTGTTGACGAAGATACTTCAAAGAATCTTTTAAAAGTTGAAGTAATTACTGAACCTAAAAATACAAAAGTCACCTTTAGCGGTCAATTTTATTCTGTTGTTCCAAACGAAGGTTTCGTAGGACAGGATAGCTTCTCAATTAAGTTTAATGACGGTTATAACATTTCTGAAGAAGCTACAATTAAAATTTATGTATCCGAAGAATTACTCAATATAAGATCAACTAATGGTACTTTAAAAGACAATACTGCGAATATATATAATAAAGCAGGAAAACAAACCGAAACAGACAGTACGGCATTTGAAGTTGTTGTTGGTGCTGACGGGAAAATAATAAGTGTCGGCGGAAATAACAATACTGTACCGGACGGTGGCTATATAATAGCTGCAAAAGGTGATGCTCAGACATATCTTAAAAACGCAGAAGTAAATATTGAAGTTTTATACGATAAGATTACAGATTCAATTGTTTTTATCGGTTTTGAAGGAAGTGTGAATGTTGAATCAGAACCTTCTGAAAGTGAACCTATTGTTCAGGAAGACAGCGGCATCATAATTTGGATTATAATTGGTGCTTGTGTACTTATAGTTATAGTCATTGGAGCATTTATTATAAAAAAATCAAAAAATACAAAAGGAGAATAGTAAGTATGAAGAGACTTCTAGTTTTATTATTAGCAATGGGCTTAATTTTCACCTTTGCAGCATGTGGTGAGGATGAAACCTCAAAAGAAGAATCTGCTACATCAAGTACTAGCAGTGTAGCAGGAAATGATGACGAAAGCAGTGAAGCAGAAGCATCGGAAGCAACATCCGAAGAAGCATCAGAAGACAATACCTCTGAGGTTACGTCGGATGATGTTTCAGACGAAACACCAAGTGAAGTAACTTTCACAAACAAGTTTGTTTCTTGGGGTGAAGCAATTGGTGTTGCTGCGAGAGGAACCGACTCAACATCGATTCGTTTTACAAAAGTTAACGAAGCGCCAGTTGCAGGTGATGTTGTTTTATTCACAAACGATTATGGCTCCACAATATCAGCTGGTTCAGAGACCTATGCTGATTATGCAGTTTTAGTATGCACTTATGACAAAACTGTTTTCGGTTATAAAAAAACCAGCCTTAAGCAGGTAGGAGAAGATTCAGCAAAAGCTTCTACAAGAATTCCCACAGACGGATTTGTAGTTGCAATTTCTAAGGATCAAGCAACAGAGCTTGGCCATTTGAGCAATATAAAAGATGCAGACAAATTCTTTGTACATGGTATTCAAATCGGTGACTTAAGTGTATCCCTTAAAAAAGCTACAAAAGCTCCAAAAATTGATGGTAATATATCAAAAACGGAATACGGCACATCAAAATGGGTTGTAAACGAAAACAATAAGCTCTGGGATTATTCGCAGTTTAAAGGTCAATACTATGCAACCGCAGAGGTATTTGCTACATATGATAATGATAATCTTTACCTTGGAGTTGTAGTTGACTCTCCATACCATCACTGCCCGCTTACACAAACGAATGCAGGCTCAATGTGGCAGTACGAGTGTATCCAGGTTAATGTATCCTCTGTTGATCCATCTGGCGATTATATGTCTGAGCATTTTGATCATGCTATTGATCCGAAAGCTTCTCAGGAAGGTGTTGTTCGTCAATACGGATTTGCAGCTAATGAAGAGAATGAAACTCTGTCTGTTGTTTGGATGGGTGTTGATACAACCTTTACAGGTGAAGCTTTCTGCAAGCGTGACGATACCAAAGAAATGACTTATTATGAAGTAGCAATTCCGTGGGCTGAACTCGGCTCAGATGCTATGCCATTTGACGTTACAAAAGCTGATACAGTTGGTTTCTCAATTTCCATCAACTCTTCCAATGAAGATGATGCTACATGGAAAAATATTATGATGCGTGATGGCGGCGGTATTATAGGACGTAACGATTTTTCCAAGATAGCAATTGCTTCTCTTGATTAATACTAATTATCCAAAGAAACATTAAAAAAATTCTTCAAAAAAGTCCTATATTTAAATTAATCCGGCGATTTTGCCGGATTAATAGAAACTTTTTCTCGAATTTATCACTGTTTCTAAAAATAATTAGTATAAGAAATAATATAAATAAACAGGAGTTAATTTTAAATGAAAATCGGTGTTAGTATATACAGTTTTCACGGTTATGCAAGTCAGGATAATCTTGGAGTTAAAGGCTGTATTGATAAAGCAAAAGAAATCGGATGCGAGGGTGTTGACCTTATAGAGAGACCTGCTTTTGATACTCATGAGCAGTATTTGGCTTACGCAAAGGATATCGGCGAACATTGTAAAAAGGTAGGCATTGATGCTGTTTGTTATTGCATTGGTGCAGATTTTCTTAACAGAAATCTTGAAGAAGAAATCGAAAGAGTTAAGAAGAATGTTGACATAGCGGCTGCTTACGGCTGTAAATTCATGCGTCACGATGCAACTCCCGGTTATCCAAGCAGTGTAAAAACAGGCAGAAGCTTTGATGTAGTTCTTCCGATTTTAGCTAAGGCATATAGAGAAGTAACCGAATACGCTGAAAAAAAAGGTATTAAGACCTGTATTGAGAATCATGGTTTCTTCGCTCAGGATCCTGACCGTATTGAGAAGCTTATTAACGCTGTCGGACATCCTAATTTCGGAGCGTTGGTTGATATAGGCAACTTTGCTTGCGCCGATGTTGATAACGGTTACGCTGTCGGAATTGTCGCACCCTATGCGTTCCATTCACACGCCAAGGATTTCCATATAAAGGACGGAAACGGTGATTTCCCGGGTGAAGGCTTTTTCCAGACCAGAGCCGGAAATTATCTTCGCGGTTCAATAATCGGTCACGGTGACGTACCTGTTCGCAAGTGTATTGCTGCTCTTAAGAGAGCAGGATACGACGGATATATGATGATAGAGTTTGAGGGTATGGAAGATCCGATCAAAGGAATTACGGTCGGTTATAACAACCTTAAGCGTTTTATCGGATAAATTGTTCGAGTGGGCGGAGTACGATAAGTGCACTCCGCCCTTTCATTAAGGAAAATATATGGAAAATAATGTTAACGATTATAAAAAAAGAAAGCTAAAAAAAATATTAAAAATATCAGCTATAATATTAATAGCTTTTATCGTTCTTATTCTTGCTTTTTATGCAATCTACGAAATGCTAAAAAAGCCGATAGATACTGTTGGTGATAATTCCGATGATATAAGCTTTTTTGATGCTGATTATAACGAGGATATTTTCCAAAACGAGCTTTATTTAAGAAAAAATAGAAATATATTTTACTATGAATATGGAACAGGGGAGCCATTGTCAGAAGATAATCTTGATGACTTTTCTGCAAGTGCAAAATTCTTTTATAATTATTTTTCTATCGTTACAAATGGTGATTATAATGAATATAAGACCCTGTTCACAAAAGATTTTTTTAAAAATTACAAAATTCCCGATAAATTTACAATGCAAAAAATATATAATATTGAAGTAAACCTGTATGACAGAAAAACTATAAACGTGAACGAAAAGGTTGAATTATATATTGTAAAATATAAGATAATGGAAAACAACGGAACATTTCGTCGTGATGTAGGTAGTAATATTATAAAACCGCTTGTATTTGAATTATATACAACCGATCAGGGTGTTTTAATAAATGGTATTGATTTCAAGACAAATATCTATGATTAAATTTTAAAAAAGCATACAGTTCCAAAACTTCGTAACTCGAAGCAGAAAGCTCGATATCGATGGAAGGATAGAATACAATTATGAAGGTAGTATTTACTATTAATACAGATACTGATCTCAATGAAATAATCAATAAAGTAAAAAAATTTTCCAAAAAGGTTGCTAAAGAAGTATCCGAGGACGTTGCGAGTATTCGTGAACGTGATCCCGCAGCACGTAGTAATGCGGAGGTATTACTTTTGTATCCGGGTCTTCATGCGGTTATTTCTCACAGAATTGCACATTTTCTTTACCATAAGGGGCATTATTTTATAGCAAGAACCGTAAGTCAGGCAGCTCGCAGCTTGACAGGTATTGAAATTCACCCTGCAGCAAAAATCGGTAAAGCTTTGTTTATTGATCACGGTAGTGCCGTTGTAATTGGTGAAACTGCTGAAATAGGGGATAATTGTACAATATATCAATCAGTTACTCTTGGCGGAACAGGCAAGCATACAGGCAAAAGGCATCCAACAATCGGTAATAATGTTATGATTGGTGCAGGTGCAAAAGTGTTGGGACCGATTGTTGTAGGAAATAATTCGAAAATTGCAGCAGGTGCTGTTGTTTTAAAAGATATTCCGGAGAATTCAACAGCAGTAGGAATTCCTGCGAAAGTAATAAAACTGGATAACACTCGTATTGAAAACAATCTAGATCAAGTAAATATACCCGACCCTGTTGCACAGGAATTGTGCATATTAAAACAGAAAATTGCGGAATTGGAAGCGAAAATCAAATGAGATATAAAGCGAAGATAAATGCCGCCATTATTGTAGTGGCGGCTTTANNCTTTAATTATAATAACATCATGTTTATTTTTTTATGATAAATATACATCAGATACAGTTTCAGATTCTTTGGAATATTCATCAATAACGGATTCTGATGCAAGTAAAAGTATATCAGCAGATATATCAATGGATATAAGCTCAATTGATGAAGTAATATCCGATATCGAGAATAGCGAACAGACATCAGCAATTGAAGTAGTTTTACACTATTCTGAGCAATTGGATCTGCAACTTGATGCCTCTTATGCTATTGCTGCCTACACAGATGGCAGTATTATCTACAGCAAAAATGCTCTTACACGTTGTTACCCTGCATCATTAACAAAGCTGCTTACTGTAAGCACTGCAATAAGATACATAAAAAACGATTACATATTTAAAGTAGGTGACGAGCTGGATTATATTTTGGAAGGCTCATCGGTAGCCGGTTTAGAAAAAGGTGACAAAATAGATTTTCTTACACTGGTTGATGCTTTATTAGTTCCGTCGGGTAATGATGCAGCATATGTTATGGCAGTGGGTATAGGCAGATTATATTCAGAAAACCCTAACATGCCTGTTAATGAAGCGTTATCGGTTTTTTTAACTTTGATGAATCAAACCGCTGATGATTTAGGTTGTACTGATTCGAATTTTGCTAACCCAGACGGTTATCATAATGCGAGTCACCATACAACAGCAGCGGATATATTAAAAATAGCTATACATACAAATAGTCTTGATATAGTTAAAAATTCAATAAACAAGAGCAAGGCAAGGGGAGTTTATAGCAATAAGGATGTTACCTGGATAAACACAAATTTATTGTTAAAGCAAGAAGACAGTCATTATTATCAGTATGCCACAGGAATGAAAACAGGTGCGACTCCCGAAGCAGGTAAATGTCTTGCGGCGATTGCATACAAAAACGGTAAGGAAGTAATTACGATAATATTAGATGCTTCTTCTGATGAAGCCAGATATAAAGATGCACTAACAGTTTTTAACGCAACACTGTGATAAATAATTCGAAAGATTAATCTTTCAAATACGGTTTTATACCGTTCCGGCACAATTCCCGATATCATAAATATGAGCGTGCCTGCATATGCAAACACGCTCAGTTTATTAATTAATTAAACTTTTCTCTTCTTTATAACTATCATAGTAACAACCGCACCAATAACAACCAGACCAATTATTATTCCTATGGTCACCCATGGGAAATCATCATCAACATCTTTTATATCTGATTCATCGGTTTTGTCAGCTTCTGATACAACAGAGACTTCGTCTTCGCTTTCGGCAGGATCAGAAATTACATCACTTTCTACAATAGAGGAAGTATCTTCAATTTCTGATAATTCACTTACTGCTTCAGAGATTTCTTCACTATTATCTTCTCCGATATAATCAATTGCCATTCCTGCAGACAGCTCGGTAAAACCAAACCATTCATTTGCAACGCTAGTAACAGGATAAGAACCAAAAGCCATTGATACCATTATTTCTTTAGCATCTACTGTCTCCCCCAGTGAAATGTTTTCATCAAATATACCTGAAGTTCCTGAAGACGCCTTACCTTCTATTTCAAAGGTACCAATTTCGGCAAATCCGTCACCGTCGATTGAATAAGAAATAGTTACTTCCCCATCCTTCGGTGTATCAATTATCGCATCAAAGTAATGATAGAATGTAATATTTACCGTATTAACCTTCTTCTGAGAACCAAGATCGATAATAAGATTGCAAGTTGGGAAATCATTTGAAGTATAAGCTTTTTTATTTTGGATTAAGACAATACCTTCCATGCTAAAATTATTTTTACCTTCTGCATCCCACACCTTGTCCCCATCTGTGAGCTTAGTCATGTCTGCACCTGTTCTGACGACGACATCACCATTACCAGGCTCTAAACTGACGCTTTGTGCAACCGGATCGGCGGAAACTGTTAAGGCAGGGGAAAATAACGTTAATACCAACAATGCAAAAACTAGGATACTGGTAAACTTTTTCATTTTAATAAACCTCCAAAATATATAGTATTTGTTTAATTTTAAATTAGCATGTTATAATGTTTTTGTCAATAGTATTTTAAAAGTGATATTGAATTTATTGAAAAATAAGCTTCTTTAGTATTGACAAAACCAATCTTGTATGCTATTATTTTAAATGTTGCAAATGCGCTGTTAGCTCAGCTGGATAGAGTACCTGGCTACGAACCAGATGGTCGGGGGTTCGAATCCCTCACAGCGCGCCATAATTTTCCTTAGAAGCTTAATGCTTTTAAGGATTTTTTCATTTCCATTTTAGTATGCTGAATAAAATTAATAATATGCGGGAAATATATTCATAAAAGGAGGTTATGATATGATTGAAAGTAGATATCAAAAATGTATAGATGCGTGCAATAGATGTGCACAAACCTGTTATGAGTGTATGACAATGTGTCTTAACGAGCCGGATGTGAAGGCTCGAAAAACATGCATAAATATGTTAATGGAATGTGCATCTATATGCAAGGAATCTGCAGCGTTTATGAGTATGGATGCAATGCATGCTATTGATTTATGCAGATTATGTGCTGTTATATGCGAGAAATGTGCGCAGGAATGCATGAACTTCAAGGATGATCATTGTCAGAATTGTGCCAACGAATGTAATGCTTGTGCAAATGAATGTAATGCGATGGTTAGATAAATTCTGATAAATTTTATGGCGAATGGAAAAATCCATTCGCCGTAAGATATTTTATACAAATTTAATTAAGATATTTTAAAAAATCTTGATTCGACATCGGAGATGTTACCATGTATCTGGGTATCTCATAAAGATTTTCACCAATTACAACATCTCTTCCTACTATAGTAAAAGCAGCCTTCAAGCCTGCAGCTTTTACAGCTTTTATTACGTCAGCATCAAAATCTCCGTAAGGGTATGCAAAGTATTTGGATGGATATGCGTTCTGACTTTGCATAAGGTCATTATAAACATAGCTATATGACTGTTGGGAAAGGTGCTCATGGTTTAAATAGGTGTGACATTCCTGAGTAAATACATCAGAATTGTTTGTTAAGTCTTGTTCAGTTAAGTGTTGAAGAGAATCAAAATTATAATGTAATTCAAAATTTCCGAAAAAGGGTTGAATTACAGAGAAGATTGTTGCCTGATATCCGAATTCTCTTAGTATAGGTGCTGCGTATTCTGTATTGGATTTGTATCCATCATCAAAGTTTAAAACAACACTTTTTTCAGGAATTGTTCGCTCACCTTTTATATATGCAATAAGCTCGTCGGTAGAAATTATCGTATATCCCGAATCTCTGATCAACTCCATATGTTTACGGAATTCTGTTGTAGAAATGGTAATTTCGTTGTTTTTCCATTTGTCAGATGCTTTATCAATATCTGGTAGTATATGATGATAAAGCAATACTGGAACACTTTTAGCATTTTCTTTCGAACCTATAGTGTATGTACCCAAAACCTGACGTTTAACAGTAAGATAATCTAATGAATTTATTGCTCCATCTTCATCTGTGTCAGCAGCCAGCTTATATACACCATTAAGAGTATAAGTCCCTAAAAAAGCACGCTTTATCATTAAGTAGTCAAATGCTGAAACGTTTGCATCACCGTTTACATCCGCAAGCACAACAGCTTTATATGTACCGTCATTACAAAAAACATCGTAGCCGGTTCCGATTTTAACATTATCTAGAAGAACTGCGATACCGTCGGAAACACTTTTAACACTCTTTAAAAGACTTTTTAATTCCGCTACCGTTGTTTCTGGTGGGATACTTCGCATATTGTTAACGTCTGTATAAACAGCAGAAACATTTAAGCTTAGTGATAATAATATTGTAAAGCATAATAGATAAGAAATAAACCTTTTCATAATTTTACACCCCAATTTTATCCGATAACTAATTCACCAAAAAATACAGGTTGATGAAAATCAGCATTTTCTGTATTAATCGGTGACCACATTCCATAATGTGGAATTTCTGTTTCGTCACCACATTTATAAAAATTACCGTAAAAAACATCGCCTTTATTAAAATCACATTTACCAAATAAAGCATTTACCTGATCAAATGAGAAAAAGGTTTCGACTGTCCAGAATTCTTCCTGCTTTGTAGATTTTACTTCGGGTAAGGCTGTTTTTTCATGAATATTTGTTTTGTTTTTACGGTCACTTCGTACCGATGCCAAAAACGCTCCGTTAGAATTCATTTCGAAATTCAAGTACAACGGACTTTCTTTGTTGAAACGTACAAAAAATTCAAGACAGCTGTCCTTATAAACAGGTTGTCCATATTCGGTGTAAATAGCTTTCGGATTTTTTTCGTAAGCAGTTAATTTTAAAGCAAAGCCTTTGTCTTTAATTAAAATTAACTGTCCAAAAGCTTTTGGCTCATATCCCTTAAGCCATTTATAACAATTTATTTCCGCTTTAGGAACATCCGAAAAGTCAATTTTATCTTTAGTCAAAACATTATATACTAACATAAAAAACCTTCACTCCCTGCCAGGCACAAATAGTAATGAAAAATTCGTGGAAGTACGTGCTTATGTATTTCTTTTTCTTGCATTTTTCACGCTACCTCCTAAAATTCTATAAATATATAATACTACTATATTAATTTAATGTCAACTTATAAAAAAATAACTATTGTTAAAAAATTTATATAGGTGTATAATATAAAAGTAGCAGAAAAATTATAGGAGGAATAAATTTGGAAGAAATTCCAGTTGTTATCAATTCTTTTCTTGCATATAAAGAGACGATACAGAGTTGTTCTCCGTTAACTGTTAAAGAATACTACAACGACCTTCGTACCTTTTTTCGCTATATAATTGCAAGGCGTACAAAACAAGACCTCTCGGAGCTGGAAAAAGTAGATATATCGTCTGTTAACCTAGAACTGGCAGGTTCAATAACGACTGATGAAATTTATTCTTTCTTACTTTTTATGTCCAAAGAAAAAATGAATAACTCTTCTGCTTTAGCAAGAAAGTTATCGGCAATCAAGGCTTTTTTTAAATACCATACACAAAAATCAAAAAAGTTGGTAGATAATCCGGCAAAAGATATTGATAGCCCTTCTATTAAAAAAACACTGCCAAAATATCTTTCGCTTGACGAAAGTTTACGGCTCTTAGACAGTGTAGAAAGCGACAGCAAGACACATGAGCGTGATTATTGTATTATAACCCTTTTTTTAAATTGCGGAATGCGGCTTTCCGAACTTGTAGGTATCAGCCTAAATGATATCAGTGACGATATGACAAAGCTTGTTGTAACAGGCAAGGGAAGCAAGATGCGTACAATTTACCTAAACACAGCATGCAGGGAAGCGCTTGAAGCATATCTTAAGGTGCGGGAAAGAAAGGCAATGGAAAAGGGAAGATCCATTATAGATAAAAATGCTTTGTTTTTGAGCGGATTGAACCGTAGAATATCCAACAAGACAGTACAATGGCTGATTAAAAAGCAACTTGCCGAGAGCGGGCTTGAAGGAAAGGGTTATTCTGTACATAAGCTGCGGCATACAGCAGCAACACTGATGTATAACAGTGGAAACGTTGATGTTCGTGTTTTAAAGGATATACTTGGACATGAGCAGTTGAATACAACACAAATATATACTCATGTCTCGGATAAAAAGCTTGAAGAAGCTATGGAAGCTAATCCGCTTTCTAAGAAAAAAACCTAATTATCAACACTGGAAGGAAGTCAAAAGACAAGAATGTTAGAAAAAGCATATCGAATCAACAGCTATGATGTCAGCCCAAATGGTTTGGTTAAAGTAAGTGCATTACAAAAATATATGCAGCAGTTAGCAAGAGAAGATTGCAACAGTTATGGAGCTACATATACTAATATGCGTGAGAACAATATGGTTTTTGTGATTACAAAAATTGGTTTGGAAATTACAGGTGAAATACGTTCTGAGGATATAATAACTATAAGAACTTTCAACAATCAAATACTCGGTGTTCATTTCATCCGCGAATATGAGATTTTTAAAAACGATGAAAAAACAGCAGCAGCTTCTACTTATTGGGTGTTGATTAACTATGATAAACGTAATGTAATTCGTCCGAAAAATTTCATATATCCAATAAAATCATATAATAAACAAATTGACAGTATTGAAATACCAAGAAAAATTTTTAACGAAAACGGTAGCGAATATAATGCAGGGAAAAGAAAGGTAGTTTTTTCCGATCTTGACGAGAATAATCACCTTAACAACTGTGTGTATTCAGATATTGCACTCGATTATTCACCAATTGACCTTAATAAGTATTCAATAAATAAAACGCTAATTAATTTTGTAAATGAAGCAAGGTTGAATGATGAATTGAATATATCGGTTATAAAGGGTGAAAACTCATATTGCCTAAATGTATACAACGATACGGCAGACAGACCATGTTTTGAAGCTGAGTTGTTTTTTACTCAAAATAAATTATAGAAAATAAATAAATTAAACCATTAATTTCTATTGAAAAAGAATCAGCATTAATATATAATATTTAGTGCAAAGCAGGTGATTATAATTTGTCAGAAAAAATGAAAAAGATTATTGCTCAGAACCGAAAAGCTTATCACGAATATTTTATAGAGGATACATTTGAAACCGGAATAGAGCTTAGTGGTACAGAAGTGAAATCGCTTCGGAACGGACAGGTAAACCTCAAGGATTCATATTGCCAAGTTAAAGACGGTCGGTTGATTGCATACGGAATACATATCAGCCCGTATGAAAAGGGTAATATTTTCAATACTTTACCAACGAGAGAACGCATTTTACTTATGCATAAGCGAGAGATTTTAAAGCTCTTCGGACTTGTCGGACAAAAAGGTTATTCGCTGATACCGATTTCACTTTATTTTTCAGGCAAATGGGTTAAGATGGAGCTTGGTCTTTGCAAGGGTAAAAAGTTATACGACAAGCGAGAAACCGAAGCTAAAAAGACAATGGCACGCGATGCTGAAAGATATATGGCAGACCGCAGAGATTAAAAGGTGAAACCTAAAAAATAAACACCTGGCAATAAGCAAAATAAACAATATTATTATTAATTTAGTTGACATAATAAGGAGTAAAATTTGTGCCTTCAGTGATGATTCATCTGTTGACAGCATACAAATTATTTGCTGACACAGATCCGCTTTTTTACATAGGAGCAATTGTGCCCGATGCTGTTGCTACCAGAGAAGAAAAAGATATTACACATTTTCGTACAATACAAAACCGTGAAAATGAATTGATAAATCTAGCCAAAAGTTCAAAAAAATCTTTTGATGAAGGTATACTTCTGCATCTGTATTTAGATTGGTTATGGGATGAAAGAACATTTTGTACATATGCCGAAACTCACAAGGAAGAGAATTGGTTTTATTCGTACAGACGTGAGATAGCTTTGGCAAGCGCATTCATCTATCATAATGAAAGGTGGAGTGAGGATGTATGGCAAAAGATGCTTTCCTGCCCAAAAGATACATACGGAACAACACCCGGAGTTAGCGATGGGGAAGTGGCAGAGTTTTTAAATAGAAATTATATATGGCATAAAGATAATAATATAGGTCCTTCTGTTGTATATCCTCCTGAATTCGTAGAGGAATTTACAAATAATGCAACAGAAAAATTTATGGTTTGGCGAAGCAGTATAAATTAAGCAAATTAGAGAAAAATTATATAATATGGGGGCGTAAAGGTTTCGACGGGGATTTTGAACCGATATAAGCGAGCAGAAGAACGTGTCTTCTTTAAAAAACGTAAATTAAATTTAAACGCTAACAAAAACGTTAAAGTTGCTGCCTAACTAGGCAGCCGTCGGGCCTGGAAGGACTACGAGCCAGGTTTTGGCGTCACTTAGTAGTGAACGTGAGCGGGCTTAAGCTTTGCTGCCTGCCATGAACTTATGAAGCTACCAAACAAGTCAGCCTGCTCTTTGGCGGTCATGCAAGGGAATCTAAACAAAGAGCTACGCTCGTAGAAAGTGCCGGCAAAAGGTTTTCGGACAGGGGTTCGATTCCCCTCGCCTCCACCAGGGTTTCCCACACAAGGGTCGTTTGAATCTTGTGTGGGATTTCTTTTTGACAATAAAAAAATCGGGAGCAAATTGAGAAAAATCTCAACATGCTCCCGATATACTACTACTTTATTTAGGTAAAGATTTATAAGCTGTCTTTTTTCCTCTAGTTCACCGCTGAGAAAAAGCTCTCTTGCTTTCATATAAGCTGTGCGGATTTGCTCCTCTGTTATGGAGTATTTTGAATCATAGTAACTTTCTTCTTGAGCCAGAATTTCTTCTAACTTTGATTTTTCTATCTCAAGGTCATTGAGAGCTGATAAGAGTGAAGTACTACCAGTAGAAGCAATAGCCGATATAAGGTTGCTTATTTTACCTTGTATTTCCTTAATATTCTTTGCTATTTTCTGAACTTTGATATTCGCTTTTAATTTAGATTCCTTGTTATATTCGGAAAACTGTTTGTAGAGATTAGGAATACGCTCATCATCAAATATGATTTTAGCAAGCTCGTTAATTACAAAGTCTTCGATGTACTCGCGTCGAATCTCTTTGTTTGAACAAGTACCCCCTGACTTGTTTTACGGTACAACAATTCCTACCTGTCTTTTAGTTATTAACAAAAATAAGCCGGACAAGCTAAAAAACAAGGTTCTTATTATCAATGCTGATGCAGAGTATGGTGAGGGAAAAAACCAAAACTTCCTCCGCCCTGAGGATATTGAAAAAATCGTATGGGTTTTCGATAATATACAAGAAATCGATAACTATTCTAAAATCATACCGATAGATGATATTATCGATGAAAAAGGTCATGACGGCAATTTGAATATCAGACGTTATGTAGACAACACACCTCCACAAGAGCCACACGATGTGAAGGCACACATTTACGGTGGTGTACCCAATAAAGAAATTACCGCCCTTAACGGGCTAATAACAAAATATGCCATCGCCGAGAACGATTTGTTCGATAATAGAGGCGACGGCTATTCGCTGTTTAAAAATGAATGCAATGATAAAGCAAAGATAAAAGCTTATATATCGGAACATTCCGGTGTTGCAACCGCAAACAATAATATGCGTAGTGCATTTGAGTTCTTTTGGGAAAATGCAGGCGCCGCCGTTGCCGACGTTGGTGATGAAGGAGGCATCTCTGAATTCACAAGAAAATACACTGAATTTTTAGCTGAATCATTAGAGCCAGTGGGTATTCTTGACCACTTTCAATGCATCGGTGTTTTTGCCAACTGGTGGGATCACAGCTACACTGTGCGTGAGTACACCGAAATCGAGCAAGCCGCCAATGGTAAAGAAACCAAGGTGTCTGTAAAAGAAGTTATTAAAATTAAAAACGTGTTTAAAACCATTGGTGCAGAAGGGTTTGTATCTGCCCTTGTAAGTGATGAAAAGATAGCGTTAGAACACTTTACCGATGAACTTTCCGCTTTGAAATCTCTTGAGGATGAAGCAGAATCCGCACTGGCTGATTTGCAAGCCTATGTTTCTTCTGTGGATATGGGTATTGATCAGGAAGAGGAAGAAACCGAAGAAGGCGAAGAAGCAGAGGCGAAAGAACCTACTGTAAAAGAGGTTGAGGACTACCTGAAAAAACTCAGTACTGCCGAAGCAAAAGCACAGCTAAAAGAAATTGATAAACTTAAAAAAGAGAAAAATCGCTTAAATCGTGAACTTAAAAAGAAAACTGCCGAGTTGCAGGAGAAGATCAATGCAATTCGTGAAAAGCTAACAGCCGAACAATGTGAAACACTCGTTATGCAACTGTTGCATGAGGGTTTTGTTGTCGAACTCGAAAAATACCTCACTACCGAAGTTGCAAAAACCGTAAAAGCTGTTTGTAAGTTGTGGGATAAATATTTCGTTTCTGCCAACCAAATGCTTAATGAGCGTAAAAAAGCCGAAGATAAACTGAATGGCTTTTTAGAAAGGCTGGGATATATTAATGGGTGAATTGGCGAAATTAACTGATATTGCAAATATTCTTACTGGTAGTAGCAACGTTCAAGATGCTAATGAAACTGGTAAGTATCCTTTGTTTGACCGTTCTGATGTGGCTAAATTAAGTACGCGGTATTTATTTGATTGTGAAGCTATAATTGTTCCAGGTGAAGGCTCTGAATTTATACCAAAATATTACAATGGGAAGTTCGACCTTCATCAACGTGCATATGCAGTCATTCCTTACTCAGGGTATAACGCAATTTTTTTATATTATATTATTCAAAATAATACATACCAATTAGTAAAATATTCAGTTGGAACTACTGTAAAATCTTTGCGCCATAATTCGTTTGAACATATTGTAGTTCCTTTGTTTTCAGAAAAACAACAAGCAAAGATTGCAGAAATACTTACAACAGTTGACGATGCCATTGTAAAAACCAAAGCCTTAATTGATAAGTACAGTAACATCAAGATTGGCATGATGCAGGATTTTTTCGACAACAGAGTGACAACACAAAAGCTTGTTGATTTTTGTGATTCAGTAAGAGATGGTACACACGATTCTCCAAAACCAACAGGGAGTAGTGGTAAATATTTAATTACATCTAAACATTTAGGAAACCAAAATTTAGACTTTTCATGTGCATATAAAATCTCTTTTGAAGATTACGAACAAATTATACGTCGTAGCAAAGTAGATAAATGGGATATTCTATTTAGTATGATTGGAACTATCGGAAGTATTTATCAAGAAACAAATGATAATCCCGATTACGCCGTAAAAAATGTAGGTTTATTTAAAATGGGCGGAAACGCACAAAAAAGTCAATGGTTAAAATATTACTTACAGAGTAATTTATGCAAAAAATATTTATCGCTTAGTTTGAGAGGCTCTACTCAAAAATACGTTTCACTTGATGTTTTGCGTAAAATGCCAATTTACGTACCTTCATCAGATGAGCAACAAGACATTATTAATCAACTTGAAGCAGTAGATATTAAGATAACTACAGAAACTAATTATCTTTCAAAATTACAAGACATTAAACAAGGTTTAATGCAAGACCTACTAAAACCAGACGGTGTAAGCGTTGACGCTTTATTATAAGGAGGGGTTTAAATGTCAGGAAGACCATCAGAACTAAAATATGTTGAAGGGCCTTTGCTCTGTCAGCTCGAGGCACTGGGCTGGTCCGTTTTGCAACTTGATGACAGTGATAAACACAACCCTGCAAAAAGCTATCGCAAATCTCTTGCCGAGGTTGTAATTATTGTAAAACTTAAAGAGGCACTTGCAAGACTCAATCCATGGCTAACTGATATTCAGGTTGAGGACCTTAGCGTACAAATGCAAAATTACCCCTTTCAAATGGATAAGCTGCTCGAAAACAACATGGAGGTTTTCGAGAGAATAACCGTTGGTTTATCTGCCGACAACGAGGAAACCGGAGAACCAAACTGTCCTGTAAGAGTGATTGATTGGTCGGATGTAGATAATTTCAATAAAGAAACATCACAAAACGACTATCTTGCTATCAGCCAGTACAAGGTTCGTATCCCCGGTAAAGAAGAACATATCATTCCTGATGTTGTGCTTTTTGTAAATGGGTTACCCCTTGTTGTTATTGAGTGCAAAGCACCGGATATTGCAGAGCCTATTGCAGAAGGTATAGAGCAATTATGCCGTTATCAAAACAAAAGAGAAGACGACAGCAGCGAAGGTGTGCCGGAACTGTTTTATTATAATCAGATTTTAATCAGTACCAGCTTTCACGCTGCTCGATATACAAGCATCACCGGTGAACCATGCCATTTTATTGAATGGAAAGACCCGTATCCCTATAAACTATCCGATATTAGAAAAAGTGGCGCACCGTCAAGCCAAGAGGTTTTGGTTGCCGGTATGCTTTCACCTGCTCATCTTTTGGATATCATTCAAAGCTACACTGTATACATTGAAGATGATGAAGGACGCACAAAGAAAATTGTACCACGCTATATGCAATATCGCGGAGCAAGGAAGATTGTCGATCGTCTCAGAAAAGATAAAGCCGGTGGTACGCTGTGGCATACACAAGGCAGCGGTAAATCTCTGACGATGATGTTTGTCGTTCGAAAGATGTTTAATTCAGACGATTTGAACAGCTATAAAATCGTTCTGCTTATTGACCGCAAAGACCTGCAAACACAGCTTTTTAAAACAACAAAAGCAATAAAATTTACTGTCAACGAAGCTGGCAGTATTGAAGGACTCAAAGGTCTTATTCGTAATACTGCAAGTGATGTTACGGTTGCTATGGTGCATAAATTCGGTGAGCGTGACGAGAAGGTCGGCAAATTTCCGGTGCTGAATAATTCTGAAAAAATTCTTGTTATGATTGATGAGGCTCACAGAAGTGAGTATTCTGAACTTGCTGCAAATATGTGGCGTAGTATGCCTAATTCGGTTAAGGTTGCATTTACCGGCACTCCTATTACGAAAACAACAGAGACCTTTGGTGGTTATATAGACGCATACACCATGCGTCAAGCTGTCGATGATGAAGTTGTTGTTGAGATAAAATATGAAGGCCGCGCCGCTGATAGTGAGATAACTGACCACGATGCGATGAATCGTCAATTTGTCGATGTGTTTGGTTTTATGGAAACGGAAGAGCAACAGGAAATCATGGGCAAATATACTGCTAAAGGGTATCTTGAAGCAAAAGAAATTATTCATGCCAAAGCATCCGACATGCTTAATCATTACATAAATACAATTATCGGCAATGGTTATAAAGCACAGGTTGTTGGTGTTAGCAAAGAAGCGGCTCATAGATATAAAGTTGCAATAGATGAATTGCTGCCTATTAAGATTGCAAAACTTGAAAAGAGCAACCCTTTAAATGTAAATATTGAAAAATTGAAACTATTAAAAACCGCTTGCATTATTTCAATGGAGCAAAATGCCGACCCACATTTAAAGCAGTACGGTGATCAAGCACAAAATGCACTCATTATCGATGGTTTCAAAGCGGCATTTGGCGAAAAAGGAAAAGAAGGCGGAGATGGAAATTATGGCATTTTAATTGTCACAGCTATGCTTTTAACAGGATTTGATGCCCCTATCGAACAAGTAATGTACCTTGATAAGGTACTTAAGAATCATACCCTTCTTCAAGCAATTGCCAGAGTAAACCGTACTTGTGGTTCAGATAAAAAGTGTGGATATGTTGTGGATTATGTTGGTGTTACAAACCATCTACGTGAAGCTTTGGCTGATTATGCAGAAGCTGATATTGATGAAACTGTTGCAGCTATGAAGAATCCATCACAGGATATAGATGCTTTAAACAGCGCTTACAATAACATTTTACAATTTATTTATGATAAGGTTGGTGTTAATTCAGTTGATGATGCAGCAACTATTATCGAAGAATTAGGTGCAGATGACGATTTGAGAGATGAGTTTAACGCTTTATTTGGGGTGCTTTCAAGATTGTTTGACCGAGTGTTACCGAATCCTGCAGCTTTAGAGTACACCGATGTTTTTAAGCGTTTAGCGTTCATCCGTGAATCAGTAGCAAAACTGACTCGTGACCCAAGATTGTCAATGAAAGATGCCAGTAAAAAGGTACGATCAATTATTGAAGAATACCTTGATGTTAATGGGGTTACTATTGAAATCGCACCCGTTTCGTTGCTTTTAAACGACTTTTTAAAAGACACGAAAAAGAAAACAAAAAGCAATCGTGCAGTTTGCGATGAAATCAAGTACGCTGTAAGAGAGTTTATCAATGTAAATACGCCAAAGGACCCTGAGCTTTACACTCGATTAAGCGAGAAGTTGGAAGCGATTTTAGAAGAGTTTAAGAACAATTGGCAAGAACTAAGAGAGGCGTTAGAAAACTTCCGAGAAGACATTATTGAAGGCCGTAAGCGTGAAAAGACCTATGGGTACGAGCCTGAACATGAAATGCCGTTTTTTGCGCGTCTAAAGCAGAAACTCTATGGAAATGTAGATTATACTGATTTAGAAGAGGAAAACTTTAATTCCTTAAAAGATTTGACCAACAATGTGCTTGAACGATTGAAAAGTGATACACAAACAGTTAATTTTTGGAGTAATACTTCGATGCAAGACGAACTTAGGACCTTCCTTGTAAATAGGTTAATTGCACCCGAAATTAAGCGGTGTGTTCCTGAAGTGTTTAAGAGGCGGCAAGAAATTGCTCAGGATTTACTTGAACTTGCTTATAGACATTTTGGGAGTGATAACAAATGATTGCTGATTATACTGTAGTACGTTCAAGTCGCAAAACAATAGCTTTAGTAATTGATAGCGAAGCGAATCTTATAGTACGAGCACCTAACAATATTAAAGATAGTGAAATAGCGGATTTTGTCAAAAAGAAAAGGCATTGGATTAATGATAAACAATACCAAGTATCTACATTTGCAGAAAAGCACAGTCGTGTTATCTTTGAAACTGGCGAAAATTTTCTATACCTCGGAGATGAGTATACAATTTTGCGCTCTAAAGAAAGTAAGATATGTTTTTCCGGCACAAATATTTTAATACCAGAAAATTTCAACTTAAGTGATGTGTTAAGTTGGCTAAAAGAAGTTGCAAGTAACATCATAAACGAGCGAGTTTCACGATATTCTTCATTGATGGGTGTTACATATTCATCCATAAAACTATCTAAGGCAAAGGCTCGTTGGGGTTCCTGCAGTTCAAAGGATAGTTTGAATTTTGCATGGAGATTAATAATGTGTCCCATTTCAGTTATTGATTATGTTGTAGTACATGAATTAAGTCACATTACCTACAAAAACCACAGTGCTTCTTTTTGGTCAAGAGTTAAAACAGTGTTGCCAAACTACAAAGAACAGCAAGACTGGCTTAAATTAAACCGAAAACTTATGGAAATAATTTAGAGGAATGTAAGATATTCAAAAATTTATATAATTCATCATGTACACTGAATAAATGGAGGCAATAGCTATGTTTAATAATAATAGACATTTAAATATTTTCGAGCATTATTCTCAAGCAAATGCTCTACCAATTGAAAATAATGTTTCGCGTGGTCTTGCAATTGTGATGAGTGAAAACCCATTACTATTAGATCGCTTTATTGACTATTTAAATTCAAAGTGTGGCACAGGAATTGAAGTACAGAAGCATAGCAAAGCCGAAGATGTTGACATTGGGATACAACAAAGCATAACAAAAATTATTGATGCATATCCGAGTCCAAAGTTAATTGTTGGCATGACTCTTACTACAGAAAAACACGTTGAGTGGTCAGAAGACACTACTAAACCCGGTGAAACGCTGATTACAGATATTGTAATCAAATACAAGGATACTTTTATTGTTATTGAAGTAAAACGAAATTCTGCTGATGCCAGAACACAGGTTCAAACCCAAGTAGAGAGTTTGGTTAATGAAATACAAAAACGTAACGAGTCAATACCTTCGGTAGATTATATCAATGGAAATTGGGAAGACATAATTGAGATAATTCAACAAGTACATAGCATTACTGGGAGAAGTGAAAACAGCATTCTAAGTCACTACTTAAAACACTTAGAGCATCGATACGGACAGTGGTTTCCTGTTTCTCTTCTTTCTGAAATAAATATTTCCATAGATAATCAAATACTAATTGAAAAAAGGCTAATAAAAATTATTCAAAATTGTTGTAAAAACGAAGATGACGAAAAGAAATATACAGGCAGATATATCATACCTCTTGATTATAGCTTCCTATCAGAGGCACAAGTAGATATAGATTATGATAAAAAGTGTTTAATGGTTACTGTTTGGCCTGGTGACACGAAATGGCAAGGTTATAATTTATACAAGACAACGAAGCATGATTTAAACTGGATAAATGACAATGAAATAATTGTTGATGATACAAAACTTGAACTTATCGTAGAACCATATCTTCGATTTGCACATTTTCAATCAACAATATTTGCACCTTATATAAAGAAAACATATTATAATCAGCACTTTGGCTCGAGCAAAGAAAAGTGTTTAGAACTTTGGAATGACATAACAAAAGAATGGAAACGGGCTTCATGGGATGAGCTGAAAAATAAATTACTAAATAAATATAGCGGGCTTGTTGATAAGGAAGAATTCAATGAAGGTTTTATAAGCAAGTTTGAAAATTCAAACCGTGGCTATGTTCATGTGTCATTTGGTTATGAAGTAACTGCATACATACCTGAAAAAGTGTTTAAACAACTGGAGCGAAAAGGAAACTCAGAAAAGCAGAACGATAAATTAGCAAAATTTGTTAACCATGTTATCGATGCAATAATATCTAAAATTGTATAAGTGTAAATTTGAAGAGTGTTTAACACTATACCAAGCGAAGGGGGTATTTAATGGAAAACGCATTATGGAATGGTAAATTATATCATGCAACAGAAATTGCTAACAATTATTCTCTTGAAAAAGAAATAAGAAAAGCAAGTGGACGAAAAGAATTATACTGTCCTGATCCTGAATGCGACCATAAAATTCTTCGCTATTGCCACGGTGAAATTAAAGAAGCATTTTTTGCACATCTTAATAACGAAAGTTGTGATTATGCTAATTTTGACAAAGAAAATACAAAAACAATGCGGACAGTACGGCGACTTATTTATGATAAATTTAAGAGTAAGGGATATAATGTACAACCAGAACGGATGACGATTATTAAAAAATCTTGTTCCCATCAATATAAACCTATCGTTCCAGACGTATAGATGATACAAATCAAAGTTTTACCTTATTCCATCATATAAATTTAATAAAAATAAAGCCAGGCACCCTACATTAATTTTGATCCAACCTTGTCAACTTGACAGGGAGTGCATCATTCTGTAGAGTGCCTGTTAGTTTTACATTTGATTCTTTCACTTCCACCATGAATATATTCGTAGTTTTATACTTGCAGCTGACTGTGTAGTTGATGATTTATTCAATAATCCACCGAATCAGCTAAGCTTGTAAAATATCCATCATATTCTGTTATAATTTTGTATTATTATATTGTAAGTTTCACCATTTTATGGTAAAATATGTATAAATATGTCTATTTTGTTTTTCTTGTTATAAGTTATAAGTTTTGTTGTAATAAAGAAAGGTAATATTAATGAAACGAATATTGACAGCATACAAAGACTTACTTGGAATAATATTCGGTAAAGCCCCGATAATGGTTATCGTCACTTTTTTATTAGCAATTATCACCGGATTATTAACTCCCTTAGGAGTTTATGTTAATCAGCATGTTTTTGACGGTGGATTGGCGGTAGCACAGGGTGTAATGACTTTTACGAGTTATTCTTTTTATCTTGTGTTGTTTGTAATAATTGCACTTTTGCCTACAATAATAAGCGGCATTGTATGGAATTATGTTCAGCCCCGTTCTATATTGATTTTAAGAACATCATATAAAGAACGTATGCTTAAGAAGCTTAAAACAATGAAGTACGAGCACTTTGAGAGTGAAAAGTCCGCAGAAATAATAGATAAAGCATATAACAGAGCGGAAAGTTCGGCTAGACACCTGTGGCCTATGTATGTTAATTACTGGATAATATCTGTTATCTCCGGTATTGGCTCGCTTGCCTATATTGTAAGTATACGGTGGTGGCTTTTACTTACAGTTTTAATTCCTTTTATACTCGAAACATATATCTCATCAAAAACAAATTATAACATTTATTCCGAACTAGAAACATATTGGGAAAAGGAAAGAAAGTACAGCACTCTCGGATGGTATTTAAGGTCAAGGGATTTTTCTAAAGAAATAAAAGCGTTTGGTAATTCAGACTATTTAATTGATACATATAAAAATAGGTTGAATGAGCGAAACAAGGATTATGAACGCTATTATTTTAAGAATCTGCGAAAGATATTGTTAGGAGAAAACATTACAAGAATTGCATCCATTGTAAATGTAATTATTTTACTTATATTATTTGTATACGGGAAGATGTCGGTGGGACTTTTTATTGCTATGACACGCTTGATGTTCGGCGGAGTATACGAGAGTTTAGGAGGATGTGCGTTTATATTCAAATGGGCACCATATCACATAAACTCATTCGATTATTATGACAAATTCTTTAACTTGTCCGACGAATCGGAGGGAACGGAGAAGGATCTACCAGAATCATTTGACATTGAGTTCCGTGATGTGTGGTTCCGATATCCGGGAACCGAAAAGGATATATTGAAAGGTTTGACTTTTAAGATAAAGAACGGAGAAAAAGCTTCAATTGTTGGAGAAAACGGTGAGGGCAAGTCAACCCTTATAAAATTATTACTAGGGATTTTCACTCCTGATAAAGGTGAAATATTAATCGGCGGAAAGAAACTGTACGACTATCCTTTAAGTGTTAGGACAAAAATATTCGGACCGGTATTTCAAGACTTTTCCAGATACAGTATAACATTGAAAGAAAATATCGGTATCGGCGAAATCGATGAGATTGACAACGACAAAAAAATAATAATGGCGGCTAAAAAAGGTAAGGCAGATGAGTTTGCGGAGAAGTTTGAGAAAGGTTATGATACGCTGCTTGGCAGAGACTTTGATGGTGGCGTTGATGTATCTGGAGGGCAATGGCAGAGAATAGCGATCTCCCGTGCGTTCATGGGTAATAAGCCAATATTGTTGCTGGATGAACCAACTTCCCAACTGGATCCGTTGGCGGAAGCTAATTTATATAACGAGTTTGCAGAAATAGCGGAGAACAAAACTGCGATTTTTATAACTCACAGATTAGGTTCAACAATGATCACTGACAGGATTTTCGTAATAAGCGACGGTAAAATCATGGAATCTGGAACACACGAGGAACTGATGCGGTCAGAAGGTATTTATTCAAATATGTTCAACGCGCAGAAACAGTGGTATAAAAAGGAAGCGGAGGTCGTCGTAAATGCCTAAGAAAATTAAAGACAAACTAGAAGAAAAAATACCTGTATACGAAATAAAATACGAGGACAACACCACAGACTTTGAAAAAGATATACTAAAAGAAAATCCACCCAAGCTGTCATATTTGACAAAGCTATTTAGATATGTTTTCTCATCTGCGAAATTAATGTGCGGTATTTTTTTAGGTCTAGCGATAATATTAAGTATATTACAACCGGTAACGGCATTTATCTGGGGAAGATATATCGACACCGCAAACGGTTATTCTGGTAAAATAGAGATTTCATCACTTCAATTAATTTCACTTATCAGCCTTGCGGTGATATATTTGGTTATTGGTTTTATCATTAATCTTTTAAATCGTTATCTTTATGGAGGAGAAGATATTGAGCGAATAAGTAAAGTTCAGGATCATCGCTTACAGGAAAAATTTCAAGCGAAGTTATTCAAAAAAATATCGATGTTGTACCCCGATTATATGGAAGTACCGAAAATCAACGATATTATAAATCGCAGTTTTGATTCAATGGGTGGTGAATGGAGTTCTCTTCAAAGAGGAGTTATTATCGAAGGGTATATTATTATTGCGAAAATTATCTCTGTTATAATGGTTGCCGCTTCTTTGTATATTTTTAATCCGATATTATGCTATATAGTGCTGGTAGCACCGATACCAACTCTTTACACAACTTATGTAGGAAACAAATTAAAATTTAAGTTTTCGCGTGATAACGGGAAGATCCTGCGTGAAGCTGATTATTATCAACGAGTGCTGCTTGGCAGTTCAGCAAAAGAAGTAAAAGCATTGAATCTATTTGATTTCTTTTTTACAAAGTGGAAAGTATTAGCGGATGATTATGTGGTGAAAGAAAAGAAAAACCAGCAGAATGTGTTTTTTCTCGGAATGGCAAGCGGCTTTGTATCAAATATTGCAAGTATTACAGCGAACGTTTTCGCGATTATTCTAATGACGCAGGGTAAACTATCGGTCGGTGCACTGGGTGCGGTCTTGTCATTGAATGGAACTCTCTTGAACAGCACATCCCAATTATTCAACTCAGTCGCAAACTTTGTATCTAAGAAAAACGAATCGGCACAGTTTTTCGAGCTTATAGATTTAAAAGAACAGATGTTAAAAGATGTTATGAAAAAAGAAACACCGACCATCGTGAATACATTGGAAGCTATGAATATATGTTACCGTTATCCTCTGACTGATGAATACAGAATAAGAAACGTAAATTTTACAATAAATAAAGGTGAAAAAGTTGCGTTTGTCGGTGAAAATGGTGCAGGTAAAACAACGTTCATAAAATTATTAATAGGAATGCTTGAACCGTCAAGCGGAGAAGTCCTGATAAATGGAATTGATGTGAAATATATTAATTTTTCAGAAAAATATGATTCTTTATCATATGTTTTTCAGGAACCAGCCAGATTTAACACATTTACAATCGGTGACAATGTTTTTTTCGGCGAAGTGAAGAGAGAACGAAACGAAAGTCAGATAGACAAAGCCCTTAAATTTTCCGGTTTTGAAGGAGCAGAAAAAGATACGTTACTTGGTAAAGATATTGGTGGAACTGATTTATCCGGTGGCCAGTGGCAGAAAATTGCTATCGCTCGTGCTTATTACAGAGACCGTGATTTTATTGTTCTTGATGAACCTACCAGTAATTTAGACCCGTTTGCCGAATCCGAAATTTTCAGAAAATACATAGCAATGACAGAAGGAAAGACTGTCATCATGGTTACACACAGAATAAGTGTCGCTTCACTTGCCGATAGAGTCGTTGTTTTCAAAGACGGTGAAATTGTTGAAGACGGCTCTCATGAAAAGTTATTATCAAATAATGGTGAATATACAAGGTTATATTCAACACAGGCAAAATGGTATGACAGATAAGATGCTTATACTTGACTTAATAAACGTATGGTTATAAAATTAATGTTATATTTGTCATAGTGATGAATGCGATAAATATCTGAATTGAGTATCTTTTTAATGAATTTTCTTAATTTTTAATGGGAGGTATGTTATTATTGATAAAATAATTCATATATAATTTTTAAAATTTTATAAACTAAAGAAAACCATCCGTAAGGTTGACCAAATTCGAGTACCACTACTTCACCACCCGGTTTAACAACGCGAGCCATTTCTTCAAGTCCTTTTTTGGGAGAATCTACATTTCGGATACCAAATGCAATGCTTGAAATATCAAAAGTATTATCAGCAAAAGTTAAATTCATTACATCTTCAATCGAAGTTTCAATCTTCAGATTCTGTGCTTTGAATTTCTCGATTCCAATTAAAAGCATTTCTTCACAAAAATCAGTAGCAGTAACTTTTCCGCTATCGGTAACAGTTTTGTGAAATTCAATTGCCAAATCACCGGTTCCGGAAGCACAATCGAGAATACTATCTCCTTTTTTTGCAGAAGATAATTTCACTGTCTTTGTTCTCCAAGTTTTATGTATTCCCAAAGAGAGAAAATCATTCATAAAGTCATAGCGACCTGCTATACTTCCAAACATCTCTCTTATTTTTTCGCTCATTTCAATCCAAAAAATTCTAATTAAAAGTAAAATTAACCATTATGACGATAATAAAGCAGATTTATGTGCT
>DMMZ01000057.1 GCA_003452915.1 Clostridiales bacterium | reverse complement strand
TTCTCTTAAGAAACAGTAAGAAAAATTCTTCGATAAAGTCCTATAAATAATTAATCTGGCAGTTAAATATTAAAATTATTATAGTACGATTTGCCAGATTAATAAAGACTTTTTCTCGAATTTATCATTGTTTCTAAGAAAACTTTCAGAACGAAAAGAATGGACATGAAAATAATATTCTATAAATAAAACAACGCACTGCGAAAATAGCAGTGCGTTGTAATTATATATAATTTATTATTCAATTTTAAATTTAAGACTAATATCAAGCGCTTTTACCGAATGGGTTAACGCACCGATCGATATAAGGTCAACACCTGTCTTTGCAACAAAAGCAAGGTCTTTGTCGCCCATGTTTCCGCTAGCTTCAATAAGCGCTCTGCCGGAAACGATTTGAACAGCCTTTGCCATATCCTCGTTTGACATATTGTCAAGCATAATAATATCTGCTTTTACTTCAAGAGCTTCGTTTAACTGTTCGAAGTTCTCAACCTCAACCTCGATTTTAAGAGTATGAGGGCAGCTAAGTCTTGCACCCTTAACCGCATTCAATATCGAACCAGCAGCTGCAATATGGTTATCTTTTATAAGAACACCATCAGATAGGTTAAAACGGTGGTTTACACCGCCCCCAACACGGACGGCATATTTATCAAGAAGCCTTAAGCCGGGCATGGTTTTGCGTGTATCGGCGATATGTGCTTTAGTACCCTCTATCGCTTTTACAGCAATGCTTGTAAGTGTTGCGATTCCGCTTGCACGTTGCATAAGGTTAAGGGCTGTACGTTCGCCTGTAAGGATTGTGCGTGCGTTTCCGCTTATCTCAGCAATGATATCACCTTTTTTTACTTTATCTCCATCAGAAAAATTCTTTTTCAATTCGAACTCACCGCCAACAATTTCAAAGACACGTTCGGCAATGTCTATACCGCACAGAATACCATCATCCTTTGCTACAAAGCGTCCAACCGCACGTTTATCGGCAGGGACAGTACTCATGGTTGTTATGTCCCCAAAAGGAGCATCCTCATTTAAAGCCATATTTATTATGTTGTCAAAACTTGTTTTCATTTTTATATCCATTCCTCTCGTCGGATGTCTGATAGTTTACTTTCAGACTTATGGCCATTCTTATCCCCGGTATTACCGGTAGCGGGAGTTGTTCCGTTCCAGTGTCAGCCGGGTTGACTTTCCATAAAAGTCAAAGGTGCAAAACCGTGTCTGAAAGATTTATCTTTCAGATTAATCTACCAGATAATGTGCGCCAACACTATCTTTTCTGGCAATTGCACTCTCAACAACATCCTTTGAAATCTGAAGCATATTATAAACTTTAAATTCATATGGAAGTGACATACTTGTGCTGTCCAACGTTTGCACAAGCTCATTAAGTTCATTCTTCGCTCTTAACAAATTATTACTGTGGCGAATTGCACCTGCACAGGTTGACATAATGTGTTTAATTTTCTTTTCTGCGTTTGTATAGAAATCAATATCCAAGTTGTTATTTAAGCAATCGGATTTAATATTTATTTTTTTATTATCGGTATAACTTGTAACAATATTTTTATTAATATATCTTGCACTGCGGCGACCGAAAACAAGACACTCAAGCAGGGAATTGGAAGCAAGCCGATTTGCTCCGTGAATACCTGTTCTCGATGCCTCACCACAACAGAAAAGTCCTTTTAGGGTTGTACTGCCATCGTGATCTGTCTTAACACCGCCCATAAGGTAATGCTGTGCAGGACGAACAGGAATCATATCTTTTGTCAAACTTATTCCTCTGCTCTCACATTCCTTGTAAATGGTAGGGAAGCGTTCACTAAAAAATTCAGTTGACATTGAGGAAACATCAAGAAAAACATTATTGTCGCCGGTTCTCGCAAGCTCGGCAAGTATAAAACGGGTAACAATATCACGCGGAGCAAGGTCTGCAAGCTCGTGCTTACCTTGCATAAATGCTTCGCCCTTACTGTTGCGAAGTATTCCGCCTTCGCCCCTTACCGCTTCTGAAATAAGAAACAGTCTGGAGGACTTTCCGTTTGAAATAAGTGTGGTGGGATGGANNCTGAGCAGCGGCAATACCATCACCTACTGCACCGTAAGGGTTAGTGGTGTATTCGTATATTTGTCCTACACCGCCTGTTGCAATAATTACGTTTCGTGTACGCAGAACTTTAAAATCGTCACCAACACGCACCATTACACCGCAAACGCCATCATCATCGGTAAGTATATCAATAAAAAAAGTTTCAAAGAAAAAGTGTAGATTTTGTTTTTTCATTGCAAGTTTACTAAGTTGGATTGTGGTTTCCTTACCTGTCGCATCACCACCGCAATGAACGATACGACGCATTCTGTGACCACCCTCACGTGTTATCTGAAGGTCGCCCTCGGAGTTGACATCAAAAGGAATTTTCATATCTATAAGAGTCTTGATATTCTCAGGGCCTTCCTCTACAAGAACCTTTACAGCCTCAACGTCACAAAGTCCGGCACCTGCTTTTAAGGTGTCGTCAATGTGCATTATATAATTATCCTCGGGGGACATTACTGCAGCAATACCGCCCTGTGCAAAATATGAGTTGCTTTCATCGAAGTTTGCTTTGGTTATAACTGCACATTGCAAAGCAGAATCGATATGCAGAGCAGAATAAAGTCCTGCAATACCGCTTCCAATTACAACAACATCAAAATCATAAACAGTCAACTCTTGGTCTAATGAAAATAGAAACCTGCGCATATAAGATTATTTCCGTTTCTCCGGCAGCAAAGAAAATATATACTCCAATATTACCACCTGCCGCCGGCAAAATGGCTTAAAAATATTTTATAGAATATCCTCGAGATTATAGGGGGTGTTCTGATAAACAAAGTAATTCAACCAGTTGCTGAACAATAGATGAGCATGTGCTCTCCAGGTATTCTTTGGTGTATTATTCGGGTCATTGTCTTTAAAATAGTTATATGGAGGTTTGATGGAAAGTCCTTTATCAACATCTCTCTGATATTCTTTTTGCAAAGTATCGAAATCATATTCGGTATGACCTGTAATATAAACCTCTCGTCCATCCTTGGTTGCAACTAAGAACACACCTGCCGTGTCTGAATCTGCAACAAGAAGCAGATCGTCATGCTTTGCAATGTCCTCACCCTTAACATAAGTATATCTTGAATGCGGAGCGGAAAAAACCTCGTTAAACCCTCTGACTAGCGGGTTAGAGGGGATAAGTGTATTATGATCAAAAATTCCGAATATCTTGTTGTCCAGAGGGTATTTTGGAATTTTATGATTGTAATAAAGCCCTGCATAAGCTCCCCAGCAGACATACATGGTCGAGTAAACATTATGTTTACTCCATTCAATTATTTTTATAAGCTCGTCCCAATAATCAACTTCTTCAAATGGCAAAGTTTCAACCGGTGCTCCCGTGATTATAAGACCGTCAAATTTCTCGTTTTTTATATCATCAAAGGTCTGATAAAAAGAAGTGAGATGCTCGGTAGGTGTATTTTTTGATTGATGAGATGCTGTTGCCAATAAACATACATCAATCTGTAACGGTGTGTTTGATAAAAGACGCAAAAATTGCGTTTCGGTAGTTATCTTAGTAGGCATAAGATTCAATATCACAATTTGTAACGGACGGATGTCCTGCGTCATAGCACGCTTTTCATCCATTATAAATATATTCTCTTTTATAAGCGTTTCAGCTGCTGGTAGTGAATGTGGTATTTTAATCGGCATAGTTTTGGAATCCATTTCTCTTTAAAAACTTTATTAAATTATATTATACCATCCTAAAATTTAATTTTCAACACTTATTTTATTTGCAAAAGACAAATTTGTGTAGAAAATGGCAAAAATGTATGTTATAATAGCCGACATAAGCAGTGCTCTATTTTATATGCATAATTGTTGGCATTAGAAAAATGCTTCGTATTTTCACATTGTCAGCAAATCATCAATTATTTTGAGGATAAAACTATGAAAAATACTGTTGTTTACAAGCTTGATGAGAAAAATCCTGATATAAATATAATAAAAATTTGTGCGAAGAAGATAAAAGATGGGGGAGTAGTATGCTTTCCGACCGAGACTGTTTACGGCGTAGGTGCAAATGCATTTGACAAAAAAGCTGTTGCTGATATTTATTATGCTAAAGAACGACCGATGCAAAAGCCGTTGCTGTGCCATGTTTACTCATTGGAACAAGCTATGGAAATAGCTTATCTTACCGATGAAGCTAAATTGTTAATATCAAAATTCACACCCGGTCCGCTTACGGTAATAGTCAAGAAAAAAGAAGGTATTCCTGATATTGTTACTGCAAGTGGGGACACTGTCGGCTTACGTTTCCCAAGCAATGCTATTTTTAGTTTATCGGCTCGTGAAGCAGGATGTCCGATTGCGGCTACCTCTGCGAATCTCTCGGGTAATATCAGTGCAAAAAATGGTGAAGAAGTCATTAAAGAACTTTTTGGCAGGGTTGATATTATTATTGATGCTGGTAATACCGAATACGGATTGGAATCAACTATAATATCCCTATTAGGTGAACCTAAGATATTAAGGCAGGGTGCTGTTAGCAGAGAATGTATAGAGCGGGTAATTAAAGTTTGAAAGATAAATCTTTCAAACTACGGTTTTGTGCCTTTTACTTTAATGGAAAGTCACTTCGGCTTTTGTTGAATCGGCACAATTCCCACTTTAGGCATAAATGCCTAGGGAAGGATAGGATAAAGGTTTGAAATTAATCGGACTATGCGGAAGAAGCGGCAGCGGTAAAAGTGAATGTAGCCGTTTTATCTCCGAAATGAGAATTGCTGTTATAGACAGTGATATAGTTTACCGAAGTCTTACTGTTAAGGGAAGTCCTTTGCTTAAGGAGCTTACAGATTCATTTGGTGTAGGTATAATAGATGAAAATGGTAGTCTTGACAGGAAAAAACTCTCGAGAATTGTTTTTAATGATGACAAGCATTTAACTAAATTAAATAATATAACTCATAAACATATATTAAAAAATATTATTGAGTGGGCAGAAAAAGCCGCTTTGTCAAGCAAAGGTGGGCTTGTGGTCGTTCAGGCTCCTTTACTTTTCGAGAGCGGATTCAACGAAAAATGCGATATAACCGTTTGTGTTTTAACCTCAGATGAGCAGTGCTTAAACCGTCTTCAAAACAGAGACGAACTTTCTCCAGAGCAGGCAAAGATAAGGTTATCAAAACAAAAAGACAATAGTTTTTTAAAGAAAAAATGTGATTATATTATAAATAACGACTCCGATTTAATTACTCTTAAAAAAAATACCGAAAGGGTTTTCACTGAAATTATTGGTGTAAAAGAATGAGTTCTAAGGCTACAAGGAAAAAGAAAATAATAATTTTCGTTTCTGTTCTTATGTCAGGGCTTATTATTTACGGATTATTAATTGGTATAAAAGAAATACGAAAAAGCAGGTATCCGATCAGATATGAAGAATATGTAATAAAGTATTCCAGGGAATATAATGTACCGCAAGAAGTTATATATGCTGTTATTTATTCGGAGAGCGGCTTTGATGAAAATGCTAAGTCATCTGCAGGAGCAATCGGTTTAATGCAAATTATTCCAGATACGTATGATTGGCTTTCAAGACTTATGGATGAAAGTTATGCTGAGGGTGATATTTATAAACCGGAAAACAATATAAAATACGGTGTTTTTTATTTATCGCACCTTTATCATGATAGATTTAATAATTGGGACACCGCTCTTGCTGCATATAACGCAGGACATGGCAGGGTTGCGAACTGGTTAAATGATACCCGTTATTCTGATGACGGAATAGCTTTAAAAGAAATTCCATATGAAGAAACCAGAAATTATGTTGCAAAAGTAAATAAAGTTGCCGAAATATATATTGAGATATACTTTGAAGACATTGATAGTTAGGATAAAAATATTAAAATACGCATAGATGAAAGGATTGTCATAA
The DNA here is from genome assembly GCA_003452915.1 of Clostridiales bacterium. Taxonomy (GTDB): domain Bacteria; phylum Bacillota; class Clostridia; order Oscillospirales; family CAG-382; genus UBA1049. The sequence goes on along the minus strand of DMMZ01000057.1, from coordinate 8,738 downwards.
TTATGTCAGATAGTAATAATATCAAAGAAAAAGCAAAAAAACTCTTATACAAACGTGAGAATATTTATATTCGTTTTCCAGCTTTAACAGAAGCAATTTATGAATATTCAAAAGGCTACCGAAACTTTATCGATATAGCAAAAACCGAGAGAGAAGCAACTTTATATGCTGTAAAATACGCGTCTGACAGAGGTTTTGTGTCATATGAGAAAGGAAAACAATACAAGCCCGGGGACAAAATATATTATGTAAACCGAGACAAAAATATTTTTCTTGCAGTTATTGGTCAGGACAGCCTTAATATGGGTTGTTCTATTATAGTCGCTCACACCGATTCACCAAGAATTGACCTCAAGCAGGTTCCTTTATATGAAGACGGCGGTATTGGTTATTTTAAAACACATTATTACGGCGGTTTAAAAAAATATCAATGGACCGCACTTCCGCTTTCGCTGCACGGAGTTGTCTATACAAAAAATAACGGTCGTGTAGAAATTAATATCGGAGAAGATGAAGACGATCCTGTTTTTTATATAAGCGATCTTATGCCACACATCGGTAAGGATCAGGCAGAAAAGAAACTTTATGAGGCAATCAGCGGAGAGGGACTTAATATTATTAACGGTTCGATTCCTTATGACTCAGAGGACGGCGTGAAGTTGAATGTTCTTTCTCTCTTAAATGAAAAGTATGGAATATATGAAGCAGACCTCATTACCGCAGAGCTTACAGCAGTTCCTGCAATAAAATCTCGAGAGGTTGGCTTCGACCGCAGCATGATAGCAGCATACGGACACGATGACAGAATATGTGCTTATCCAGCTTTAAGCGCAATTTGTGAGCTTGGTAATATAAAAAAGACTGCAATAGCAATGTTTGCCGATAAAGAAGAAATCGGCTCAGAGGGTGTTACCGGATTACGTTCAGCTTCCTTCAAGGATTTTCTTGCTAACCTTTGTGATATGCAAAATGCCGACATAAGAGATTGCTGTGTTAATTCGTTATGTTTCTCTGCCGATGTCGGTGGTGCATATGACCCATGTTATGCTGAAGCTTATGAAGCTACCAATTCCGCATACTTGAACAAAGGCGTTGTTGTTACAAAATATACAGGTTCAAGAGGAAAAAGCGGCTCGTCCGATGCATCCGCAGAGGTTGTATCAAGGGTGGTTAAGCTACTTGATAAAAATGAGATTGTCTGGCAGACAGGTGAATACGGTAAGGTGGATCAGGGTGGAGCAGGAACAGTCGCAACAGAAATTGCTATGCTAAATATTGATGTTATTGATGTCGGAGTGCCGATTCTGTCAATGCATTCACCGCTTGAGCTTGCAGCTAAATCTGACATTTATATGATGTATAGGGCTTCTCTGGCTTTATATAATGATTTACTTATTTAAAAAATAAGTTTTAACAACAAAAAGACCACTCATTTTTTGATGAGTGGTCTCGATTTTATGCTTATGCACCTGCTGTCGGAAGCGGATATACTTTTAAATATTGACTTTCAATTTTATCTAATACAAATGCAAAATATGAATCAAATGCTTGTTCGTAGGTTACTTCATCGCCAGTTGATTCATCTGTTACTTCCTCTGATACTGTTTCAGATTCATCACCTGAAACTTCATCATCTTCCGAACCAGCCGGTTTTAAATAACCGATTTTAAACAATAATTCATCTCTTGATTTTAAACCCAGTTTTTCGAAATTCTCATCAACAAAAGCATTTACTACAGTTTCAATCTCGGTATTAAAATCAGCGATCATTAACTGAGAAGCATCAAAAATCTGTTCTGCAATTTTCTCATCGATTTTTTTATTAACAAATGCCGCACTGTTCTTAGCAAACATCTCATCAAGTTCGAGCTTGAATTTAGCGGAATTTATTGCCTTATTTAAATCACTTTCTAATGATGTTGTAATATATTCTTGGAGTTTTTCATCAACTTTAGATGCTATTGTATCTAGATATTTTGCTTCTATAAGTTCAGCAATATATTCGTCTGTATATTCCAGATTTTTATTTTCTAAAATATATTCTTCAGTAAGTACTTCATCAACAGCTGCCTTAATTTCTTCTTCAGTAGCGTCTTCTCCTAACTCTGCTCTGAATTTTGTATCGAGTTCAGATCTTAGTAAATCTTCTACCGACGATAAAATCAAATCCATTGTTTCTGTTTCTGCTTCTTCTTTGATTACATCTGCCTGAGAACTATTTAAAATACTTTCTTTGACTTTCAAAGAATATGCGGCCTCTAAATCTAAACTGTAGGAGCTTTCCAATTGTTTACGTAAATCTTCATAAACTGCCGCACTTGCCTCTGTCTGTAATAAGGCATAATCTATTTCAACAATCGAACCATCCATAAAGGAAGGGTAATATTTGTTTATTACTCCTTGAATTATATCTACATATTTCGGTTCATAAACTGTTATTTTATTTCCGTCGTTGTCGGTATATTCAAAATTATCTGGCACAACATCAAAACCGATAACCTTCGATTTTACTGACTCAAAATTGTGTTTTTTTGCACCTTCCCATTTGTTGGGGTCTTCACCCTGTAATGTAGTTGATATAAATTTATTACCGGTATAATCAAGATTGATTTTATAATCTTCACTTATTATAACAACCTGATTATTATCATCATATATAAAATGTATACCTTCAACACCGTAAGTAAAAATATCCTGAAGGTCAGATTCGGTAAATAAAGCGGTAAGTAATTCCATAACATTGGTGATATCATTAGCTATGACATATTTACTTACACAATAAATGTTTTTTATTGTATTTTCATTAGTTGCAGAGGGGTATCTGTAAACATTAAATCTGTACTCATGACCGGTTTCATTTTCAAGTGTCTTAATATTAGTCTCATCACCGGAAACAAATTTAACCGCAAAACGTGCATTTTCGTCACCAGTTGAATTACTCATATAGCCCAGAGCATTATAACGAGCAATCATACCGTAATAAGCAAGAAGACTTTTATCCTCATAAGTAGATCCAACCTCACCGCCACTTGTAACATAGGAAGCAAATCCGTCGTTAAACATATAGGCGTAAGCTGAATTATCAATAGCGTTTTCCAAAGGAATAACATCCGGCTCGTTTGCCTTGATAAGTGCAAGATATTCCTCAAGATCTGACAGGTTAACCATTGTTTCTGCGTCGTAATTGTATTTATCAAGTAACTCAGCGTCAAAAACTATGTAATCATAATTACCAATTGTATCATTAACCGGTACGCCATATGTTTTTTTATTAATTTTCGCTGCTTCAAAAAAAGTTCCGTGAATATAATCCTTTAAAACTTTTGCTTCACTGGAAAGCTTATCTTCAATTGAGGTAAGCATTTTGCTTGTTGCTAGCTTAAAATATTCGTCATAACTGCGAACCAAGAATACATCAAGGCTTGGATCTTTTTGTACGATATCTTCGCCTTTTTCAAGCATTTCTATAATTTTTTCACCAGTTAACACTTCACTGGTTTCAGAGGTTGAAGTGGTTGCGGAATCTGTGGATTCCGATTTATTTTTCTTTTTATCCTTCTTTGCAGCCTCAAACTCAGCCATTACATTAAATTGATTTGCAATCAAATCGTCATATTCATCTTCGGTAACGGCTACTATATCTATACAAAAACCAACTCTGAAAAATAATAAGCGGTTAAGTGCAAGTTCTACCTGTCTTATTGCGTCGGGTGTTGCATCGGCAATAGTATACAATGTGTAAATTTCTGCCGCCTGTGGTGGTTGAACTTCATCAGGACCACAGGATGATAGCAGTGGTATAAGCATGACCGCAGCAAGCAGCAGACCAATCAAGCGTTTCTTCATTTGGGGAATCCTCCTAAAAAGTGAATGTAAAACATAACAAGCTAATTGTACAACAGTTTTATAATTATGTCAAGGTAATTTTGTTACAAATAAACTATGGTAATTATATAAATATCATCCAAAAATTTTTGGTTAAAAAAGGTATTATATTTAAATGCTTGAAATAAATTGCATTATAATATATAATATACTTAAATAAGATATTGGAGGTAGAAAGTTTAAAATAAATTTTTAAACTACGGTTTTGTACCTTTACTGCAAGAGGTGCAGTAATCCGGCTTAATGCCGGAACAGCACAACTACCACTGGTGGCGTAAACGCCACAGAAAGGAATGGTTATAAAAATGAACAAATCCAGTTTTAACGGATCTAAGCCAATAAGAACCTTTGATCCAGTAAACAGTAAAAAAATAATGAAATGGATATTTATTGGTACCATAGTGATATTTGTTTTATTAATTTTGGCAACAAGTTATTACACTGTATCCGATAAGGAGGTAGCGGTTGTTACCACTTTTGGTTCGGTTACCAACACAACAGAAGCAGGTGTTCACTTCAAATTACCGTTTGGAATACAAAAAATTCATCGAGTAAACGTTGAGGGAATACATAAGATTGAACTGGGATATGTCACAAATGAAGATGGTTCAATTTCACCTATTGAAGACGAAAGCAAGATGATTTCAGGAGATTTCAATATTGTTAATGTAGATTTTTTCATTGAATATAAAATAATCAATGCAGAAAAGTATTTATATTCTTCCGATAACCCCGAATCTGTATTAAAAATGCTGGCTCAAAGTCAGATTAGAAACGTAATCGGTTCGTCCAATGTTGATTTAGTGTTGACAGACGGAAGAGAAAATATAGAAATAGCAGTTAAAGACCTTATTATTAACGAACTGCAAGCATACGATATAGGTGTATCGATTTATACTATTAAAATTCAAGATAGTGATCCTCCAACTGATAAAGTAAGAGCAGCATTCAAAGCAGTTGAAACAGCTAAGCAGGATAGTGAAACTGCTGAAAACAATGCGCTTTCATATCAGGAGCAGATGATGCCGAAAGCTGACGCAGAGGCAGATAAATTATTACAAAATGCAGAATATTTAAAACAAAGTCGTATAAATCAGGCAAAGGAAGAAGTTGCACTGTTCGAAGCTATGTATGAACAGTATATATTAAATACAGAAATGACAAAATCAAGAATGTATTATGAGACGATTGAAACGATATTACCGGGTGTAAAACTTTATATTGATACTTCGGATGGCGATATTACAAAGGTATTACCAATCGAATCGTTTTTAGATTTGGGGGATAAATAATGAAAAAAATTATTATAACTGCTGTTATACTTTTTATACTACTTATCGTGTGTCTTTTATCATTTTATGTAGTTGAAGAAAATCAATATGCTTGCGTGCTTCGATTTGAAAAAATAATCAATACAAAAAATGATGCTGGCTTATATTTTAAGGTGCCATTTACTGATTCTGTAACAATTTATCCTAAAATGGTGATGCTGTATGATATAAATCCTTCTGATGTTATAACCAAAGATAAAAAAACTATGATAGTGGATAGTTATGTTTTATGGAGGATTACAGATCCGGTTACTTTCAAAAAAACGATTGGCAGTACCAAGGAAGCAGAAGGCAGACTTGATGCACTGACATATAATTTTATTAAGACAAAGATGGGTACTCTAAATCAGGACGAAATAATTAATATGGAAGACCCTGATGAACGCAACACTATTTATGGTGAAATTCTTAAGAATGTAAAAGAAGGTGCAAACAGTTACGGAATTGAAGTCGTTGATGTAAAAATTAAACGCTTCGATCTTCCCGAACAAAATGAAGAAGCAGTTTTCACTCGAATGATTTCCGAACGTAACAAGATAGCTCAAGCATATATTGCAGATGGTCATTATAACGCTTCAATAATTACTAATGAGGTTGATAAAAAATACAACACTATTATTTCAGACGCACGTGTTAAGGCAGAAAAAACCATCGCCGAAGGCGAAGCAGAATATATGAGGTTTATCGCCGAAGCTTATAATACTCCGGAAAAGCTTGAGTTTTATCAATTTATACGTTCGCTTGATGCTTTGAAATTATCTTTAAGCGGCGATAATAAAACCATTATTCTCGATAAAGACTCACCGCTTGCAAAAATACTTTTATACAATTAAGGCATATGGATAACTATAAATACAGAAAAATTTTTTCTGATATGCCGGTTATAGAAACCAAAAGGTTGATTCTGAAAAAAATTGAGCTTGATAACGCAAATGATATGTATGCATATGCTTCGCTTGATCAGGTTACACGATATCTTTTATGGACCCCTCACCTCAATATTGAGGAAACAAAAGGGTATATAGAATACCTTCAAAAGCAATATCGTAAAGGTAATTACGCCGATTGGGGGTTAAACTGTAAGTCGGACGGCGTTTTTATCGGAACCTGCGGCTTTGCGGATATGGATTTTACGAATAATAAGGGCGAATTGGGTTATGTCCTTTCGCCCTCGTATCAGGGAAAAGGCTATATGAAGGAGGCGGTTGAAGCTATACTCAGGCTTGCTTTTACTCAGCTTGACTTAAACCGCGTGGAGCTTCGTATTATGGACGGAAACACAGCATCAATGAAGTTTGCTGTTTCTATGGGTTTTAAGCTTGAAGGGGTTACAAGAAAATCGTTATTCCTGAGGGGAGAATATAAAACGCTGCATCACTACTCGATACTAAACGAGGAGTTTATGCAGCGGTATAAGGATGTAGGATAATACTATTTCTTTTAAGAAACCGTAAGAAAAATTCTTCAAAAAAATCCTATATATAATCAATGCGGTATACCGCATTGATAAAGACTTTTCTTTGAATTTATCACTGTTTCTAATTCGAATTAGTATAGAAAATTTAAAGCGGAACGAAAAACAGCCGCTACTTTATAAGTTGCGGCTGATATGTCTTCTCGGGTATGTATGGGGCTTTATACCGCTCTTGAAACCTTGCCGCTTCTAAGGCAGCGAGAGCAGATGCTGACAGTTTTGTTGGAACCGCCTACAACCGCTTTGACCTTTCTGATATTGGGCTTCCAACTTCTGTTGGTCTTTCTGTTAGAATGGGAAACATTGCAACCGAATGTTACACCCTTTCCGCAAAAATCACATTTAGCCATCTATAACACCTCCATATTAATTCTAAAAAATGCGAACAATTTAATATAAAACATTTTTTGCCTTTTGTCAATACCTTTTTTCGCTTTTATGTGTCTAATATTAATTTCTCATTAAAACATAACCAAAAAATCTGCTCAAAAACCCATATATCACAGGTTTTTTTACTTGATTTTTTGGAAGTTTTATAATCGATTTAATACAACTAATAACTTCATTCTTTTGTAACAGTCTTAGCAAGTTCGGTGATATTACCGGCACCCATAAATATTAACAAGTCACCTGGGCATAAAATACATTTCAGGTATTCTTCTATTTTTAAAAAGCTGTCAAGATATATTCCGCTTTTTACCTTTACAGCAAGCTGCTCAGAGGTTATTCCATAAGTGTTTACTTCTCTGGCAGAATAAATATCAGCAAATACCGGCAAATCACAATCGGAAAATGACGCAGCAAAATCATCGAATAAATCTCGCAGGCGAGAATAGGTGTGTGGTTGAAAAACAGATATAACGCGCTTGTAATCCATATTTTTTGCAGCAGAAAGAGTTGCTCTTATTTCATCGGGATGATGAGCATAATCATCGAAAACATCGGCACCCATAAATTGCCCCTTGAATTCAAACCTTCTGCATACACCTTTAAAACTCTTAATACCGCTTGAAATTGATTCTTTATTCATACCACAGATATCACAGCAGGCAACAACAGAAAGTGCGTTGGAGACATTGTGAAGCCCCGGAACCGAAAGGGTCACAGACATATAATAGGCACGGCTCTTATAAACGTCAAAGGTAGCGAAACCCTTGTTCATTATAATATTCTCGGCATAGAAGGTTGCCTTGCGGTTTCCGTGAGAACTAAAAGTAATCAGTTTTCCTGCGTAATCACTTACAGCTTTTATAGCACCTTCTGAATCGTGATTAATAACAGCATATCCGGAATTCCCAGTATTCGAAACAAAACCTTTGAAGGATTGTATCAAACGCTCGAAGCTGGGAAAGTAATCCGTATGATCGAGTTTGACATTCAGTATTACCGCTATACGGGGGAAAAACGATAAAAACGAATCTTTGTATTCATCTGCTTCAAAAATAAAATTTTCATCGCTGCCAAGTTTAAAGGTAGAACTTATATTCGGTAGTACTGCTCCGACAAGAACTGTAGGATCGTATTTTTTGTCGTTCATAAACACATAAGACAGCATTCCGCTTGTTGTCGATTTACCATGTGTACCTGCAATTCCTATTGAATTGGGATACAACTTTGCGATTGCACCAAGAAGCTGAGCTCGCTTATACAACGGTATATTTCTTTTAGCTATCTGTTGAATTTCCGGGTGTTCCGGTGTAAAAGCCGCAGAATATACTGTACAACTTACACCGTTCAAATTTTTATCCTCTGTTTGGTAAAATATCTCAATCCCATTTTTTTCCAAACCGAATGTTATTTCACTGGCGGTTTTATCATAACCACACACATCGAATCCTTTATTTTTTAATATCATTGCAAGTGCAGACATGCTGATGCCGCCAATACCTACAAAGTATATTTTTCCTGTCTTAGGTAATTCATTAAAATTCAACGTAGTATCCCCCTATTGAAGTCTTATATGTAACACTGTTTCAAATTTGAATTAATTTAAGTATATGTGACAAATCTTAGCTGACACCCTAAAAATGCGAAGCATTTTTCTAATG
>DMMZ01000060.1 GCA_003452915.1 Clostridiales bacterium | reverse complement strand
GTTGTGTTACCAGAAGCCATCTCACGTTCGCCTTGAAGTACATGAACTTCAACCGAAGTTTGTCCATCGGCAGCTGTTGAATAAACCTGGCTCTTCTGAACTGGAATAGTTGTGTTTCTCTCAATAATTTTATTAAATACACCACCAAGTGTCTCGATACCAAGCGAAAGGGGAGTTACGTCAAGAAGAAGAAGGTCTTTTACATCGCCACCAAGAACGCCTGCCTGTATAGCAGCACCGACAGCAACGCATTCATCAGGATTGATACCCTTAAACGGTTCTTTACCTATGAAGCCTTTAACTGCATCTATAACAGCAGGAATACGGGTTGAACCACCGACAAGAAGAATCTTGTCAACCTGTGATGGTTTAAGTCCTGCATCGTTAAGTGCCTGACGAAGCGGTCCCATTGTTTTCTCTACCAAATTTGATGTAAGCTCGTTAAACTTTGATCTAGTAAGAGTTGCGTCAAAGTGCTTTGGTCCTGTTGCATCTGCAGTTATGAAAGGTAGATTGATGTTGGTACTCATCATGCCGGAAAGTTCAATTTTTGCTTTCTCAGCAGCTTCCTTAAGACGCTGTATAGCCATCTTATCATTTCTGAGATCGATACCGTTCTCTGCTTTAAAGGAATCAGCAATCCAATCCATAACCTTCTGGTCAAAGTCGTCACCACCGAGTCTTGTATCGCCTGAGGTTGCAAGAACTTCAAATACACCGTCACTGATATCAAGCAACGATACGTCAAAGGTTCCGCCACCAAGGTCATAAATAAGAACCTTTTGATTGATTTCCTTGTCAAGACCGTATGCAAGAGCAGCAGCTGTCGGCTCATTGATTATACGAAGAACCTCAAGTCCTGCGATTTTTCCTGCATCCTTAGTTGCCTGACGCTGTGCGTCCGAGAAATAAGCGGGAACAGTAATAACGGCCTGTGTAATTTTTGTGCCTAAAAAGCTCTCTGCATCAGCTTTTAACTTCTGAAGAATCATTGCACTGATTTCCTGAGGGGTATAATTCTTTCCATCTATAGAAATCTTTTTGTTTGTACCCATTTCTCTTTTTATAGAAATAACAGTGCGGTCGGGGTTTGTGATCGCTTGTCTTTTAGCGACCTGTCCTACCATTCTTTCACCTGATTTTGAAAATGCAACAACAGAAGGTGTTGTTCTGTTACCCTCTGCGTTTGCGATAACAGCAGGCTCTCCGCCCTCATAAACCGCTACGCAGGAGTTTGTTGTACCAAGGTCTATACCAATAATTTTTGCCATAATAATTACCTCCGAATTTTATATAAATTATTTTTTGCATTAGTTTATTACTTTTACCATCGCATGTCTTATTACTTTGTCACCCAGCATATATCCTTTTTGAAAAGTCTGAACTATCTTATTTTCTTCGCCACTGTCGTCTTCCTCGTGCATTATTGCATTGTGTAAATTTGGGTCAAAGGTTTTTCCGTCAGACTCAATTACACTTACTCCGATATTTTTTAAGATATCTGCAAATTGCTTGATAATTACCTTCATACCCTCGTCATCTTTTGCGTATTCCTGTGCTCTCTCCATATTGTCAATCAAGGGTAAAAAGTTGATAATTGCTTTTATAGAAACCTCTGCTTCAATTTCACTTTTTTCTTTTTGACTGCGCTTGCGGAAATTTTCGTATTCAGCAAAGAGACGAAGATATTTATCTTTTTCTGTTGCTAATTCTTTTTTTAGGTTTTCGTTCTCTTTTTCCAGCTTTAAGTTAGGCTTTTCTTCGTTTTCTGCTTTGTCAGAAGTTTCTTTAAGATTCGAATCCTCGACTGTAGAAACTTCCTCTAGGGGTGTAGAAACTTCTTCGTTTTCGTTGTTGTCACAATTTACGTTAATCTTCTTCTTGTTTTCCATAATCATTTTCTCCTGTATTATCTTGTAACGTGTTGTCGTTGAGTGAATCGGTAATTCCGGAAACGAAATAATTAAGTGATGCTATAACTTTTTTATAGTCCATTCTCTTTGGTCCGATTACACCTATCGCTCCGATGACCTTTTTTCCTATTGAAATCGGATGGAATACAAAGCCTGTATCGGGTAACGTAGCACCTTCCTGTTCATCGTCACCGATAAAAACACTCGTCTGTCCGGGAAGTGCGTTCTTTAACATTCTGGTAAATTTCTGCCGTTCCTCTAGCAGACCCAATACACTCTGTACCTTAGCTACATTGAAAAACTCGGGATAAGATAAAAGCTTTGTAACACCGTCAATATGGACTTTCTCGCTGTCAAATGAACCCAGCATCTCATAAACAACCCTTAAAATGGTAGATGAATAGGCTTTATATCTGCCTAATTTTTCCTCAAATTTTAATATTACCGAAAGAGTTATCTCCTCAGAGGAAACACCCGAAAGTATTTCGTTAAGTGCAACTTTGATCACTCCAACCATTTTTTTATCTATAGGGTCGTGTAGTTTCACATGACGATTACGAATATGTCCCTCTTTGCAAATCATAATAAGAAGAAAACTGTATTCGTCAATATAAAGTGTTTCGTATCTATCAACAATCCCGTCCGAATTACTCATAAAGGCGAAAGAGGTATAATTTGTCATATCACCGATTGCACGGCTGGCTTCCTCCATAAGTGCGCCGAATTCGTTCAATTTCGAGCTTAATACATCATCAAGCACCTGTAATTCTTCAATCGAAAGAAAATAACGTTCCATAAGGCTGTCGATATATGTTCTGTAACCAAGAGCGGTTGGAACCCTGCCTGAAGAGGCGTGTGGCTGCTTTAAATAGCCCAGATCTTCTAGCTCGCTCATCTCGTTGCGGATGGTTGCACTTGAAAGATTAAAGGAGGAAGATTCGGATAAATATTTTGAACCGACAGGATCACCGGTCGCAATGTAGTTATCTACAATAGATTTTAATATTGCTTTTTTCCTGTCGCTTAATTCCATTTGCAAAACAACCTCCACTTATATTTACTTAGCACTTGATACATTCGAGTGCTAACTTTGAGCATATTATACACCTTTGGAAACAAAAGTCAATAGGGTTTGCTAAAATTTTTATGTTAATTATTTTTTAAGAAGAGAATAAAAATTATACATAATTTAAGATGAATTAATAAATTGTAGGTTGTATAGTCAGATATTTTCAAGTATAATAATTAAGCAGATAAGGAGGTTTTGTACACATATGACAGCTTTTGAATTAATTTACGAACAAGTAAAAAAGATACCGCGCGGAAAGGTTGCTACTTATGGACAAATAGCCTTTCTTGCGGGTAATTACCGTTGGTCACAGGTGGTAGGTTACGCACTGCATTCGAATCCCGATCCAGAAAATATACCCTGTCACAGAGTAGTTAAGAAAGATGGCAGTCTTAGTGAAGCTTTTCTATTTGGGGGTATTAGCAAGCAGCGTGAACTTTTGCTAAATGAAGGAATTATTTTCCTTTCAGACGGACGTGTCGAGATGTCAAAGTGCAAAATGCTTTAAATATATCACAAAGAGGATACAAAATGATATTATCCGCTTCTCGAAGAACAGATATACCATGCTTTTATTCCGACTGGTTTATTAATCGGATTAAAGCCCGATATGTTTTTTCACGCAATCCGATGAATCATGCACAAATAAGCAGAGTATCTATATCACCTGATGTTGTAGATTGTATTGTTTTTTGGACTAAGGATGCAGAGAATATTATAGACAAATTGCCCTTATTTGATAAAGCTGGTTATAAATATTACTTTCAATTTACATTGACACCTTATGATAAAACTATAGAAAAAAATCTAAGAGATAAGAATGATATAGAAAACACCTTTATAAGGCTGAGTAAATTAATCGGAAAAGAGCGTGTTTTGTGGAGATATGATCCAATAATATTGAATGAAACTCTTGATATAAATTTTCACATAAAACAATTTAAAAGAATGTGCGATAAACTTTGCAATTATACCGAAAGTGTAACAATCAGCTTTATTGATATGTATTCTAAGTTGAAAACAAATGCTGTTCGTATAATTACAGATGACGAGATTAATGAGTTAAGTATCATTATTGCAGAAACTGCCAAGGATTATGGATTAATTCCGAAAGCTTGTTCAGAAAGTATAGACTTGTCTGTGTACGGGATTGAAAGAGCATCCTGTATTGATAAAAATCTTATTGAACGGATATGTGATACAAAGCTTGACATTACACAGGATATAAATCAACGTAAAAATTGTGGCTGTTATGAAAGTATTGATATCGGTGCATACAACACATGTATCAATGACTGCATATATTGTTATGCAAATAACAACTTCGAAACAACCGCACGAAGATATAACTCACACAATCCTATCAGTGAATTATTAATTGGTACAATTGTCGAAGGCGAGAAGATTAATGACAGGAAAGTGTTTTCCAATATTATTAAACAACAAGAAATGTTTTAAATATAAAAACTAATCGGTGAGAAAACAGCTTCTCACCGATTTATTATTTTGGTATATTTACAATTCTATTTTGTGTCCTGTGCTTTTCTTCTTTTTATCATACTATTGATTAAGGACATACCTGTGAGTCCTAAAATTATATAAAATACAAAATTTATGCCATCTCCTGTTTCCGGAATATTAATCGAAGTTTCGTCGATTATATCCGATATATCTGCCTGGCTTACATCCTCTGAGCTTACGTCAGCAGTAGCTCCGTTTACTGTTATCTCATCAAGGAAAACCCAGCCTGCCGAAACTGTTTCGTTGTTTTCATTTTGAAAGCTGCCAAGATGCTTTACTTCTACCATAACATATTGACCGCTTACCACACCTTCGGGTGTTACAGTAGCTTTATTTGACTCTGTAGTTCCTGCAGTCTTTGGCTCGTCAATAGTTGCTGTACCAACGGGAGTATAGCTGCCGTTTCGCACATCTGACACAGAAAATGTAACAGAGGAAGGTGCATAAATACCGATGTCAACTTGATTAAGATAACTTATCTTAAAGCTGGATAAATCACTCATAACACTGCCCAAGTCAATTATTATAACAAAATTACCGTTTTCGTCTACAGCAGTCTGATTAAATCCTACATACTCCGGATTTTGATAAAAAGAACCGGTTTCGTTTGCGGCAGCAAACACGCCGTTCGTTAACTCATGAGCAGTATCGGGGTAACCTGTGCTTGCAGGTGTTACCAAGTCATAAGTTTTACCTTGAGAAACCGGCACGCCTTGCGCACTTACAGGAAAAGCATAAAAATAAATTAAAAGTGCTGCAGCAATAAAAATTATTTTTTTCATTTTTAAATTTCATCCTTTCGAATTTTGTCTATTGATTAAAAAGTGATATAAGCTTTACACATATAATATTTACGTTCATATATACTTTTATACAAAATATGATTGTATTTTTTGGTAAAAATTAATGACATAGTAAAAGCGCTCTGCTAAAATTAACAAAACGCTTGATTTATATAAAAATATTTATGCTTTCTTTTCTTCAAAAATCCAGAGCAGGCTGCGGTATTCGAGAGTCAGAGGAGCAGGGATTCCATATCCACAAAGCTCATAACCGCTGTATTCCTTACCACTTGACTTTTCAATATAAATAGTATCTTTTTTAATGCCACGTAAACGTATACGCTCGTTATTCTCATACAGCCTAACATGAGTAAGAACATAACCGGTAATACAAGTGGATTTATCCTCGGAAACAATGCACCACGCTGCACATTCTTCTTCATGAGGATTTCGCAGACGGTGATAAGTTCCGTTTACAATTCTGTCACCGTATTCTTTATAAACTCCCGCCGTGTGCAAAACAGCCGCTTTATCTTCCTTTGAAAGAGAAGTGGGGTCAAGCTCATAACCGAAAGAACCTGTCAAAGCAACTGTAAAACGGGTGTCAAACGGTGTTACATGATCGGTCTGATGATTTGGTGATGCAGAAACGTGTGCACTCATAGCAGAGAGGGGATAAACAAGCGAAGTACCGTATTGAATACGTAAACGCTCGATTGCATCCGAGTTGTCGCTTGTCCATACCTGCGGCATATAATATAGCATTCCTGCATCAAATCTTCCACCACCGCCCGAACAGGATTCAAAAAGAATGTCGGGGAAAGAAGTATAAAGTCTCTCAAGCAGTGAATAAAGACCAAGATAATAACGGTGTGTAACTTCCTTCTGCTGATCAGGAGGGAGCTGTTCGTTGGCAATTTCGGTCATGTTGCGGTTGAAATCCCATTTTACATATGCAATCATACCTTTCTTTAATATAGCTGCAAGTGAATCGTACAAATAATCGCAAACCTCAGGTTTGGATAAATTTAAAATAAACTGGTGTCTGCCCTCTGAGCGAGGACGGTTAGGAACATGAATACACCAATCTGGATGTGCACGGTAAAGGTTGCTGTTAGGAGAAACCATCTCCGGCTCAAANNCAAACCAGCCGTCATCGATTACCAAAAGCTCTATACCTATATCCTTACAACAGGTGCCGATTTTCTTGAGTCTATCTTCGTTAAAGACGAAATAACATGCTTCCCAGCTGTTTAAGAGAACAGGACGGCGGATATCTCTGTATTTTCCTCTGCAAAGACGAGTGCGGAAAATCTTGTGATAATTATCAGACATTTGCTCTAGTCCGCAAGGCGAATAGGTCATTACAACCTCAGGAGTGGTAAAGCTCTCACCAGAATTTAATTTCCAGCCGAATTCCTCGTTGTTGAGTCCTATAACCGTTCTTGTAGNNTGAATTGATTTCCTGCAACCTCAGCAGTAAATGAGCCGGAATATACAAGGACAAAACCGAAAACCTCACCGCTGACTTCATCAGCAGTCGGAGAAGCCATTATCAGAAAAGGATTATGAACGTGTGAGGACGCACCACGTCTTGACGACATTATGTATCTGCCATATTTTAGAGGACTGCGTTCGATATTCCGTTCTCTGCAATGTGTTCCGAAGTTGGATATAATATCAAAATTCTTATGATCGAAATCAATAGACGCACTCATTGCCCTGTTTATAAATACACTTTCTTTCGAGTTGTTCTTAATAACAGCATGTCGGGTTAGTATATCAAGCTCCTCGAAAAGTGTATAGAATAATTTGACAGAAACATTACTAATTTTGTCCTTTAAAGTGATAACAAGTGTCTGTACCTTATCGCCATTCTCTGCGTAAACGGCAGGGAGCCCGTCTAAAGACGGTTTTGTATCGGTTATCTCATAGCCCTCATAATGTAAATCAATTATATTTGAGCCATCAGGATTGATAATCTCAAGTGCAGGGGTACGCATATCACCTCTGCCCCAGCAAGGATACTCAAGAGGTATATCGTCAAGAATAAAACCGCCGCAGTTCTCCTGTCTGGGTGAAAAGGCAGCTCTGCCCTGCTCCCAAAACATGTATGAGTGGTCACGGCTATCCAATTTTTCACCCCAGTAAAGGTGAAGTAAATAACTGTCCCTGACCTGCATAAGGTAGGTGAAATTCTTTGAGTTAAGTTGAAATTGTGCACAGGACTTGTTATAAATAATGGACATTTTACGGTCTCCTTTAAGGGATGTTTTATATAAATTTATTTTAATTGTGGAATAATTGCTGTTGTTATGCCAAAGTAAACAAGCAAGGAAATTGCATCCAGCAAGGTTGAAATAAGCGGACTAGCTACCACAACGGGATCAATACCTATTCTTTTTGCTAAAATAGGCAGCACAGCACCAATAAATTTCGCTGCGACAACAATGACGATTAAAGTTATACAAACCGCAAGAGCTGTAATTGTATCTGCTCTGTCTATAAGAGTGAACTTTAAAAAACCTACTGTTGCAAGGGCAATGCCTGAAAGGATGGCGACACAGCTTTCCTTCCATACAACTTTAAAGATATCTCCCATAGTAATTTCACCAAGCGATAGACCTCTTATTATTGTAACCGAGGCTTGTCCGCCGGCATTACCGCCCGTACCCATAAGCATAGGAATAAAAACAGTTAGAATTACCATTTTAGAGAGTGTACCTTCAAAATAGGTTATTATACTTCCAGTAAAGGTCGCAGATACCATCAATAAAAGCAACCAAGGTACACGTTTTGACCAAATTTCTAAAACACTTGTTTTTAAATAAGGCTTGTAAGCCGGGGTAATACCTGTCAGCTTTTCAATATCTGCGGTTGCTTCTTCCTGCAAGACATCGATAGCATCATCAACTGTTACTATACCCACAAGTCTGTGTTCGTTATCAACAACAGGCATTGCCAGAAAGTCATATTTACTCATCTCACGCGCAACTTTTTCTCTGTCATCATTGGTTGTTGCATAGATGATATTTTTTTCCATAATATCGCCGATAAGACTGTCCTCGTCCGATAGCAACAAATGCTTTACGGTGACAAGTCCGAGCAATGTCTTGTCTGGTTCGGTAACATAGCAGGTGTAAATCGTCTCTTTGTCTACACCTACACGGCGAATACGTTTAAACGAATCTGCAACCGTCATGTTTTTATCCAACCTTACATACTCAACAGTCATTATACTGCCGGCACTGTCTTTTGGATATTTTAGAATTTCATTTATAAAAACTCTAGTTTCGTTGTCGGTGTTGTGCAGAATTCGTTTTACAACATTTGCGGGCATCTCTTCTATCAAGTCAACCGTATCATCAACATACAGCTCATCAAGCACCGCTTTAAGCTCCTTATCGCTGAAAAGCTTAATAAGCTCATGTTGGATATCCGATTCCATTTCCACAAAAACCTCTGCCGCAAGAACCTTGGGCAAAAGACGGAAAATAATAGGTAGTTCCCGATTGCTGCATTTTTCAATTAAAAGAGCTAGGTCCTGTGGTTCAATATCCAACAGAATTTTGCGAAGTGCGGTGTAATCTCTTTCCTCAATCAATAACGAAACTGTTTCCATTACGTCTCTTGCATTAAAATCTTTTTCATCCATAAGGCCGTTTCCTCCTTTTTTTAAATGTAAGGAAGTACAGCATAAACCTTTTTGGGTTTTAAGCGTATAATTTAATACCACGGCGGAAAAAACGCCGAGGATAAAGATGCGCACATCGCCCTTCCGGGTTTATGCCGCTACTACTTCCAGAGTCCATTTTTTCCACCTCTTGTAATATTTTTTAGTTAAAACCATATACATTCTAACTTTAAAACGAGGGTTTGTCAACCTAAAAATACAGGTGTGAAATGTTGGATTTTATGTGTAAAATAACAATAGAAAAACGATATTCGGAATAAAAATAATTGCATTTTTCAACACTTTATGATAAAATATTCTGAACAAGAAATTCTATGTATAAAAAGGGGAAATGGATTGTGGGTAAGGTAGTTATATTTGAACATCCGATGATAACACATAAACTAACATTAATGCGTTGTAAGGAAACCGGAGCAAAGGATTTTCGTAATTTACTTTCGGAAATTTCAATGCTTATGGCATACGAAATAACAAGGGATTTGCCGCTTGAGAATGTCGAGATTGAAACACCTTTATGCAAGACAACTTGTAAAAAGGTTTCGGGTAAGAAAATGGCAATTGTGCCTATTTTACGTGCCGGTCTTGGTATGGTCGACGGCTTTTTATCTATTGTCCCTGTTGCAAAGGTAGGACATATCGGGCTTTACCGAGACCCAGATACACATCTCCCCGTTGAATATTATTTTAAAATGCCGCCTGATATAGCAGACAGAACGGTTATACTGCTTGATCCGATGTTAGCGACAGGCGGAAGCGCATCCGCTGCTATTGACTGCTTAAAAGCAAGAGGTTGTACAGATATTATGCTTATGAACCTTGTCGCTGCCCCCGAGGGAATAGAACGTGTTCAAAACAACCATCCCGATGTTGGAATTTATGTGGCAGCAGTTGACGAAAGACTTAATGAGCATTGCTATATACTTCCCGGTTTGGGCGATGCTGGCGACCGTCTTTTCGGTACAAAATAAATGTCAAGGTTTACATTTGGTAACGGTTGGGATTCTGTTTTGGGAAGCGAATTCGATAAAGATTACTACAAGAAACTTCGGCTTTTTCTAAAACAGGAATACACAAACGATAAATATAGTGTTTTTCCAGAAATGCAGGATATATTCAATGCGTTCAAATATACCGATTACAAGGATGTAAAAGTAGTTATTCTCGGGCAGGACCCTTATCATGGTAGGGGACAAGCTCATGGGCTTTGCTTTTCCGTAAAAAACGGTGTTCAGCCACCGCCATCACTTGTTAATATATTCAAAGAATTGCAAGCGGATTTGGGATATTCTATACCAAAAAGCGGTGAGCTTACCAAATGGGCAGAAAACGGTGTTTTATTGTTAAATTCGGTTTTGACAGTAAGAGAGGGACAGGCAGGAAGCCACGCAAATAAAGGTTGGGAGCAATTTACCGACAGAGCTATCGAGCTTCTAAACCAAAGGAAAGAACCTATTTGCTTTCTTTTATGGGGCGGCTACGCAAAAGCGAAGGCTTCGTTGATTACGAGTCCCCGTCATCATGTTCTGCCAGCAGCACATCCCAGTCCGCTTTCTGCATATAACGGTTTTAACGGCTGCAGGCATTTTTCACTTTGCAATAAATTATTAGGAACGGATATAGATTGGAATTTAAATACATAATTTTTAGGGCGGATAATTCCCGCCCGCATTTTTTATAGGTATTTTGGAGGTAACGGTATGAAAAAAGCAATAAAAATCACCTGTATTATATTAGCCATAATTATTACGGTTGTAATTGTTACTACTATAATAATAGTTGTTTTCTTTCCAGGCTTACCGTATTATATATTAACAAAAATTCAATGCGGAGTCATTGATAATACTTTACAGGAATTTAAATATTACGATTATAAAAATAAGGAAAACACTAAACTAGTTTCTGTTGATGATTATGAAATAAACATTAAAAGTAAATGCGAATTGTTATCAGAAGATGATGAAAATATATTATATGAAGCGAAAAATGAATTTGCAGTAATTATATTTAAGTCACCATTGGATTTTTATGTTATGTTTAAGGATATTGACAAAGAAAAGTATAAAGATATATACGGCATTAATTCTGATAATTTCTTTGAATTATCTAAATTAATGCTTTCAATAGATTACGACGACTTTGATTTTCAAGATTACAATAAAAGTGTTATCTTATTTACATTAGCTGCTCAAAGAGAAATAGCATATGGTTTCGAAGAAAAATGTTATTTATATGAAAAAGATAATATAAAAGGATTTATATTGGAAAGCGAAAAAATGCTTGTATTTCAATTTTATAACACCGAAAATTTAAATGAACAATATCAGATTGTATTTACAAAATTTAATGATAAGAAAGTATTATACGATATGATTAATACAATTGTTTTAAAAAATTAATACAGTTTTTTATTGAAAACATTTTGTTGTTATGCTAAACTGAGCATAATAACTTAATAAATAAAATCTCAGGCTGGGAGGATATATGCAAAACGAAGGAAAGCAAAGCGTCCTTACTATAATAGAAAACAGCATTGAAAAAGCTTCTAGAAGCCATAAAAAGATTAGCGAATATTTGTTAAAAAACTACATTTCTGCTGCTTATATGACAGCTCAGAAGTTGAGCGAGGAAACAAACGTAAGCGAATCAACGGTTGTACGTTATGCTATAGAGATTGGTTATGACGGTTATCCAAAGCTTCAAGAGGCTTTGAAAAGCCTTATAAAAAATAAACTGACATCTGTTCAAAGAATAGAAGTTGCGGAAGAAAGAGTCGGCAGCAATGTTTTTGCTGCAAGCTTTCTAGCGGATATCGAGAATTTAAAAAAGACCTATGCAGCAATAGATATTAACGAATTCGGCGGTATTGTTGATCTTCTGCTATCTGCAAGTAAAGTTTATATTGTGGGCAATCGTTCTTCGACCTCACTTGCATCCTTTTTTAATTTCTATTTATCGCTTATACTCGAAAACGTAAAACTTGTACACAACGCAAGCGGTAGCGAGATTTTTGAAGAGCTGTTACGTATAAAACAGGGTGATGTTGTTTTCGGAATATCTTTCCCTAGGTATTCAAAGCGAACCGTGGATGCTATGCACTTTGCAAAAAATCAAGGTGCTTCGGTTATAGCCTTAACCGATAGCAAGCAGTCGCCGCTCGTCGATTTAGCGGACAAGGTTTTATACGCTGGTAACGATACCGCATCTTTTGTAGATTCATTAGTTGCGCCGCTTGCAATGATAAACGCATTAATTGCCGCTGTCGGTCAAAGAAGGCGTGCCGAAATATCTCAGAGCTTTGCGAAGCTTGAGGATATTTGGGAGGAATATAATATTTATGACAAGGATAAATAATTGCGAGGTTTGCATAATTGGCGGTGGAGCGGCTGGTTTGATGGCGGCACTAATCGCAGCCGAAAGCGGAAGAAAAGTTGTCATAATAGAAAAAAACAAGTTTTGCGGTAAAAAGCTTAATATAACAGGCAAGGGCAGATGTAATATTACAAACAACTGTGATATTACCGCATTTATGGAGAATGTTACAGTCAACCCACGCTTTTTATATAAAGCACTTACTACTTTTTCACCTACCGATACAATATCATTCTTTGAGAATAGGGGAGTACCTGTCAAAACAGAGCAGGGAAGGCGTGTTTTCCCTGTCAGTGACAAGGCAAGGGATGTTACAGATTGCCTTGAGCACGGTTGCAGAACAGCAGGAGTGCGAATTTTACAAGGTGAAGTTAAAAAGATAGTAACTGTCGATGGAAAAGTCAAGAGCGTTCTTTTCCGCCATGAAAATGAAGATTGTTTGATTGATTGCGAATCGGCGATCCTTGCAACAGGCGGTGCAACTTATCCGCTAACAGGCTCAACAGGCGACGGATACAGAATAGCTAAAGAGCTTGGGCATACAATAACCGATATAAAACCCTCTCTTGTTCCGCTTTTAGTAAAAGAAAGTTTTTGTGTCGAATGTATGGGCTTGTCACTTAAAAATGTTAAAGTATCTTTTTATGATAAAAACAATAAAGAACTATATTCTGAAACAGGAGAAATGCTGTTTACGCATTTTGGTGTTACAGGACCGATTATCCTTTCGGCTTCGGCACATATAAAATCAGAATTTCCATGTAGAATGTTTATAGATATGAAACCCGGACTTGACGAGGAAACACTTGACAGGCGATTAGTTAGAGATTTTGAGGAAAATAAAAACAAAAACTTTATAAACAGCTTGTCCGCTCTGCTTCCGCAGAAAATGATCGAACCAATTATAAAGCTATCAGGTATTGACGGACTAAAAAAGGTTAATGAGATTACCAGAACAGAAAGAAAAAGTTTTCTTCAACTGCTAAAAGGCATACCATTAACCATTAAAGGAACACGACCGGTTAGCGAAGCTATTATAACAAGCGGTGGAGTGAGTGTAAAAGAAATTAATCCGTCCACAATGGAATCGAAATTGGTTAAGGGATTATTTTTTGCTGGCGAAATTATTGATGTAGACGCTTACACCGGTGGTTATAACCTGCAAATAGCTTTTTCCACTGGTTATGTCGCGGGGCAGAATTCGTAAAATATTCGAAAATAATAATTTTTGAATTCGTAAATTTAAAATAAAGCAAAAAGAGTTGCATATCTTCGCAACTCTTTCTTTTTTTATACTTCATAATAAGAAGAAATAACTACCTTATGAAATTTAAAACCTCACCGGTCTTTTCTTGACTGATTATTTTGCCTGTTACGTCAAAAGTATAGCGATACACATAACTAGCTCCGCCGATTGTAAAAGATGAAGTCATTGGTGAGAAGAATGTATCGGTAATGCTTTCAACATTCCATAAAAGCATTCCGGTATCATTCATTGCAAGCTTTCCGCCTAGTGAACCTTTCACAGAATAGAATTCCTGCGGTAAACCTGATTCGGGATTGCAAACCAACAGCACCGCTGTGAAGTTATCTCTTACGAGCTTTGTCAGTTCCTCATTTGAGATTTCAAAGTATTCGTTATCAAATATATAATTGAGAATAGCTGCAATGTCGTACCGTCCACCGGCGGTGCTTTCACCGTCATCAAGTTTCGGTACCGAATATGAGCTTAAATATACATTTCCGCCGAATTCAATAATATCGGTTATAAAATATTCTTCTTCATCGGAAGTATAAGTGAATGAATCGGATAAAGAACCATCAGCGTTGATTTTAACAAGAGATTCTCCGGTCGTTTGATTACCAAGCTGAGCAATATAACCATCGCCAAGCTTTGCAACATTCCTTATTCCAAAATTTCCTACTTCATTTTTAATAAAACTAATGACATTTCCATTCATATCATATTTTGACAAGCATAAATATTTTAAATCGCCGCGGCTGAACACAGCTATTCCGTTATCTTCATATAGTATTGATGCAATATATTCATTGTCAAAATCGTTTGATGTTGTTTTATCCCATAATATTTTACCGTCTGCGCTTAACATAGCAATGCGTCCATGTGTGGTTTGTGTGGATGACCATGTCGATGTGACTCCATATAGAACAACAGAATTTTCTGATATAAGATAATCTTCAACAATAAAATTCTTGAATTCTGCAGTCCACACCTCTTTTCCTTCAACCAATTTAATGATTACAGTTTTATCAAGTGTGTCAAATCCGAGAGATGTATCGGCACTGTAAACATATTCATATTTATATGACTCGTCTTTATTATTTGAAGAATTTATGATATAGTGCAAATCGTTACTATAACCCATTTTATAATTCCAAAGATTTTCAAGGTCTTCAGGCGTAGGTGCATTTTGAAAAATCTCGTACCCACCCACATTTTTCTCAATTACTTCGGCTGTTTTACCATATGCGAATTTTCCCGTCGTTATATCTTGGTAAATATTTTTAATTTCACTTCGTGATAATCCATCGATAGAAAGGCCATATTCATTGAAAAAAGTAACAGCTTCATTGTACTCCTTTGCTTCAACTGCTATGAAATATCCGGAGAAACCGCCAAGCATCAGTAAAAGCGCAAGACACGCGGCCAATATGGGCTTTAATTTCGACTTTCTACACGTAGGCATATAATAATTATTTTCTGTTACTGCCGGCGATTCCGAACAGGAAGCCAATATTTTGTTCTTATCCGGAAGCGGAAGATTGTCGAGTTGTTTTAATGTTGTTTTGATTTTATTTGTTTTCATTTCCGATACCTCCAAAATCATATGATATTGTTTTTTAGCTTCTTGATGGATCGTTGATATTTTTTCTGCGCTGAAGCTATGCTGATACCCATTATTTGTGATATTTCAATATAGGACATTTCAGCATACAAGCGGAAAATTACGATCTGATTTTCGTCTTCATCAAGAGCATTCAGCATTTCAAGCACTTCAAGCTGTGAAAACTCTGTACAAACAACGGTACTTTGTTCTAAAGTTTCGACTTCATCAAGTGAGAATGTGGGCTTTCTTTTACGGATTAAATCTATTGACAAATGACGAGTCATTGTTAATATCCACGCTTTTGCATTACTTCCTTTTCGATAAGTATGAGCGTATTTTGTTATCTCGATCATTGTGTCCTGCAACACATCTTCCGCGTCCTGATAGTTACCTACAATCGCATATGCTACCGAAAA
This sequence comes from Clostridiales bacterium, assembly GCA_003452915.1. Lineage (GTDB taxonomy): Bacteria > Bacillota > Clostridia > Oscillospirales > CAG-382 > UBA1049. Next base: position 59,634 of record DMMZ01000060.1, on the reverse strand, counting down.
AATCATTCTTGCCATGCAGTCATAAATTACGGAAAGGCCATTTTTATCGCCCTCCAAAAATTCGATGATAGCTTTATCACAGACTTTATTAATCTTGTTATCTTGCACTCGGTTTCCACCTCCTTTTTTGCCTTTGCCTATATAGCGTTTGAAACCGCTTGTTTCGGACATATAGCAAAAAAATTATTTTTTATTTCACCAATTTGTAGAAATGACTAAAGTATTTATGCATGAAACTAGGGTTTATTATTAAAACAATATCATAAAGTATTTATTTGTTCAAGTATGATTTTAATTGTATGAAATTTCGGTTTATATAAAATATCATCCTGAGCAACAACAAAGAAACTTAATACGAATCTTTGTTGAGTTAAGGATGACAAATATTTTAAATTATATTTTATAATAAAGCAGGATTCATAACACGTTTAATAAATAATCAACTTCCTCTATGGTATTCGATCTGCCAAAGCTGATACGTACGCCACCTTTTTTTATTGTACCAAGCGCTATATGTGCAAGTGGAGAACAGTGATAGCCTGCTCTTACCGCAATACCTTTTTCATTTAACATAGAAGCGACATCCTCGCAATAAGCATCTTTTTTATTGAAGAGCAAAACAGGTACATATTTATCATAATTACCTTTTGGTTCTCCGTATAGAATTATATCATCTCTAATCCGCATTTTTTCAACCAAATATTCGAACACTTTATGAAGTTCGACAGGGTAGACAAGCTCCTCACAAGCTGCCGCAAGTCCGGCAAAGCCACAGTTGTTTTGTGTTCCGTATTCTAGCCGTTCGGGTAGAAACAGCGGCATTTCTTTCTCAAGCGAGCGTGTGCCACTGCCGCCCTCCATAATTGTTTTAAAATATAAGTGGCTTTTTTGATTTATAAGCAAAAGTCCTGTTCCCATAGGGCCATACAAGCCCTTATGCCCGGGAAGACATATGATGTCTGCTCCCAACTCTTCAAACGTTACGGGAAAATGTCCTGCTGTCTGGGATGCATCCAAAATAAATATTATATTATGCTTTTTCGCTTTTTCAACCAGTCTTTTTATCGGTAAAATTCGTCCACATACATTTGAAGCGTGTATACAAACGACCATAGAAGTCTTTTTACTAATAGCTTTTTCAAAATTTTCTACCGTTTTATCATCATTATATATATCAACTTTAAATTGTTTTTTTGTAATGCCTTTATTTTGACATAAAGCATACACCGGTCGTAAAACAGAATTATGTTCAAGCGAGGAAATTAATACCTCGCCTTTTTTATTTATATTATTTTCTTCGGTAAATGCCCCTTTGATCGCTAAATTTAACGCTTCTGTAGCGTTTTTTGTAAGCACAACCTGCTCTGGCTCACAACCAAAAAGTTCACCTGTCGATTTTCGACAATTAAAAAGAATTCGCGCTCCCTCATTGGCAAGATCATGCCCGCTTCTGCCGGCGTTCCCGCTTTCAAAATATGCTGTTTTCATTGCTTCAAAAGCTCGCTCACTTTTCGGATAACCGGTAGCTGCGTTGTCGAAATATATCATTATGGTTTCCCTTTCAATTGTATAAAAATTATTCAATAACGCATCCAAGAATTGAAATTCCGTTTTCAAGCAATATTTGCTTTGCCCATATCTCTTGATTGTAAGGTATTTTTATGCCATAGCCGCAACCCTTGATAGCTTTTACGGCAGGTGAACGCGTTATTGTTGAGTAAATACCTTCATTTTTTAGCAGATCCTGTGCTTTTAGGGCATAAGTTACAGAGGAGAGAACAAGAATAACACTCATGCGATATGCACCCTTCCTTTCCATAGGTAAAATAAATTCCGGGCCGTATCTCCTCTTTTAATTATATGCTTAAGAAAAATATCAGGTGCGTTTTCATATAGAAAGCACACCTGAAGTAAATACTGATATTTTATATTTTTAACAGAAACATTTAATTATCTCCGTATATCCTTTTGTGTAAAATATTTTTATTTTCATCAAAGTTTAAATCAATAATAGACATTCTATTAATCATAGCATATGACCAAGTTCCCTCAGCGGGTATAGCTCCTGTTTTTATATCGGAGTTTTTCTTTGACACAAAGTCACTCGTTAACGAAATAATATTTCCGGAGCTTAAATTTGTTTTAACATATTCCAGACCGTTATTTATTAGCGAGATTGTCTTACCGATATCGTTTAAATTAAGCATTTTATTAATAGCAGAAACAAGTATTCTGCGTTGTCGTTCGGTACGGTTAAAGTCACCGCCCGAAACAGCTATTTTTCTTATTCGGGCAAATTTAAGCGCAGTATCTCCGTCAAGAGTGACCTCGCCGGCAGTAAAACCACAAGAATAATGCTCATTCATATACTCAGCTTCAACACCGGTTATGCTTATTGTAACTCCATCTATTTTATCAATAAGACCTATAAATCCGTTGAAGTCGATGCTTATATAATGCTGTATATCCAGATCGAAAATTTCATTTATCGTGTTGATTGTCATACCTACACCGCCAATCGAATAGGTCGCATTAAGCCTGTTCCAGCTGTGTCCCTCTATTGGAACATAACAATCACGCAAAAAAGAATTAATTGTTACCTCACCTGTAGTTTTATTATATGATAATAACATCATGCTGTCGCTTCGTCCGCTACTGCCAGAAGATTGGGTTACATCACGGCCGACAAGTAAAACATTAATAATGTTCTTGTCTATAGGTTCTTTTATGTAAATAGGAGTTTTTTCGGCTTCTGAGATGGTCTCGTTTATACTGGTTTCATCTTCGGTATATGATTCATCACTGACATATTCAATACCCTCAGGCTTACTTTCCATTACATAAGAACTTTCGCGTTCCACATAAGGAATTTGTTCGTAGATTTTATTGTATGCAAGAACTAGAAGAATCAATATAGTTAATACAATCAGAATTAATAGTGAGCATATAGAAATTAAAGTCCATTTTAAAGTTTTTTTTGTACGGTCTTTCATTTTTTAGAAGCCACCTTTTAAACCAAATTAAGTAGGTTGATGATTATAAATATTACATTCATAACAGAAAGAACAACAGAAATAAAAAACCACTTTGTTTTTTTATCAGAAAATACAGTCATTACCGAAGATACAGCAACCATAACTGGTATTATTAATAAATAGGTCAGCGTAGAAGTTCTCTTACCTGAAGAAAATAATTGAGTAACTATTGTGTCGGGAAGAAAAAAATATGATATTGTATTAATTATAACTGTTATAACAGCAATTGAAATAACTGAAATTTTAATTATTTTAAGTTTATTTTGATTCATGCTAACCTCCACGCCCTGCAGGGCACAAATTGCAATTTAAAATTAATGGCATTACGTGATGATGCACCTCTAAATATAATATCTTTCACGCTATTTTCCTTATCTGTTATATAGCTTCGCCTTTCCTGCTGATATATCAACAGGAAAGGCGCTTTTACATTCAATTAAGTATTTTAGCCAACATTGCTCTCGTCAATGTAAAATGTCCAGGAGCTCTTTGTATCAAATCTTGAGCCGGCTTTTACCAGATCAGCATTGCTATATTTTGAGAAGTACAATTTATTGTGTGTTGTGTTCATATCCCAGTAGAAGGTCTTATTGGCATTCTTAAAGTTATCACAGGAATCTTTCTGTGAATATACCTCAACATCAAATGTCCAAGTCGGATCAACATAACCCCATATCTTGCAGTTCATAGCGTTTGTTTTTCCATGTTGCGGTCCGGAGTAATCAGCGGCACCGACCTTTAAGGTTTCAACAGTTTTAGTTGTTCCGTCAATGTTATTGAATGTTATGTATAAACCATGAGTTTTTGCAACAGGGAACATACAAGTGTAAGAAAGCCCATGATAAGTATCTTTTATGTAGTCGTATGTAACTTCAAGAGTAATTTTGTTTCCAACAACAATATATGTACGAACAACATCACAGAAAGCGGTTGTTGTGTTATGGAAAAGTATTTTTGTCTTTTCAACAATCAATAAATTTTTAATGTCTTTAGATTGTCCCACATTTAATTTAAGCTCTTCACCTGTTGAACCGTCATAGAATTTAATCTCAACAAGCTGTTCATTACCATGGTTTCCACCAGTAAAATCACTTGAAGTTGCTGCGGTCGGACCTGATCTGTACACATATTCCCAGTCGGTTCCGCCACCTGCGAGTGCTTTTCCGTTATATGAAAAAGTACCGATATTCCAAGTTCCCCAGGTTTTTTTATCAAATGTAAGATAAAGCGGCTTACCTGCGTAGGTGCAGCTCATTTTATATGCGGTTGATGAAGCGGCCTGGAAGGTCATATCATATTCCTCTATGACTCTCTCGTATTTGGTATGAATGTTGTACGAACCTAAGAAATTACGTTTTATTTTAAGATAATCCTGAGGTGTGATACTCACTTCATTTGTAACACAAGCAGCTCTTTTATATTCACCGGCAAGTGTATATGTACCAAGGTATGTGCGTTTTATAAGAAGATAATCGGTCCCTGTAATTTTTCCATCACCGTTTACGTCACCTTCGACTACGATTGTCTTAGTATCGGTAACTTCTGCTCCCACAGTCTTTTCTAAAACATCACCGGTAACAATAAATCCGCTTGTTTTTATATTACCGTTTTTGTCTTTAACAGTGATTCCTGCTTCACTTCTGAGAAGAAGCAAGAAGTCAGAGTAGTTGGTCTCAAGAGGAACACCAAACAAATTATCCTCAGTCAATACGCATCCGGAATTGAAACGCACATCAATTAAATCAGCTTCGTTAACAGGAACTTCAACTTCGCCCTCAGTACAAATCTCAAATTCGGAAGCGAAAGTGAACATATTCGTATCTTTAACTATTATTGCTTTGAAGTATCTTCCGCTTATTGCCGTGTTTAATATAAGCGAAAAGTCGTAATACGATCCGTTTTCAATTGGTGTAGCTAAACCTAATTCTGTAAAGTCTGTTCCGTTAGTTGATGAGTAATATCTACACGATATAGGTTTATTGATACCCGAAGAAGAATTATGCTGGAATTCAATAGAAAGCTTTTTGATGTCGGTTTTCTGTGAACCGAGGTCGATAGTAACAAAATAAGGACTTACACTTGAGCCGTCAGTGGTATTATAAAAACCATGCCATTCTGTTCCAAATGCACTGCTTCCTTTCACACCGTCGGTTAGTTCCTTCCCATCAATCAACTGGTAATCGTTAGGATTTGTTCTTAGCGTATAAGGGGTTGATGCGGTATATGTAGCACCTTGAGCTATGTTGACATAACCGGTTGTCGTCTGAGCTTGAGTTCCCATTGTGCTGATTAATGATAAAAGCATAATAAGAACAAGAAATAAGGATAGCTTTTTTTTCATAAAATTAATTTCCTCCTAGATTTTTTATTAAAATTTTAATCTACATAAAAAGTCCATGCTGAATGAGTATTAAATTCGCTGCCTGCTTTTACTAAGGTTGCTGTTTGCGAATCGTATTTTGAAAAATATAGTTTATTGCTTGTGATGTTCATATCCCAATAAAAGGTTTTATAAGAATTTTTAAAGTCATCACAGGAATCGGTAACTGTTGTTACGTTGATATCAAACTTATAGTTCGGATTTACATATCCCCAAATAACGCAGCGGTCGGCAGCAAGCTGACCAAGAAACGGTCCGGTATAATCCGCTTTTCCGACTTTAGTTGTTTCAATAACGTCAATAACATTATTATCCGAATCAACAAATGCACAGTAAAGCCCGTATTTTTTGTCAACTGGGAACATACAGGTATAGGATAGCTGTTTATAGCAATCCTTTGTATATTTGAACGAAACATCAAGAGTGATTTGACTTCCAACTACATGATATGTACGAACGACATCGCAGTATGTCTTATTCACATCACCCCAATGCAGCTTTGTTTTTTCAACGATTTTTATATTGTTAAGCTTAACAGGTGTGTTATCTTTCAAATTAAGTTTTTTATTTGTTTCTCCGTCGTAAAAATCAATATCAACCAAAAGTTCTTTTCCGTGGTTTCCGCCGGAAAAATCACATGTCGTAGCTGTTTCACCTGCTCTGAAAACATATTCCCAGTCGGTTCCTCCTCCTGCAAGGTTTACCGACTTGCCTTTATCATCCTTAACTGTCCATGTACCAATATTATATGTACCCCAATCCTTTTTATCAAAGGTAAGGAATAATGTGTTGCCGTCGGGGGCAACACATTCCATTCTATAAAGTGCATCGGATACTTTGGTAAAGGTCATCGGAAAAGCGTTTATTTCGCTTAAATCCTCTCCAATTGAAACATCAGGGCTCTCATCTGTAACATCAATACTGTAATCGCTCACAATATCGCTCTCCTCTTGGTCATCTGTAATAATATCACTCAGATCGTCATCGTCGTCATCATCGTCCGATATAAAACCATTAGACTCAGCGCTGCCCGAGGTATCACCATCATTGTCATCATCAGTACAGGAAGCAAAGAATGCAAAGCAGAATAATAAAGCCAAAAGAAGACAGAGCTTCCTTTTTAAATTAAACATTTAAATGTTCTCCTTTCGTAAATACGAAATTTCGTTTTAAAAAGCCGACCAAAATTAGCACATGGTCTCTTTGTGGTTTATTATTTTCATAATAAGCTAATCTATACGTTTTTTTGTATTTTTGTGATATTTGTTTTGTTTTAAAAACATTTTTGATTACTCGTTCCAACCGTCGGGCCACTCTATTTCATTGTTTAAAGTTATTGATGTCTTTGTATAATCCTCAGGAACTTCCAAAATAATATAGTCAGGAATTATATTCGTTAAGACAATATTATTTATACTTTGAATAATCTTTCTGTTTTTAACAAATTCAATTAAATGAATTTTATGAGTATCTTTTTCATAATAAAATCGTGTTGCATCAGTATCTGTGCCGAAAACTTCGCAGATATATATCGTTCCGTCAAGTTCCTTGTCCGAAACTATATCTGCTCTTTCATAAACAGAGTTATTAAAACCAATAAACAAGTTTTCCGTCCCTTTTTCATCGGAAGTGGAATATTGTTTATTTAATGTATCAAGCGAATAGTTTGTACCATCAATATACAACCTATATATGTCGTTTGTTGTCTGATTGTCAAGGTAATCTATTATAGTTGTTATGTTCTTATTTTTTATTGCTTGAGCAAATCTTGCCATTGAACCGTCGGATGCTGTTGTCTCAAAGGTTATGTACATATTATACGGATTAAAACTATTATAAAATTGCCATGTTATGGACTTTTCATCGTCAGATGTATCGGAAGTATTTTTTGGATTTTCACATGAACAACATAAGCATAGAAAAAAAATAATAGTAAAAACAATTACTAATAACCTTTTCATGATACGTCCTCAATAATAGATTTTTATAATAATATTATAAATCAAATCCTCAAAAAAATCAATTGTTTTTATTAAATAGATTTTATATTTAATTAAGTAAAGAAATTACAACATTTATAAATATATAATAAACTAACCATGCGGCAATTGTTATTCCTAGGCAAATCAACATCTTCATTTGTGTATTTAAATTGTTATTAATTGAAACTCTAACACAATAAATAGAACCTAATACTGATATAACTGCTGGTATTGCACCACCAACTGCAACAACAAAAATAGCACAACAAGCTATAACAAATAACCAGGTCCATGCTGGCATTTTTGCAAGCGGTACATATGGTTTACCGCTATTAATAAATTTACCATCCATTGCTAAATCTGCCTTATTGCCTATTACAACAAGTCTCATTTCTTTGTTATTTATTAGAATAGGAATATCCATACCCGTAAAATCTCTGAATACTGGACTTTTAAAAGGTATTATATTACCATTTACAGTTACTTTTGGCTTTGAAAAAACACCTGCTGAGTATGTTATTGAATGCACCGTACCATCTATATCAACCATCCAATTTTGTGTCATATAATTTCTCCTTTTATTTTATTATTTCTTTTTCACAATACATTAAAAATTCCCTGGTGTCAATAATAATGTTAAAATAGTATTGCATAAATTTAAAGGCTGTGATAGAATGTCCGCGTAAATAAAAAACAGAGGAATAAGTTCGAAAGAGAAATCTTTCAAACTACGGTTTTGTGTCATTGCCTTTAATTGAAAGTAAATTCGGCTTCTACCAAATCGGCACAATTTCCTCTTGTGGTGTAAAAGCCACGGAAAGGAATGGTCATAATTATGATAAAACTTACACCCCCAATGGGCTGGAATTCCTGGAATACTTACGGAACCAATATTAACGAAGAACTTATTAAAGAGACTGCAGATGCCATGGTAGAGACAGGGCTTCTCGATGCAGGTTACGATTATCTTGTTATTGATGATTGTTGGTCTGAGAGACAACGTGACGAAAATGGCAGAATAGTCCCATGCAAGGAAAAATTCCCGAACGGAATGAAGGCTGTTGCGGATTATGTTCATTCAAAGGGATTGAAGTTCGGTATGTACTCATGTGCAGGAAATTATACCTGTGCGGTTTATCCAGGTTCTTTCGAATATGAGTTTATTGATGCCGCTACCTTTGCAGAGTGGGGTGTTGATTTCTTAAAATATGACTACTGCTTCAAGCCGTACTGGCAGCAGGGACACCTGCTTTACAAGAGAATGGGCTTTGCACTTGCTAACTGCGGAAGAGATATACTTTTTTCTGCTTGTAGCTGGGGTGTTGACGAGTCACACAAATGGATTAAGGAAACAGGCGCACATATGTGGCGTTCCACAGGTGATATTGTTGATTCCTGGAAATCGATTGTAGATCTTGCTCAAAAGCAGATTAGTCTCCAGCCTTACAACGGACAGGGCTGCTTCAATGATATGGATATGCTTATTGTCGGTATGCATGGTAAGGGTAATGTCGCTATTGACGGCTGTTCCGTTGAGGAATACAGAACTCATTTCTCGCTCTGGGCGTTCTTGAATTCACCGCTTATGATTGGCTGCGATGTCCGTAACATGAGCGATTCCACAAAAGATATCCTTATGAATAAAGATATAATAGCAATTAACCAGGACTCTGCGGCAAGACAGCCTTATCTTGCAGATAACAATCCAAATGTAATGACATGGGTAAAACCGCTTGAGGGTGGAGATGTAGCAATCGGTTTCTTCAACCTTACAGACAGCAACCAATGTCCTTTCCTTCCTTTTGATAATATAGGGCTTAACCGTTCTACAGGAAAGGCGTTACAGCTTACAAACCTCTGGACGGGTGAAGACTTGGGAGTATTCAAAGATATTTACCGTACACCTGTTATGGAACCGCACACCTGCTTAGTCTTAAGAGGAAAGCTTGTTGATGCAAAATAATTCGGCAAACTGCACCTGTATTAAATGCGGAATGATTCTCAAAAATGACGACATCGGTGCAACAAAAAAGCTGATTAACCGCGGTGCAACTGAATTCATGTGCGTTCCATGTCTGGCACTTCATTTTTGTGTTGACGAAGAATTAATCAGAAAGAAGATAGAAGAATACCGTGCGTATGGTTGTTCGTTGTTTATAGCAGATAATTAAAAAATAATGCTTGTACTCAAAATATACCTTAGACTTTATATTAAGAGCGATACATTAGCACTGTGATGAATAAACATCACGGTGCTTTTCTGTATAAGCATTAAAGAGTTTTAATAATTTTTATACAGGATAAACAAATATGATTTTTTCTGCAAATTATTAAATTTTCTGTTTCTCCACATATTGCACAGGATTTATTTGCTTTTCTTATTAAAATACCATTGCTTATCTGCAGCATTTCTAATTGTTCATATTTTTCAATATTTAGGATTTTCCGATATTCCTTTGGGATTACGATTCTCCCCATATTGTCAATTTTTCTTTGTACTCCGATTTTTACTCATATTATACCTCACTTGTTTATTTGCAATAAATACATTGCAATTATACATCATTTTTCTGATAAAATCAAGATAAAACGCAATGTATAAATAGCAAAAAAGTAGGGAGAGTTATTATGTCAAAAATCAGGCAGGATTTATCTATTGGTCCTAATATTCAAAGGCTTCGAAAGCGTTCGGGATTAACTCAAGAGCAGGTTATAGCAAAAATGCAAATTATGGGCTGCAATACGACCCGAAGTATATACTCTCAGATAGAGATCGGTGCTTATAATATCCGTGTTAGCGAGCTGGTTGCTCTGCATATTATATTTAACGCTGATTATAACGAATTTTTCAATGACATATATTTGCAGTAAAGAATTGATTTTTAGTAAAAAAAGTAAAAAACAGCTGACGGCTGTTTTTTATATCATGTCTTCTTATCAAACTTATGCTTGCATACAGGGCAGGTTACGGTAATGCTTCCTCTGTTTTTCGGAACACGCAGATTTGCAGAGCACTTCGGGCATTTAAAATACTTGTTGTCCTTATCCTTCAGCTGTCTCATTTTATTCTTGAATAGCTTGGTTATTGGGGCAGCAATATTTACGAACTTTTCGTTTTCCTTACGTCGTTTATAAGTATTTCTGGATAGGAATCTTAATAAAAACAATGCAAATACTATAAGCTGGATTCCATAAAGAATAGTGTTGGTTACAAATATATCAATTATCCAAAGAATAACCAGTATTACAGAGAGAAAAATATTCAGTTTGTCAGTTCCGTATCTTCCCTGCATAAAACGGGATAAAAAACCGTTAATCATTTTATATTTCCTTTACTAATAAATTGAGCTTGCTCAATTTATTTTTGATTCAAAATTCCAAGCGCTTCTGCACATATCCTCAAGTCCGTATTCGGCTACCCAGCCTAGCTCATCTTTTGCCTTGGAAGCATCTGCATAACATTCTGCAATATCGCCTGCACGTCTTTCTGTTATCTTATATGGTATTTTAATATTATTTACCTTTTCAAAGGCTTTTACTATATCAAGTACGCTGTAACCGTTGCCGGTTCCGAGGTTGTAAAATTTTACACCGACTTCATCCATATGTTCAAGTGCCTTAACATGACCAAGCGCAAGGTCGATAACGTGAATATAATCTCTCACACCTGTTCCATCATGAGTAGGATAATCGTTTCCGAAAATTCCTAGCTGCGGAAGTGNNCCCTTTGCCACTCTTGTAACATAAGGCATAAGGTTGTTTGGAATTCCATTTGGGTTATCGCCTATAAGTCCGCTGTCATGTGCTCCGATCGGGTTGAAATAACGCAAAATGGTTATAGAAAGCTCCTTGTTAGCAACCGATAGGTCTTTTAGCATACCCTCGATATAAAGCTTGGTTGTTCCATAAGGATTGGTTGTAGAAAGTGGGAAATCTTCTTTTATCGGAACACTTTTCGGTGCACCGTAAACGGTTGCCGAGGACGAGAAGACAAAACGCTTGCAGCCGAATTTTATCATTGCTTCAAGTATATTTATTGTTCCGGTTATATTGTTATGATAATACATAAGAGGTTTTTCGACCGATTCGCCAACTGCTTTTTTACCGGCGAAATGGATGACCGCATCAATACTGTGTGCAGAAAAGATACTTTCAATTCCTTCTTTATCCAGGATATCAACCTTATAAAACGCAGGTCTTTTACCTGACAATTTTTCAATTTTATCGACAACTTCCGATTTGGAGTTGGAAAGATTGTCAGCAATAACTATATCATAACCTTTTTTAATAAGCTCCACGCAGGTATGTGAGCCGATATATCCGGTTCCACCTGTAACAAGTACGTTCATATTTTATAACCAACCTTTCGTCACTAAGTTCAAGTATAATATAATATTAGCACATAAATATAAGTAATTCAATAGAAGTTTATAAACAATTTATAGTTGACAACTACGCATTTCTCGGATAAAATGTCAAAAAGAGTATGAAGTTATACTTACGTTAATCAAGTTAAGCTGATGACTTCTGTGGTTTTGCACAGAAACATCAGCTCATTTATTATTATTTAGGAGTGAAAAGAATATATGCTGGAATTTTTAATTGTTGGGCTAGGCGGCTTTATCGGTTGTTGTCTTCGTTTTGGTATGACAAAAATAATGTTACCTTTGAATTTACAGTTTCCGATTGCAACATTGATTTCTAATATAATTGCAGGCTTCTTTGTCGGCTTTATAATTGGACTCGAAAAAGATACATTATTGGTTACACCGAAAACAAAACTTTTTGTAATTACTGGCATGATGGGGGGATTAAGCACTTTTTCAACCTTCAGCTTGGAAACCATAAAACTATTTTCACAAAGTAAATTTATTTCTGCATCAGGGAATATTCTGCTAAATATAACATTAAGCTTTATCGGAGTTTTACTGGGTATGTTAACAGCGAAGATGCTATTAAGAAAAAGTATTTAATTTAAGTCAAACGAGGTATTGGATTCGAAAATTTCCAATACCTCATATTTAATACTAATCTCTCGTAAAACATAACGTTAAAATCCTGCGAAAAAACCCATANNTGTTTTTAATCGAGATAAGTATAATAATATTTAATTATTTGTATACTGCTATTTCATCAATGAACAACCAGTTGCGAAGTGAAATATATGATACTTTTACATATCTGGCGGTAATTCCTGTTACCGGAATAAGTACATTCGAGTAACCATTTTCAATTTCGTAGGTTGTTGCATCAACACTAATAGCACCGTTAAATGTAATACCGTCATCAGAGAAAGAAATCTCAACATTTGAACTGATAATTGCACCGCCGCTGCCGCTTGATAAACCACGTGCTAATACAGAACTAATTTCCGTGCTTTCTCCAAGATCAATTACAAATGATACGGATGAAACATCGGCAAAACCGGATGCTGCCTTGTCAGAATATGAATCACTTGTTGCATATATACCGTCTGTCAATCGTTTGCCATCATCTGGGTAACCGTTATTACCGGTATAATCTGATGCATACTTTTTACCTATGCTTATACATTCAGGAATTTTAACATCAACAGTGATTTCTTGCTTTTCAGACGGACGGAGTAAAAAGTCATACGCAATAGCAGAATATTTATATTCATTGTTGGCTTCAACAGATTTGTCTGTAATTGAATAAGTAATAGACTCTTTGCTGTAATCTTCCATTTCTGTATGAGCTGTTGCAACTAGTTCAGTCTCACGATAAAATTCAACATAAGAAATTCCGTATTTGCTATTTTCAAATGTTGCTGTCAAACCTACACCTGTTGAAGTTGCGGTTGATTCAATAGAAATTGGTGTAATTTCTTCTTTATCGGAATAATATGTAACCTCACCTGTATTATAATATTTCACATAATCATCGTGGAAGGTACTCGTTCCGCAAACATCGGGAGCATAATAATGCGAATATGCAAACGATATAAATCCGTCGACATAAGGAGCGGCTGTTTCCAGCTGATAAACAAAGCGGGTTATAGGTGCTGTACTCCAATTTGTTTGCTTAAAGCTTTCGGGGTTTCCCCAAAATGCCAGGTTTGGATACTTGTCAATTACTGTTTTTAATTCTTTATAATACTCTACGAATGTTTGTGCATTAAGAAAACCGCTTCCTACACAATCCTGTGGGCAGAAAATATCACCCTTACGGAAATTTATCTTGGCAAATACTTTGTCATACTTGCTTGCAGTATCTTTCGCATCAGAATATTGCTCAACAAAGTACGGTGACATTAAAAAGGGCATCGAAGGATCAAGCTCATTTATTCCGTCGATATAGATATTTAGCATTTCTGCGGCTCTATTATAATGGTCATCTGTAAAGTTTACAAAATAGTTTGTAAATTCGGGTACAAAATACCAGCCATAAAGAGTATCGCCGTATTTATCTTTATAAAGTGAATACAGTTCTTTTGCTATTGCAACGGAGTCTGTTGAAAATTCCTTATACCAATTTCCGATCGTTACATTATTATTATACCATCCTTCTTCCGAATAATTCGGTGATATGTAAGCCTTCATACCATGGCTTTGGCATTGAGCAAGCATACGTTCGAAAATATCGGTATGCGAAGTATTATATCCGCTTCCTTGCTTTGCTGCTGCAATTTCAGAAGGATAATATACTTCATTATAGCTACCATCAGCATTCTGAAAAGCACAGGTGAAAAGTACAAGGTATTCTATACCTACCTGTTGCAGATAATTAAAGTGATTTTCAAGCTGTTCGTCTGTGTAATTAAGGAAAGGTCCGTATTGGATAAACGAACCGTTAANNACGTTTCTGCGGACTGATCGGAAGAACTTGATGTGTCGCTATCATCTGTGGTTTTACAACCAACAAAAAGCCCTAATGTAAGTGACATAATTAAAATGATTTTTAACAAGAGCTTAAGATTCATAATAAGCTCCATCCCTTCTATAAAATTTTTAAATAGTACATTATATGCTTTAAAATATTTCGATATTCAGTATAATATAAAAGGAAGATCATGTCAACTTATTTATGAATTTTTTGATAATTCTATTGTTTAATATTTTAAAGCATTAGAATTTTATAAACATTTCTCTCATATAGATTATAAGGGGGAAATGAGAATGTACATTTACGATACTTATAAAAGAGCAACCGATCTTGGTATATACATGGTCGAACATAATTCAACAGTCAGATCAACCGCTCGTCATTTCGGAATAAGCAAAAGCACTGTACATAAGGATGTTACACAACGATTGAAGCAATTAGATCCGGCTTTATATGCCGAGGTCAGCATTGTTCTGGAACAAAACAAAAACGAACGTCACATACGCGGAGGGCAAGCTACTCGCTTAAAGTACAAGAAAGAAAAGTGTTGACATATTTAGTAAAATAGTGTAATGTAAATTTGTGCAATTATATAATTATACGCGATAAATAGTTAATATATATGAAATTTAGCCTTAGTGTGAAAGGGATAAATTATCCGGTATAAGAAGATAATTAAAATAGGTGATGTGAATGTCGGTTAAAAGAATTTTAGTTGTAGGAAGCGCAAATATTGATTTTTTAATGACCACTCCGTATGTTCCTGCTCCTGGTGAGACTATGATTTCCGAAGGTGAATATACTTTCGTACCCGGCGGTAAAGGTGCAAATACTGCTGTTGCGGCAGCCAAGCTAGGAGCTCAGGTTGTTTTCTGTACAAGAGTAGGCGATGACGCATACGGTGACAGGCTTATTAGTATTTATAAAGAACATGGTATTGATTTGCGTTATTTAAAAGCTGACAAGCTTGAACAGACAGGTCTTGCCGTTGTTCTTTTAGAAAAAAGCGGTGCAAACCGTATTGTTGTATATCCAGGTGCAAATAAACGAATAAATGAGAATGATATAGAAAATTCCTTCTTTTCCTACCCCGACGCGGTTATTACACAGTTTGAAATAGGTGAAGCTGCGGTGCTAGCTACCGCAAGAACAGCTAATACTGAGGGCGTTCCGCTAATTGTTGATGCTGGTCCTGCGCGCAAGGATTTTCCACTCTCAAAGCTTGAACAGGTTGAGATTTTTTCGCCAAATGAAACGGAAACAGAGATTCTTACAGGCATCCGTCCGAACACACTTGAGGATTGCCTTCGTGCTTCCATTGCACTGAGCAATGCAGTTGATATTAAATATGTCGTGCTGAAATTAGGCGGAAGAGGCTGTTATATTTATGACGGAAAATATTGTGATTTAATTTCTCCGTATGACGTAAATACGGTTGATACAACAGCCGCCGGTGACGCTTTCACTGCTGCTCTTACCGCCGAATATCTTCGTACAAACGACATTATTACATCCGCGAGGTATGCAAACGCAGTCGGAGCGTTAACAGTTACAAAAATAGGTGCAATCTCCTCGCTGCCCTCAGCAGTTGAGGTACGTACTTTTATGCAAGAGTATAATAGGTAAAAATTTCATTAAATATATTATCAATCAAAGGCGGCTTCCTTTTAGGGTGTCGCCTTTTAATATTAATTTATACTGGATTTAAAGATAACAAAAGGTATGAAAATAATTTATTAAACTAATTAAATAAATCACAGATAAAGACATTATTAGTACGGATGGTCTTTCAAACTCTATTCCACGACAAGCAGAGCATTATTGTTCGATAATGATGGTTTAATTGCTGTTATTTATTCAAGTAAATTCATGCTTCACTCCGCATCAGGTGGTGGAATTAAAGTAAAATAAAGTATCGGGTGGCTTGGTAAAAGAATTATTGCAAATTTTAAATAGGGATTAAAAATTCAAGAAAAAACACAGCAAAAGAAAACCTTTCCGCTGTGTTTTATTTTATAGATTTTTATGTTTTGTTTCTTTAGTTATTCATTTTTTCCGATAAATGATTTGACAGCACCGCAAGGGAAGCCGCCATATTCTCATTCTGTACAAGTATTCCGTCAGGTACATTAAGGTGAACGGGTGCAAAGTTCCAAATCGCAAGTACTCCGCTTTCAACCAGCAGATTACAGACCTCCTGAGCGAACGAAGCGGGAACGGTAATGATACCGATTTTAATTCTCATTCGTCTGCAAATCTCGGGCAGTTTTTCAATCGGCATCACAAGTTCCTGTTCGTTTACAACATTTTTATCTGTGTCGAAAGCCATAAGGATGTTAAGACCGTATTCCTTAAAGCCGATGTAGCCCATCAGAGCCATACCAAGCTTTCCTGCACCGACAATGATAGCATTGTTGTTGTTCTCGTAGCCAAGAAAAACTTCCAACTCCTTGATTAACTCTTTGGTATTGTAACCTACCTTTGGCTTGCCCGATTTGCTTACTGATGCCAAGTCTTTGCGTACCTGAACATCGTTTAACTTAATAGCTTCCGCTATTGCGGTTGCGGAGATGTTGCCAGAAGTATTTTCGGGTAACGATTTTAAATGGTTAAGATAGAGCGGCAATCTTTGTAATGTTGATTTTGAAATATTCTGACCGGACATTTGTCAAACCTCCATTTATTAAATTTCTCACTCTGTTTCTTTTCCTGAACCTATTATATCACAGCAGCGAGTTAATTTGAAATTTATAATAAACATATCGATATAATTATATCATATAAATATTAAAAAAGCTGCTTTATCGATAATAAAATATCGATAAAGCGAAAATATTTTAAAGCGTATCGTTTTGTACCTTTAGAAGATATTCGATCATATTTTTATCATCGTATGTGTTATATGTAAATTTAAAATGCTCTGCAACGGAAATAGCAATTTTTCTAAAAAGGTCACAAGCATTATATATAGCTTTCCAGAAATTATTATAATCGCTGTCAGTATAAGTCATTTTGAACATTTCGTACAATTCATTAGAAAGTAGGTTTTTATATAATTTACCGTGTTTTCCGACAGATAATTTAAAATCGGTGTTTATTCCGATATACCAGTCAAGCATTTTTTCAAGCATTTCTCTTACAGGGTCATTATACATCCACATTGCATAAGATAATTCATCTCTTGCTATGCCTTTAGCGACATTGTTTAAACACCACCAGAAGTTGTTGCAATAGCTCTTATATTGTACTTCCGTCGGCTTTTTAACCCAATAATCAATGTCTGACGTTGGCGGTATCTGCGGTAGGATATTATCCTTATCAAGAAGGGGAACAGTTAGACTGTCGGATGTATATTCTTTGAGCATTTTATCTTTGATTTGAATTCCTAAATCTATTCTGTTTCCGTCTTTAAACAACATCAGCCATGCAAAAGATCGTTTGAAATCATGTTCTGCACCCCAGGCACAGTCATTTAAGTCAGGTTCTTGCATTACAGCAATTTCACCAAAAACATTTATCCAATCTTTATCTTCCAAAAAAGATTCGGTTTCGGTTACCACATAGACAATATCATAATCCTGATATTTATCTTTTGAAACATTTGGGTTTGTACGCGAGCCATTCATATACACCGCACGAATTCGATCATCATCTTTTGCAACTCCTAGTATTAATTCAAACATCTATTTTTCTGAACGCATTTTTAACCTCCGAATATTTTTATAAAATTCTTCTGTTCTTTTCTGAAAGTATATCCGCAGGCGGCATAGAATTTATGTGCATCCGTACGGGTAGAGCTAGATACCAATCGTATTCCACAGGAACCGTTTTTCTTAGCCCAATTTTCTCCGGCAGTGAGTAATGCTTTTCCTATACCTTTTCCGCAGTATTCTGGCAATGCAGCTATAGCGAGTATGTTTTTCAAGCTATCGGAATAGGTACATTCATAACCGCTGAGATGAATATATCCGATTACTTTGCCATCGTGTTCTGCAACGAATATTTTATCAACTGAAATATTTAATACAATTTGAAGCTTAGCTTTTGTCTTCTCTTCGGGGTAGTCGTACCCTAAACCTTCTTTATTTAATATATAAATATCCTTAAAGTCATTTATAACGGCTTCTCTGATTAACATATTTTCAATCTCCCTAATCTAATAATTATTTATAAAATCAAAAACAGATTATTTATAATTATATTACAATTTATAAAATTGTCAATAAAATATAAAATAATAAGAATAATTTTTACTAATTTAGTAAATAATACACTCAAATGATTTCTAAATAATAAATTTATTTATTATTAAAAAGAAAAATGTTCAATTATTATTGACATGCTAAAAAAAGCATGTTATTATAATAATGGTGTTTTATTTAAAAAGAAGGGTTGATTATAAATGAAGTATGTAAAAATTCCCGGGCAAGTCTATGATCTTGTAAAGTTGTTTGATTATCACTTCAACAAGAGCACTCTCAATAAAATTATTGAGAATCCCGAGGAATACGAGCAAAATTATTTGAATGTTCTGAATGGAGATCAAATTAACGACGACTTATACTCGTTTTTTTACTCTACAGACGGAACGGGTAATTTTATTACTCAAATGATTTTTGCAAACAACCAAAACGATTTTCTTTCGGATAACCTTTTTGGAACTATTATCAAGAAGCTTAAACAAACTGATATGTTCGAAGAGCTTTTTAACTATTATTTAAACCTCGTAAATATTGAATCCAAAAACGGAAAAACACTATCACCGGAGCAGGTTTATTATGTTCTTAAGGAAGCTGCTATTCCCGATAAGATAAAACTGCAGCTTGTTCATTTTAGTATGAACAGGAATTATTACACAGATCTTTTATTAAACGAGATGGAAAGCAAGTTTACACTTGTAGAAAAGTATTTCCAGAAATCCAAGAATAAAGTCGAATATACACAACGTTTAATTGAAACAGATAATGCAGATAAAGATATTCTTACAGTGTTGGGAATTGTACCCGAATCGGGAGAAACAATTTATTGCTCCGTATCCGCAATCGATGATAAAATGGCTGTTGTTTACAGTGACGGTAAAAATCGTTGTTTGGTTATAGGATATGGGACAATAGACAAACTTCAGGAATTACTTGGTTCACGATCGTTCGATATGTTTCTTGTTTCAAAAGCACTTGCCGATATTCTTCGCATAAGCATTGTTAATATGGTTAAGGACAGAGGCGAGATGAATACAACCGAAATTGCCAACGCTTTTGGAAAAGGGTTGACCGCCGTCTTTTATCACCTTAATATGCTTGCAGAAGCGCATATATTGAACACTCGCAGCAGAGGCAGGACTGTTCTTTATAGTGTTAACAACGAGCTTTTCAACAATTTCAGTGTTTTTGTTAAAGAGTTTGCTGTAAACAGAGGAGCAAGGCTGTAAAAAATTGTAAATTATAAAGCGTGTTGCAAATCTTGCAACACGCTTTTTTTATGAATTGATGCTATTTATGCTTGTAAAAAATATTTTTATTAGATGAAACTTTTTTGATTTTTTTCTACACTATTATATAGTAATGAAAAGAATAAAAGAAATTTGGAGTTTTATAATGAAAAGAATTATTATTTATTTTTTATTTATATTAATGATATCATTATACGGATGCACGAAAACTGTACAAAATGTAAGTAAAATGAATAATAAAAATGTTTATAATGAGATGTCTACACCATATATTGATGCTATATCAACATTATCAGAAGAAGATAGTAATCAAGAATCTGATATTATTAACGAAGAAAGCATTGATATAGTCATGGAATACATGACATTTGATTCAGCAATTAAAATGCCATATATACCGATGAATACAATCGCATATGGTGAAGAATTTATTAATTCAATGAAGAGTAACCCAATAGATGAAGCTTTTTATAAGGAATTTGAAGAATCAAGCGGAAGTGCAGCGGATTTGGCAAAAATACTTGATAAATATTTATATTACTGGGAAAAAGAAATAGAAATAACAAAAGAAGCTTTAGATGTAAGATTAAACGATTATTATGTAAAAAGATTAACGAATTTGCAGAGAATTTTTTAAAATATAAGTATGATGAGATAATGTTGACATCTCAAATGTTTTCTGATTATGACAGCACCGGAGTATGCTTTGGTTCAATGATAAGATATAACACCTGCAACCAAGTGCTTGATATGTACAGAGAGCTAACGTTCACGCTTAAATATTGGTTATATGTTTTGGAAACTGAAAATGAAGATGAAGAATATTTATCATTAAGATTCGTTTTTTTGGAATAATTCTTTTTAAATAATAATCTCAGAATTTACAGCTAACAATCCACAAAGACCGCACAAATTTTCTGCCGATGTTTGATTTATGTTATTAGTTAAAACGGCAGCATAAGAAATACCGTTATTGGATACAAGAATTCCTGTGTCATTTCTTGCGTTGTCAAGTTCGCCCGATTTGCCATAAAAACGGACATTTTCGAAAATATAACGCATTAATCCTGTACTATCCTTTTGCTTTTCTAGTATATTCATCGCAATCGGATTTTTAAAAAAATGCTTTAAAACAGAAACAACATCGGCAGCGGAAGTGAAATTATCAAATCCCTTTACACGCGCATTAAAATCAAGCATATATCTTTGCATTATTGTTTCGTTTAAGCAAAGAGAATTTTTTATATAAGTATTTATAGAATTCAAGCCTGCAATCGATACAAGAATGTTCGTTGCTGTATTATCGCTGGAAGCTATCATAAATAAAATCAATTCTTTTACGGTCAGCTCGGTAAGCCCAAGCTCTGTAATTACGCTGTAATCAATATAAACTTCTTTTCCGAATGATATATTCTGTTCCAAGGGAAAATGCGAATCAAAAAAATACGCCATTACAAAAAGTTTGATTACACTTGCACTATAAAAACGCTTATTTTGGTTATGAGATAACAAAATTTCACCTTTATCATTGGTAATTAAAATACCGATATTATCAGGTGTTGAATCAATTATTGAATTAATATTTTTAATTATATCCATTTAAATAATCCTCATAGCGTTACCTATTTTGGAAATACCAAGTCCGATACCTATATCTTTTATAAAAATATTGTTTGGAGTAAAAACAACTGTTGAAATAATTGGATTATATTTTAATAGTTCAACTACATCAAGGTCGTACATAGTTATGTTGGAATATGCAACAGCAAAATGTGATGCCGCAATAATTCCGATGGGTGACTCCAGCATACATCCCATAAGACAGCGGATTCTTGCTTTTTCAGCTATATTACATATTTTAATAGCTTCGGTTATTCCACCACATTTGGCAAGTTTAATGTTTATTAAGTTGGCATAGTTCATCTGTATAATTCGTTCCGCATCATGTGAATCAAAAACACTCTCATCAGCTAAAATAAGAATTCTGCTTATTTCCTTCAGCTTTTTCATAAGCTCAAGCTCGTAATATTTAAAAGGCTGCTCGATTAACTCTATTTTATAACCTTTTTCAAAGCAGTGATTAATTATTTTAACTGCAGTTTCAAAGCTCCATGCTTGATTTGCATCAAGACGCAGTATAAGGTTGTTACTTACAGCTGCAACCATATCAATACGCTTTATATCCTCTTCGGCAGTACCGCCAAGCTTTATTTTTAATATTTCTATATCGTTTTCCATAGCAATTTTAGAATCAGCAGCCATAATCTCCGGCGGGTTTAAACTGATTGTAATATCATTTTTCAAGCATTTTTCTTTTTTACCACCAAGGTATTTAAAAAGCGGAAGGTTAGCTTCTTTTGCCAATAAATCATATAAAGCCATATCAACTGCTGATTTTGCAGAAGTATTGTGTGCTATAGCGGATGCCGCCACACTTAATAATGACTTATCAAGCACCCTATTTACCAATAAGGGTTTTATATAATCATTTATAACACAAATAATCGAGGGAATAGTCTCGCCGGTTATGGCAGCGGTAGGAGCGGCAGCACCGTAGCCTATAAAACCGTTGTCAGTAACAATCTCTAAAATAACAGAAGTGGATGTATCCACCTGCCGTAACGCAGTCTTAAAGGGTGTTTTGAGTGGAATGACTTGTTCGTATAAAAGGATGTCTTTGATTAACATAACTAACCTCTAATTTTTTAATGTAATGTTATTGTATCATACTCATAAATTTCTTTCAATGTGTTTGGTAAAAAAGAAAAAGCCCCATTTAAGAGCTTCTTTCTTCTAACATTCTATTAAGTGCCGTAAATATCTGTATAATCGTGCCACATCTGGTCGCACAAATCGCAAAGCTTGTTGAATGTCACGTCGTCTATATATGCGTATTTTCCGTTATGTTTAACGTATTTTTTCCCTTCGGTCGATATACCTACATCGAAGTAATAATAAGATGTATATTTATCATGCGATTCAATATAAAAAGAACAACATATGTTATAATATGAGGTTTCACTGAAACTGGGGTGATCTTTAAACAATTTAAACTTTTGATTTTGAGAAAAATATAAAAATGTCTGGTTGTTTGCGATATCCAATAATTCGCCAAAAACATCATTGTCTAAAATATCATATCCAATTATAACCCCATCATCTTTTTGATTTTTTAGATCAGTTACATATCCAACTTTTATATGTTTTAAAATATTATCGGGTGAATTAGCATATTTAAAAATTTTATCATTATTAAGTTTATCACCGTTATAAAAATCCGCATAATCGATAAACGCCGATTTAGTGGAAATAAAATCAAACAGCATTAAAGTGTTTTCGTTTGTTGCATTTGAATCTAGTTTTCTGCGGTATCTTTCGTAATTAGGTTTAGTATCGTTATATGTACAAATATCCAATTCGCCGTAAATATAATGGTCTGCATATGACATTACTTCATTAATTCCAATACTGTAAAGAGTAAAAGTTTTATCCCTGTAATCTTCAACTACTGCAAACGTCCAACCATCAGATATAATAAGACTATTAAAGCCGTCTCCCTTATACATAGTGCAGTTTTTTGGATAGGAATCGTCATATTTATTTATTTGGCTTAAAAAATCCTCCAAGCAATCGGCTTGCGAGAAATTTTCGCCCAAATAAAATAATATGGGTAAATCGCTGTCATTGGTCAATTCGCTTGCTTCGTAGAACAAAAGCAATCGTGTTTTACTTTCGTTTATTGTAAAATAGAAATATAAATTTTTGCTTTTTTTATCATTATTGATTGTATTTATAAAGTTTTCGCTTAGCTTAATATTGAACGATTCAAAATTTTTCAAGCAAAAAACATTTACATAGTCTGTATCGTTAGTGTAGGTATATAAGTAATCTCCGTCGATATGATAAACGTTTACGTTGTCTGAAACAACTATATCCTCCTTCGAATCGTCAAGATATGGTTTTAAGGAAATTATTTGGCAGCTTCTTTGTGAGCTTATTTGTTTATATTGTATATCGACACGATATTCGTCACCATCATTCATCATGTCGGTTATATTAAATTCGTTACCTGAAGCAACATCAAAGTATTTTATTCCATCGGTTGATTCAACAATAACTATTGTTTCGCTGTCTGTAAATCGAATTATATCACCTTTTAAAACGTAACTGGTTTGGTTTTCTATATTATAAATAAACCAACGCGCATCTGCTCCTGATGCAAATTCATCATTTTCATTCGCAACCTTAACATAAACAGTTTTACCGTTCGCTAATTTCTTGAGACTATCACCCATACCCATATAATGTTGCACTCTGTTTATTTCGGAAATGCGTTTTGTCTCGAAGGTGGTTAAATCAACCTGATAAATATAATCTCCAATTACATCTGCACTTGATCCGTGATAATAACAATATTTAAAATCATAGGAAACTAAAAGTCCCATTACCTGTCCGTCAGGTATGGGTATCTCACGGATGCTGTTGTTTTCAATATCAAACAACTGAAATTCTCCACTGTTGCCATAGATTTGAGTATCAAATATTGCTTTTTTTAATTCACTATTATAGTTTCGTAAGCTGTATACATTAAAACTAAGTCCCGACGCGGTCATAGCTGTCTTAAATAAGTCTGAGAAACAAATTGTCTCACCTGTTTCTATATTGTAAATAACATCCTGTTTTCCAGCGTATTCACCACTTGTAACGTTTACCCTTAGCATGGTAGCATTTAAGAAGAATTGAAATTTCATACCGGTAGGCAGAATTATATCTTTAGCCTGATTGTCTTCGGTAGTCTGGAATATTTGACTGCAGAAGAGGGGTTCTTTTTAATAGTATTAACTATTAACTCTCCTGGCTCATACCATTCGGGTACATTTCTGTTGAAGAGTTCCGTACTTTTATCCTGCGAATTGTTATTGCCTTCATTTGTGGAAGATGCTAAATCCTGTGATATATCCTGTGGATTGATCTTCAGCATAGCAAGAGGTATAAATATCATTCCTGCAAGCATTATAAGCACAAGCACCGCAGTAATTGCAGCTTTAAAAGGTTTTCCCTGTTTTCTGAAACCGAGCTGACCCCGGTTTGCTATTTTCACCTTAATCATTTTTTTCTGATCGTCCGAAAGCGTAATGTTATTCAAAGCATTTAAATAATCATCTTTTTTCATTAATAACAGCTCCTTCCTCAATAATTAACTTCAATTTACGTCTTGCACGTTGCANNAGATGTGCGCTGATAGTGTTTGGATTAGTATGTAATAATTCTGCTATTTCATTTATTGTATAGTTTTCATAATAATGCAAATATAGTACAACCCTGTATTTAGGCTACAGTTGAAAAAGTTCGTCAAACAAATGCAGCTTATCATCATCCGTTAGATCGTTTATTTCGGTAAGCGGAACAGTTTTACGTCGCCAAAATGAACGCAAGCGATCCTTGCATTGATTAATGCTAACTCTTATTAACCACGCTTTTCTATTTTTATCGGTTTCGAAAATTGGTTGTTTTTCAAGTAGCTTTACGAAAACATCTTGGATTACATCTTCAGCATCGGATTTTGATTTTAAATATTGGAACGAAATACGATAAATCATTTCGGTATGCTTTGCGAGTATTTCTGAGAAAATTTCAGTATCAACAGTTAATAAATCCATAGCTTTACTCCTTATAAAATATAAGACGATTGAGAAATCAAAATTCGTGCATATTATAAAATAAATATTATTTATATTTTATAAAAAATATTTAGAATTTAATTTTTAATAATTAAGTTTCCATATAACCAATATTATTTAACGTTAATAAAATACTATATTTCGAAGGTTTTGATATTTTATAATAAATTTTAAAAATCATATTGACAAATAGAAGTATTTGAAGTATAATTCACTTAATCTTTACAGAATGAATAAAAAAAGTACCATATTGCAAATAAATGCTATTTACACTCAGATAAAAATGCATAATATTGTAATCAAGTTAATTTCAAAAACAATTTAACATGTTTAATAAATCATTTAAAAAACAATCTCTAATTTTCTTCATAACACACAAACGGCGAGGTAATTAGCCTCGCCGTTTGTGTGTTTTTATTTTAGAAAGGTATCACTTTCAATACGTTTTACAGTGCGGAAATCATATGGTGAAATTCCAAAATGCTTTTTAAACATGCGGGAAAAATAAGTTGAATCGTTAAATTCATAGCTTACAGCGATGTCATTTATATTAATATCTGTAAATGCAAGTACATAAGAACAAAGCATTAACCTTAGATTTAAAACATAATTCATAGCCGTTTTACCGAAGTAATTTTTAAATTTTCGGCTTACGGTCGGTGCGGAAGTATTGAATTTTTTAAACATATTTAACAAGCTAAGGTTGGTATCAATTTCTGCATGGATTGATTCCAGCATTTCACCGATATCAACACCTTCATTTTCTAAAAGCCAAAGGTTAATATCAGCCATATCAAAAATTAAAAACAATTCAGAACGTGCCTTACAAGACCATTTGAAAATCGGCTGCTCTTCCAATTGAATTGCAATTCTGCTGAATAAATCGGTAAGGCGTTTAAAACTTATATGACTGAGTGGTAGCACACCGTTATATATATCAGTATGTTTGAAAAAAATATCAAAGGTTGGAAAAAGGTGTTCTTTTGCAATTTTCTTGTAAGATTTGGAGCAGATGACATTATAGTTCAAATGCAGATTAACAAATTTCGGGGCGAAAGCAAGAGAGACAACACTTCCTCTTATATGACTGTTGATAATGGTTTCTTTTCCCGACAGGCAGATTAACGACGGTCCGTTGCAAACAATTATTTTTTTATCAAAATTTAACACAAGGTAGCCCTGTTTTAAGAAAATCATATTGAAATAGTCGGGTAAATATAAAAAGCCGTCATTAATCGTTATAGGTATATTTCGACCTTTAAAATATTTACACTCTGTATACATCATTAATCACTTCCAAAACTAATTTTTATGACTTACCAGTATTATTATAATATATTTTCATAAATAAATAAAGTAGTTAATTATTATATTTACCTTGAAATATTAAATTCTGGCTGTTATACTTATTTTATCAATTGAAAACAACATGGGAAAGGTGATTGAAAATGAAAACATTAAGGCTCGGGTTATCAGGTTTACAGGTACCTGTAATTGCAGTCGGTTGTATGCGTATCAACAGGTTAAGCAAGACAGAAGCCAAACGCTTTGTTCAAACCGCTTTAGATGAGGGTGCGAACTTTTTTGACCATGCAGATATTTACGGCGGCGGCGCTTGCGAGGAGATTTTTGCGGATGCAATTGATATGAGTGATAATATTCGCGATAAAATTATCCTTCAGTCAAAGTGTGGAATAAGAAAAGGCTTGTACGATTTTTCAAAGAAGTATATTCTTGATTCTGTTGACGGCATATTAAAACGTTTGAGAACCGATTACCTCGATGTATTGCTCCTTCACCGTCCCGATGCTCTGGTAGAACCGGACGAGGTAGCGGAAGCTTTTGATATTATTCAAAGTAGTGGTAAAGTACGTAATTTCGGTGTTTCTAACCAAAATTCAATGCAGATACAGTTATTGCAGAAATCACTTAAGCAACCTATTATTACAAATCAACTACAATTGAGTATCACAAACGTGACAATGATTTCAAGCGGAATTAATGTAAATATGGAGAATACCGCTGCTGTAGGACGTGACGGAAGTGTGCTTGATTTCTGCCGTTTAAATGACATAACAATTCAACCTTGGTCACCCTTCCAGTTCGGTTTCTTTGAGGGTGTTTTCCTTGATAATGATAAATTCCCAGAGCTTAATGCTAAGATAAACGAGATTGCTGATAAATATAAAGTTAATAATACAACAATAGCTATTGCATGGATATTACGCCATCCTGCAAAAATGCAGCCTGTAACGGGTACAATGAACATAGGTAGATTAAAGGATTGCATAAAAGCGTCTGATATTTATCTGACCCGTGAAGAATGGTATGAGATTTACCGTGCCGCAGGAAATAAGCTGCCTTAACTGGTATAAGAGGAAAATTAAATGGAATTTGAAATAATGATAAAAGAAGCTGAAAAAGTTCTTGACAAAAGCGAAAATGCCGAAGGTGTTGTTACATCTTTTCTTACTGATAAAGGAAATTTATATAACGATTTTAGTCAAAGTTTTGAGGATGAGTTTTATAAAGTAACAACAGTCCTTAAAGATATGATTGCAACCGGAGAAACCAGAATTTTAAAACTTGTATGTGTCTTTAAATTCGGGAAACATAAAGGGCTTGAATTGCCAAGTGGGTGGTATCGTAGATTTCTTTACGATATGAATAATAATAATCTGAATACCAAAGTCATATTACAGGGTAAAGATAATTTAATAATTAAAGATATTAGAATGATTTCTATTATAAAAGATGGCGTATTTGTAGGATAAAAAATATTTAATTATTTTTAACTTATCTTACACTAATTATATTTAGAAACAGTGATAAATTCGAAAAAAAGTCTTTGATATGTGGACTTTTTTGAAGAATTTTTCTTTCTGTATCTTGAGAGAATTAGTATTATCTACAGAAATTATATGCATTACACGGAAAAGACTACAAAGAATTCTCGTAGTCTTTAATACTTCCTCGTGAAAAGTCCTCTTTAAATTACTGTTTATTATAAAATCAATCGAATCTACCACAGCTTTGGTGCAACTCCTTAATACAAATCGAGAGGGTCATTTTACCCAACTGCGACTACGTTCTACTGCACGATGCCACCTAGATAATTGTGCCATACGGGTGTCTTCCGTCATATTGGGTGTAAAGTGGTGTTCTGTTGCTCGTTGGCTGCGAATCTGCTCGGTATTGTCCCATATACCTACTGCCAATCCGGCAAGATAGGCCGCACCGAGGGAAGTGGTTTCCATGATGGTGGAACGTACCACCTCGCAACCAAGTATGTCCGATTGAAATTGCATAAGAAAATTGTTGGTGCTTGCTCCACCGTCTACACGTAATGTGTCTATGGTAATCCCTGTATCGGCACTCATGGCATCCATCAGATCACGTGTTTGAAAGGCGATGGATTCCAAAGCTGCACGTACAATATGATTTTTACCGGTTCCGCGTGTTAACCCCAATATGGCACCTCTTGCATACATATCCCAGTAAGGTGCGCCTAATCCTGTAAATGCAGGAACTACCGTCACACCGCCGTTGTCGGGTACCTGACAAGCGAAAAATTCGCTTTCGGCTACATTTTTTATCAAACCCATTTCATCTCTCAACCATTGTATAACAGCACCACCGGAAAAAACGCTGCCTTCCAAAACGTAATCCACATGACGATCAACTACTGCGGAAAGTGTTGTCAACAATCCGTTTTTACTTAGAAGCATATCTTGACCGATATTCATGAGCATAAAACAACCTGTTCCGTATGTATTTTTAACATCACCAGTACGAAAACATTTCTGTCCGAAAAGTGCTGCTTGTTGGTCACCGACAGCAGATGCTATGGGAATGTCCACACCTTCTATTTGAGTGGTGCCGAAAATATGTGAAGATGGTACTACCTCCGGTAATATACATCTGGGAATATCCAGCTCATATAAAATATTGTCATCCCAATCGAGGGTGCGAATGTTAAACATCATTGTACGTGATGCGTTGGTAAAGTCGGTGGCGTGGACACGACCGTTTGTCAACCGCCATATCAGCCAGGTATCTATTGTACCGAACAACAATTCTCCACGTTTAGCACGCTCACGAGCACCGGGAATATTATCAAGCAGCCATTTAACCTTGGTGGCTGAAAAATATGCATCAATAATCAACCCAGTGTTCTCCCGAACATACTTTTCACAACCATCTTCCTTCATCTTCTCGCATTGCGGAGCGGTTCGCCGACATTGCCAGACGATAGCATTGTGGATTGGACGTCCGGTTTTTTTCTCCCATATAATTGTGGTTTCACGCTGATTAGTAATGCCGATGGCGGTGATATCAGTAGCGGGTATGCCGCTTTCACGCAGGACACGGTTCATGACCTCAACCTGAGAACTGTAAATTTCTTCGGCATCATGCTCTACATAACCTGCTTGAGGGTAGAATTGTGTAAACTCCTTATATGCGAACGCAAGAATGTTTTGGTTTGCATCAAACAATACAGCACGAGAACTGGTAGTGCCTTGATCTAAAGCCATGATAATAGATGGTTTCATAGATTATATTTCCTTTGTAGCGTTTAAGATGTTTTTATTTTACAACATTAAGTTTATTAAAAGATTTAATATCAATTATAATAATCATAATAATAGTCACTTGTTTTGATTATCTCATCATCAATAGTTATATTGGGATCCAACAGATTTCCTGTATTATAATCAAACACAGCAGTTATTTCTATAGTCTCAAGATCCTCATAATCCTTTGTTAATAATACCAAGATACCATTATAAATAATATAAACCTTTCCGTAAACCTTAAACGTTATACCAGCCATAGAATCTATGCCATAAGTATAATTATCTTTTCCGTATTTTTTATCTAGTGTTTTGGTGGAAAATATTACGATTTTTTTGGACATATAGTCGTTTATTTTCTTACAGACTTCTTCATCAATTCCGCTTTTTTCTGAGTCGAGGAGCCAAAAAGCATCACAACCATCAGGAGCTGTTGCAATACCATAATCACGAAAATCATTTATATAATAAGAACGATATACAATCGAAGCATCTTCCCAGATACCATGCATATCACGTTCCTCACCTATTACCATCATATCCTCACAATAGGAATCATAGTTTATCTCAAGTCCGTGAGGAAAAACACCCTCTCCGCTTGCAAAATACACGTTGCTTAATGAAAATGTATTGAAAACCTCAGGCAGAGCCCAAAAATCACCGTTTAATTCATATGTCATACCCCAGTTATTGTACGGCTCATTAAGTTCCATGCTTATTCCATTGTTGAGTGTTTTTATAAACTTTTCTCCCGACCAGAACATATCAGAAAACGAAAGTCTTTTACCTGTGTATAAGTTCCATATTGCTGTGATAGGTTTATAATAATAAATTGTAAAATCTTCAGAACCATCATAATATGTAAGCGATACAATTATTGACAAATATCCATTAATACATTCTGCAGTAACATTTACACCTAAATAACACTCCTCATATCCAAAAACATTTTTTACAAATTCTCTTGCTTCTTTTTCATCCGTTTCAACCTCTACGACACTTTTTCTTATGAAGTCGTTTATTTCTTTTTGCAGTGATAAAATTTTCAGACCTTCAATTCTATAATTGTATTCCTTATACTCATTGTCTAAATCGTATTTTAAATAATCACAATCTTTTACCGCATAATAAGTGTTGGGCAGTTCATAGCCTGGCACTTTTTCTTTTCCCGTACCATCTGTTAAAAGTGGCATAACAATATCTGCTTCCAGTGAGGACTCTATATCCGCGACAGGAATATATTCACTTTCTTCAACAACCCTTTGACCTTCATCGGTAAGCATCCATTCGATTAGATTGCGAGCAGGAGCATCAGGGGGATTTTCTACATTGATTACCGCATAATTATAAGATAACAACGGATAACTGTGATCGGACATCGTTGCTGTATTCGGAGCAACTCCTTCTATCTTTATAAACTTAACATTATTTGCAGAAACGTACATTTCCGCAGCATAGGAATAAACCGAATAACCCAAAGCATTTGCCGAATTATCATAGCTTGCGATAGCGTCCATAAGGCCACTCATTGTGATTGGAATGGTATCAGTCTTTGGTTCCATAAGTTCGGTTTTATCCATAAAAGCGACCATATAATTCTGACTGCTGGAGGTTGAATTTCGCTGGTATGCTATAATCTCAGCATCATTTCCGCCTACCTGCTTCCAATTGGTGACTTTACCGGAATAAATATCTTTTATTTGCTGTTGTGTCAATGAATCGATAGGATTGTCGACATTGACAACAAATACAAAACCCTCCATTGCTATTGGAGTTGCTTCCAGTCGGGTACCTTGTGCCGCTGCACTATCGTATTGTGACTGTGACAAAGGTACAGTTAATATTATATTACAATATTTTTGTAAAAGATTGTTAAACGATCCATATGTAGTAGAATGAGATACTTGTTTTTCAGCTTCCTCTTTGGATATATCGAAAATATCAGAACGTATACCGGCTTCCAGCGGAATAGTTGAGGTTGAACCGTCTACAATCGGAAAATTTTTACGTAATAACTCTGCAAGCTCGTCGGTACGATTGTAGTCACTGTTTTCGGTTGATATTTCATTAGATATATCGGAGTTAATTTCATATGAAGTATCAGAGTGGCTCTCTTCCTGCGGATCTTTATTGCATGCTGTTGCGGAAATAATCATAGTTACAAACAGTAATACAGAGATAATTTTTTTCATCAAGATGCTCCTTAATCTATTTTTTATTACTTAATAATAGTGCAAAAAAACATAAAAATAGTTTCAAATATAATAAAAAAACATACGTAAATATACATACTTGATTATTTTATAAATATAGTATATAATAATATTACTATAATAATATATTTCAGTAGAAAATAATGAAAGAATCACAAAACTGTGTGACAAGTGTTTATTATGACTATAATAAAAATATAGATGCAAATGAATTGATTAAACATATTATAACACTTATTTGATAATTAGCAACGAAAGGAATGATTTATACATGAAGAAAATATCTGTCTTATTTCTTATATTTATTTTATTAACTCTAGTTTTTTCTTCCTGCAAAACAGGTCGAGAAGAAGCTAATGACCAGCTCGCTTCCACCTTATCTGATATTTCTTATGAAACAGTATCAATAAATGAAGAATCTTATCTAATTGAAACTATAACTTTTTATTTACCTAACGAAAAAGCAGACGGTTTTACTACAACGGATTACGAGTGTGAAAGTACACCGATAAAAATTGTTTTAAAATTAGCTGAAAATGGTGCACTACCTGAAGGAAGTGAAATTAATTCGGTTGAAACAATACAAAACGGTAAAACAATAAAAATTGATATGAACGCAATATTTGCCGCTGGAATGAAAAGCACAGGAAGTTCAAGAGAATACCTGTATATGGGTTCACTGGTTAATACACTCTTAGACTATTACGATGTCGAGGAGATTATACTTACTGTAGCAGGGGAGATTCTTGAGACAGGACATGATGTTTATGATTATCCACTTACTAAGTTTGGCGATTTAGTTAACTCGGCTGAGCCGATTAACGCTGACTTTTACGTTCCAAACGATAAAGCAGACGGTTTTGATGTATTCAGCTATGAATATGATGGAACTATGGATGGCTTAGTAAAAAAGCTTATAGAGTTAGGCACACTTCCTGAGAATACTGCAGTAAATTCCTATGCAGTTGATGAAGATACTATTAAAATCGATTTGTCTTCATCTTTTGAAGACGAATTAATAAATACCGGGACTACAGGGGAGGATATGCTGGTCGGCTCATTGGTAAACACACTTATTAAATGCTACGGAGTAGATACAGTCAGTTTTACAGTAAACGGAAGTGTTGTAGAGACAGGTCACGCAAATTATAATTCTGCAAACTCCTTCTTCGAAAATACTACTTCTAATTAAATAATTAAAATCAGAGCGGTATTCTACTCTGATTTTTTTCTATACTAATTTGAATTAGAAACAGCGGTAAATTCGAGGAAAAGTTTTTGATAAATGGACTTTTTCGAAGAATTTCGCTTGCTGTTTCTTAAGAAAATTAGTATTAATATTGACTTGATGTTTTTATATTTTTGAGTTAAGATAAAGTAATAAACCCAATTTAAAAAAGGGAGAGCAGAATGAAATTGAATGTTGTTATCTGTGCTTTAAACTCTCAGTATATTCATTCCTCTCTTGCACCTTGGTGCTTGCTTGCTGGAATAAAAGTATATTGCAAGGATAATATATCTGCCCATATTATTGAAGGGACGATAAATGAAAAAACAGAAGTTGTTTTAGCACGAATAACAGAAAAAAATCCTCATGTGGTCGGCTTTAGCTGTTATATATGGAATATAACAGCTATTTATGAATTGATTAACTTAGTCAAAAGTTTATTACCAAATATAATCATAGTCTTAGGTGGACCGGAAGTAAGCTACAATGCTGAAACTATTTTTAATGAAAATCAAAGTGTAGATTACATTATCTCAGGCGAAGGCGAAAAACCTTTTGCACTTTTGCTTAATTCAATTAATGAGCGTAAGGATGTTCAAGGTTTACCCGGTTTATGTTATCGCATAGGGAATAATGTTATAATTTCCAAGCCCTATAATTCGGATCAAGAACCGCCGACACCCTATACAAAGGAATATTTTGAAACGTTAAACGGACGAATTTCTTATCTTGAAACCAGCAGAGGTTGCCCTTATTCCTGTGCGTTTTGCCTTTCGGGACGCTGCGGAAACGTACGCTTTTTCGATATAGAAAAAGCAAAAAATGAAATAATTTTACTCGCAAACAGCGGTACACAGACGGTAAAGCTGGTTGATCGAACATTCAATGCGAATAAAAAAAGAACGTACGAAATTATAGAATTTATTATTAATAATTACAACACAAAGATTCCAAAAGGAGTATGCTTTCACTTTGAAATAGCAGGTGATATTTTGGATGAAGAAACCATAAATTTGCTTTCAACTGCACCTGTCGGAGCAATTCAACTGGAAATTGGTTTACAGAGTTTTAATCCAAAAACCTTAGAAAGTGTAAATCGTAAAACAAACATTGTTCGTTTGAAAAATAATATTAAGCAAATTATTAAAAATGCAAATATGCATATTCATATCGATTTGATTGCAGGACTTCCATATGAAGATTTAAGAAGTTTTGAAGAGAGTTTTAATGCCGCATTCGAATTGAAACCACATATGCTTCAGCTTGGTTTCTTAAAGCTATTGCACGGCTCAGCTATGAGAAATGATACCAAAAGGTTTCCCTGTGAATACACAAAGGAGTCACCTTATGAAGTAATCAGCACTCCATGGCTATCCAAACAAGATTTTACATTACTGCACAGCACAGAAGAAGCTCTTAACCGTTTATATAACAGTGGACGTTTTCGCAGAACCTTAGAATATTTATTGATTCAATGCGGTTATTCGCCTTTTAGATTATTTACCGAATTCGGCGAATTCGTTTATGGAAAACAATCATCATCTTTGGATGAATATTCATTTTTGATTTTTGATTATTTTTCAGCTAAGAAGAATTGCGACCGGATAAAATTGCGTGATTTAATGGTGTGCGACCGTCTTTCAACAAATTCGACAGGCTTGCTTCCTGATTTTTTACGTGTAAAGGACTTAGCCTTGTCAAAAATAAAAGCAAAGCTGGACAATGACCCTGCCACACGTCAACAAAAAGGTGTTAAACGTGGTTTAGCGTTGTTATATTCGCAGCCATATGCTGTGTATGTAGATTATAATTTTAAAAATAAAAACCCTATAACAGGCGAATACAAACTTAAAAAGTTAAGGATAAACGAGATAAATGAAAATTTTAATTGATGCGGACGGCTGTCCTGTTGTCGATATCACAATTCAAACGGCAAAAATATATAATATAGAATGTATAATCCTTTGTGACACCTCGCATGTTTACGAGAGGGACGGAGTAAAGACTTTAACGGTATCAAAAGGCGCAGACAGCGTGGATTTTGTCTTGGTAAATCTGTTAAAAAGTGGTGATATTGTTGTAACTCAAGATTACGGGCTTGCTGCTATGTGTCTTTCCCGAAGTGCTTATGCAATCAATCAAAACGGTATGGAATATACCTCGGAAAACATTGATGCTCTGCTTCTTGCCCGTCATACAGCAAAAAAGATACGTAATGCTGGTGGCAGAATAAAAGGCCCAGTAAAACGAACAAATATGCAAGATATCGATTTTAAATATAAATTAAACGAACTTATACAAAAAATAAATTTGAAATAAATTAAAAACGGATGACGTTTTATTGTTCTACATAAAGAAAGACCGAATGTACTTCTTTTGAAGCACGTTCGGTCTATAACTTTATAAGTTAATCAAGTAGGGGTGTTAGTATAATAATTATTATAAATTAATTGAGTCATCGTCTTTTTATATTGTGTAAGCCCTATAGAAATTAAAATAAAGAAAGAAGCATTTAATAAAGCTCCGATACCGCCAGTAGATAAAGAAAGTAAACTAAACCCACCCATAATATAATTCATTACTATTACGAAGCCTGATATATCGTTTGAAGGAACTCCGGTTAAAATAGTATTGGTTATTGTTTTTGCAATTTTTATTATACCGATATAATAGAATACAGGAAGCACTAAAATAAGCAATATTCCAATTATAAAACCTATTAATGTAGCAGTAACTATTGAGCTGTAACCGGTATCTACAATAGTAGAAATATTAATTATAAGATATATTATAAATATAGGAATTAAAGCTAAAGAAGCAAGACTGATAATCGAAGATATTTTTATCAATTTCAAACCGGAGGTTGATAAGGGTGCATCGGTCGGATTACGTGAAGCGTTATAGAACTGCCACATTCCGATACAAAACAGTATAGAAGGCGCTATAACAATTAATGAAAAAGCAGTGATATAAGGCAGTAATTTTTCCAAAACCTTTATAATTTCTTCATAATACTCAACATCATACTTGTAAAAAGATATGTCTGATGTAGTGTTACTAAAGGAGCTTATTCCACTGAACAGGAGCGAAACCGTATAAATTATAATCGCACTTAAGAAAAGCACAGATGAGCCAAGAGACTTTACTGCGCTAATTACCGGACTTAGATATTGACCTTGACCGAATTGATTATAACCCATAGGCTGACCAAATTGTTGACCGGAAGGGTTGTTATTTGGGTTAGTCTGCTGCGAATTTTCTGTCAATGCTGTACCACAGGACGAACAAAACGCTGCAAGGTCGCTATTTTGAATCCCACATTTTGAACAAATTTTCATGAATAATTTCTCCTTTAAGAATGTATGGAAAATTATAAATAAACTATATCATATTATATCAAAATTGTAAATAATTTAAAGCAAAATAATTATACTGAATATTTATCCCTCCATAAACCAGCAGCCTTCTTCGTCAAAAAGGTAAATCTGCTTGTTTCTTATTCTACAGGTATATCGCATACCGACACCACCAGCTTTAAGGGAAGCCGCTCTTCGTATATCTGATATTCTGTCAATATCGAAGGTTCTACCATCTTCCCAGATAATTGAAAGAGGTGTTATCTTGCCGTCTGTTTCATGTCTTACATTTACTGCAATGTTTATTTTCATAATTTATCTCATAAAAGCAACAGGATGAATAATATGGTCATCCTTAGGGTTTAAGGTTGATAACGACTTATCAGCAAGCATTATTCCTCTGCGTATTGCATAATGTCCAAATCTGCGTCTTATATTATCAACAGCGTTTTCAAGATCCTCCTGCCGCATAATCCGTACACTTTCGGGTAACAAGCCTATCTGACGGTTACAGTCCATCGTTAGATCACACGCTCGTACTCCAAGACTTCTGACCGCATATTCCTGTTGCATATTCGTTTTAAAAAGATAAAAAGCTTTATCTGCAATAATATCAGAAACACAAACAGGATCTTCAAGCTTAATTTGTCTTTCAAAAGACTGTAATTTGTTATCTCTCACATAAATCAGTACAGTATGGCAAAGCAAACCGCATTCACGCAGACGGGTGGCAACACTCTCGGATAAAAGAAAAAGAGTTATTTTAACATCGTCATCGCATGTCAGGTCTTTTGGCGTGGTAGTTGAATTGCCGATAGATTTTACCTGAGATTTTGCTCCGATGATACTGACAGGGGAGTTGTCAAGACCATTTGCGAACTGCCAGAGCATTATACCATTTATACCAAACCAGGACTGTAAATACTTTGTGTCGGTATTCGCCAAATCACCGATTGTGTATATTCCATAGTACCTTAGCTTCTTTTGTGTTGACGGACCTACATATAATAATTTCCCGACAGGCAAACGCCAAATCTTTTCGCTATAGTTATCCGGATAAATTTCTGTTATGGCATCAGGCTTTTTCATGTCCGAGCCAAGCTTTGCAAAAATTTTATTGTAACTTACACCAATAGAAACTGTTATTCCTAGCTCCTTTTTAACCCGTTCACGAATTTCGTCAGCTATTTTTTTACCGCTGCCGAACAAAGTCTTACTTCCTGTTACATCAAGCCATACTTCGTCAAGACCGAACGGTTCTATCTGGTCGGTAAAATCGTAATAAATCTTTCTTGCCAATTGGGAAAAACGCAGATACCTTTCAAAATGCGGTGGAACAAATATTATATCGGGGCATTTCTTTTTAGCCTGCCACAGCGCTTCACCTGTTTGTATGCCATAAGCTTTAGCAATATAGTTTTTCGCAAGAACAATACCATGACGCTGCTCAGGGTCACCACCAACAGCAATAGGCTTGTCACGTAGAGATGAGTCATATAGACACTCCACGCTGGCATAAAAGTTATTCATATCCGAATGTAATATAACTCTATCCATGAAAATCCTCCCAAAAGAACATATGTTCCGAGTATATAATAATACATCAAAGAGGAAAATGCAAGAGGGAATTTACGGGAAAATATTATTAATTTCAAAAACTTTCTGTTAAATATGTAAATAATTTTATTAACTGTGAAACAAAAAAACCAAAAATCATCACTATTATAATAAATAAAATAATAGTAAGAAAGGTACGTTTGAATGAAAAATAAATATATAAAAGTTATAATAATTATCCTTGTTCCGGTATTGTTGTTTGCTGTATTGTATTTCAATGGCTTACTAAAATCTGATCCTGATAATCTGAGCCAAATATACTCCGAGAGCGAACATACTTTAGAAAGCGAACAATTTATTTCGGAAGCGGGAAATCATCACAGAAGATATTTCTAATATATCTGAAGATAACAGCATGGTTGAAATAAGTGAGGTTAGTACAGAAATTTTACCTGAAATTTTATATATTTCTCATAATGAAATTGAAATAGCTGTAACCTGTGAATTCATTTTCTATACTATGGTTACTCCTTATAACACTAGTAATACAGAAATTGAATGGTCATCGGATAACCCTCTGAATCTTAATAATATTCAATCGATACATGCGACAGGAAACCGTATACAGGATATTTCTGCACTTGACGGTAAAAAATTAAATAATCTGCATTTAGATTATAATTTAATTACAGATATTTCGCCATTCTTAAATATCGAGATTTTAATGGATTTAAATTTAAGCTCAAATAATATAGTTAATATTACCCCTTTAAAAATTTAAACAATATATATCAAATCATTTTAGATGAAAATCCAATAAATGACCTTAAACCACTTGAAAGTCTAAAGACGATGCAATTTCTTAACATTTGGAATATTGATGCAGATGATAAGGCAGTTGCCGAGCTGAAGCAATCACTTCCTCATTGTGAAATTGTTACTGATTCAACATATGTAGAAATCCTTGATCATCAATAAAAATTTCGAATGAATAAAGAATTAAACCATAAAAAAGAAGAAGTTACCTAACGGCACTCCCTCTTTTTATATGGTCGAGGTGACAGGGTTCGAACCTGCGGCCCCATGCTCCCAAAGCACGTACGCTACCAACTGCGCTACACCTCGTAATATTAAATTAATAAAAAATTCGATAAAAAATGAACACCGAACCGAACAGTTTTTAAGGCAAAGGCTTTTTGCCCAAATTTTTGTGTTCCTTGTTCACTGTTCAACAAACCTTCTATGCGAATATGCTAATGAAAAATTAATTTTGGGGTGGATAACCGGACTTGAACCGGCGACCCTCAGGGCCACAACCTGATACTCTAACCACCTGAGCTATATCCACCATTTGGCGTGCCTTGAGGGACTCGAACCCCCGACCTANNCTATCCAGCTGAGCTAAAAGCACACATGCTGTTTATTTTGTGGAGCGGGTGACGGGAATCGGACCCGCACGACCAGCTTGGAAGGCTGGAATTCTACCATTGAACTACACCCGCATTTAACAGAGCAAAGTGAAAAATTTCACTTAATAAACTATAACACGAAAAACTTCATATTACGGATAATATGCTCTGTAACGCAGCACTTTATTATTAATTAATCACTTTAATTAAAGCCTTTTATGCCATGTTGTTCAGCATCAAAGTAAACTGGCTCTTTTTTCTAGCAGCATTATTTTTGTGAATAATACCCTTAGAAACCGCTCTGTCAATTTTGCTGACAGCATCAAGATATGTGGTGGAAGCAAGTTCCTTGTTACCCTCAGCAAGTGCAGCCTTGTATTTCTTGACTGTTGTCTTTAACGAGGTCTTGAACATTTTGTTTTGAAGTGTTTTAGTCTCAATAACTTTAACTCTTTTTTTGGCGGACTTAATATTTGGCACGCAACTCACCTCCCTGTATCGTCAAATCGGACTAGAACATAATAACATACTTGTTTTAGTTTTGCAATACCTAAAATTAAAAAATTATATTTTTTTTATTCTTTGGCAAAATAACATACAGATAAATATTTATTTAAAGCAAAGAGGTATATTATGGAGAATTACACAAGAAGAACTGACCTTGCACTTGAAGCACATGAAATAAACGCAGAAAAAGGCCGTGATGACGGTGTTATCGTTGAAGAAAAGGAAATAGACGGAATAAATGTTACTACCACGGAAGTTAAAGAAGGACAGGGTGAGAACCTGACCGGAAAACCGGCAGGAATTTATACCACTGTAGATATCGGCAGGGTATGGCAATACGATAGTGAGCGTTTTAACCAGACTGCTCGGGTTTTATCTGATCTTATTAACAGTCTGTTACCCCAACCGCAGGAGGAAAAGACGGTGCTTGTCGCAGGTCTTGGAAACATGGATATAACACCCGATTCGATCGGTCCAAAGGTTATATCTAAGGTAATAGTTACCCGACACATCCGCACATTTAACCGTGAGCTTTATGATAAAATTGGCTTCGGAAACCTTTCTGCGATAAGCCCTGGCGTACTCGGACAAACCGGAATTGAAAGTGCTGAGATAATAAAAAGTGTTATAGATAAAGTTACACCCTATTGTGTTATTCTGGTAGATGCTTTGGCATC
This sequence comes from Clostridiales bacterium, assembly GCA_003452915.1. Taxonomy (GTDB): domain Bacteria; phylum Bacillota; class Clostridia; order Oscillospirales; family CAG-382; genus UBA1049. Next base: position 18,743 of record DMMZ01000060.1, on the reverse strand, counting down.
AAGAAAATTATCCCGTCTTGCTACAACCGTACAGTTATGCGATACCGGAATCAGACCGGGTGCAGGTGTTGCAAACAACCGTGTCGAATTGAATAATAAAAGTCTTGGAGTACCTGTTGTATCTATCGGAGTTCCAACTGTTGTTGATGCGGCAACTCTCGCATATGACCTTCTGGAAGAACTTGGTGCTGAAATGAAAAACGGAGTAGAAAGCAGTATTTTTAATGAACAGTACGATAAAATAGTTGATAAGCTTATGTCGGGAAGCGGTAAGAATATGTTTGTCTCTCCAAAGGAAAGCGATGTTATAACAAGAGAAACCGCAAGACTGATATCAACCGCAATAAACCTGTCCCTTCATAAAGGAATAGACATCAAGGACATGGGTGAATATTTGACATAAAAATTTTTACCATAAAAAGCTCCTTTTTTATAAAAAATCGGAATATCTGGGATGTCTTGTGAATATAATTTATAAACAAATCGTAAGAGGACAAGTATTTTTAAAAAGAACGGTATTTAAAAAAGGAGCTTAGCGTGAAAAATATTATAAACAGAGGTACATTTTCGTATAATACCACTATTTTTTCATTGTTATTTGTGCCCAGTAGGGCGTGGAGGTTTATATGAATCGTCTGACTCATCGTCAAAGGATGGCTATAAAAAAATATAGCCTGTTAATTTTATCATTAATTGTTATAGTCTCGGTTTTTCTTTCGATACCTAGTATAGCAAAAGCACTTCCGACCTCTCTTGTTGGTGTACTAACAGAAAATTCGAAAATTGAGGAAAGTTTGCCTGCAGTTGAATCGTCTGATGATGAACGGCTTACCTCATTGATGGGGGAAGCGTTTTCTGCCGTTCTTGGTTATGATTATGAAAGCGAGCCGCCGATCCCGTCACTGGAGAATCTTGAAGGTGCTGAATTTGTAAGTGCAGTCAATCTATGTTGGTATAGTGAGGAAGATATACCTGAACTGCATTTAATTAACCGTACTAACTTTGAAGTAGACCTATTCGACTACACCGACCTTGAATTTCCAATTGATAACGATATATATTCGGAACCGCTTGTTTTGATTGTACATACTCATGGAACAGAAAGTTATTTACCAAAAGGGGTAAATTATTATACCTCGAGAAATACCTTCCGCTCGGAAAAAGAAGAAGAGACTGTGGTTGCAGTCGGTACGGTGCTTGCAGATTCGCTCAACAGCAAAGGGATAATTACTATACACGATACCACTATGTACGATAAAGAAAACTTCAGCAGCGCGTACAGCAATTCTAAAGCAGCTGCCGCAGCTACACTTTTAAAATACCCCTCGATAAAATATATAATAGATTTACATAGAGATGCGATTTTTACTGCAAAGGGAGTAAATCAAAAACCAATCACCAAGATTAATGAGGATCAATGCGCACAGGTTATGCTGGTAGTGGGTACAAATCAAGGAGGTGCAATCCACCCGAATTGGGATGATAATCTTACAGTTGCAGTAAATTTACAAAAAATATTGAACGAAGATTATCCTACCTTGATGCGTCCGATATGTTTAAGGACAGCCAGCTTTAATCAACAGCTCTCTCCTGGCAGTATACTTGTTGAAATAGGTTCTTGCGGAAACACCATAGAAGAAGCAAAAAACGCCGCAAAATATTTCGCCGCGTCCTTCGCTGAAATGATATACTCTAATTAAGAGAAGCGGTTATCAATGCTTCTATACGACAGGCACGTTCGAACGCTTTTTCAGCGAAATCAAGCTCTGAATTATTTTTCATAACTTCAAGTGTAATCGGTATTTCGGAATTAGTTAATTTCATAGCTTGGGCAATTCTTTTCGCAAGGGTTGCCCAGTTTATTTTACCGTCGAAGGGAAGAATATGATCATCCTCATCTCCGAAGTTATCGTGTAAATGCAAAGCAGTAAGTAAAGACGCATATTTTTCCAAAACCTCGGTCGTGCCTTTGTAAAGCATCTCATGTCCGCAGTCAAAGCAAAAATGTTTTGATTTTACTTCAATATTCTGCATTATATAATCAAGGTAATCTATACGTCTTAAATTTTCGAAAGCTATTTTAATTCTTTGCTTGTCCGCTTCTTCGCATATTTTTGTATAACGATTTAAGCCCAATTCGCCAAACGGCGGAGGTGTGTTGCTGCTGGAAACATGCACAATAAGTGTCGGAATAGAAAATTCTTTTGCCTCTCTGACGCTTTTTATAAAATAATCGGTCATTTCCTCACCGACGGTACCCTCCAGCCACATGGAATTAATATTTTCAAAAGAAGTATGGGCGGTCTCTATTTCCAATCCTATTCTTTCGCATATTTTAACTTGATTAAAGCGATTGTCGTCATCCTTTCCCCACCAGAGAAAGGTGTGCGAGAATCCCGCTTTTTTTATTGAATTAGCACAATAAAGGCTGCCCTTTGATCTATCGAAATCGATGAACATTGATTTTTTCATTATAAGAACGAGGTTTCCTTTTATAGATTTTTATTTCGTAGCTTTTTTTCGTTTATTAGCTTTATAAGCGGTGCAAAAAGGTGTTTACCAAACATTGTTGAAATTGTAATAGCTATTGCCATAGCACCTGAATAAATGAGTGTTCGGGTTATCTCATAAGCACCGGCATTAAAATTATTTTCAGCAAAATACAGCATTGTCTGATATAGCATTACACCGGGTACTAATGGTATTACCGATATAAAAATAATTACGGTTGCAGGTGTTTTGATTATTCGCGCAAAAAGCTCTGCCGGCATACATGCGGCAAGAGTTCCGAAAAAGGCGGCGCTGTATTCGCTGTCTGTTAAGTTATTTGTATATAAATAAACAAAATAACCGAATATTCCCAAGAGCGGAGCTATTATCAATGTACGTTTAGGTGCCGATAACTGTAGTCCGAAAAAAAGTGCGGCTAAAAAGGTTGATACAAGAACAATTAAAATGTTTTCCACTTATACCACTCCTTATATTGAAAGCACGAGCGCAACTCCGGCAGCTATCGAAACTGCGGAGAGCAGAGCTTCGACACCTCTTGCAGCACCCGATATCAAATCGCCGTAAAGCGTATCACGTATTGCATTGATTGTGGCAAGTCCGGGCAGCAAAGGCATAATTCCTCCGATAATAATTACACCCATGTTTATGTCTGGGAACATAAATAAACATAGCTTTGCCAGAACAGCGGTTAAAATACTGCCGCCCATATTTGAAAAAAAGGAAAGCGAGCCCATTTTTTTTAATAGTGTTATAAAAAGCTGAGCTATAAAGGCTACATAAAGCGCGAGTGAGAATTCTAAAATTCCACCACCGAATATAACAGTAAAAAAGGCAGAAGAAATACAGGCACAAACACTCTTTTTGAGCAGACCTATGCTTAATAACTCTATTTCAGCGACACGATTTATTGCCTGTTCGGCATGAATTTTTCCGGCAGAAACTTCTCGGGAGATTGTATTTAATAAGTCAATGTTACCAAGGTTATTTTCTCTTACTCTTAAAGTGCGGACCCGTGTAAAGGTCTGTCCGTTGTATTCCGCCGTAACGGTCATACCTGTAGGAAGAGCCAAAATTTCAATCTCTTTGGCTCCGCCCGAAGACAGAATATTCCTGGCACACTCTTCAGCTCTGTAGGTTTCGCCACCGTTTCGCAACATAGCTATTGATAGTCGCAGGGCGAGAGTAAGATATTGTTCATCATCCGCTTCTACCCGTTTCATATTTATATCCATGCCTTTCGTAGGAGTCAGATTTTATTAATCATAAAAGCTTATATCCATATCATCGCTAACATCTGGATACAAACTGGGGTCATAATGTTCTATACATACCCGGTTTGCAGGATGATCAACTCCTGAAGATCCAACATAAATACCGCTTCCTATAAGATTCTGAAAGAATGGAACATTATTACCTGTCGGATATATATAACCTTCAGGTAAATCCCAATAAACAAACTGGGCATCTAAAATTCTTATCTGTTGATTATATTCACGGCTTGTTATTTTTCTCAAGCTGACTCTGATTTTATTTGTACAATTAAAGCCCTCAAAGCAAACTGCCTTGGTATCAGGATCCCAGTCAACCTCTACGTGTACATCACATGGTTTTGAAGGTAAGGTTCCTTTAGCATATACACCATCATTATAAACGACATGAGGTCCGCTATAATGCGTATGGTATAAATCCTTTCCGCATGCTTCGGTAGGCATATCACCGGAGCACGAGCAATAAGTTACACCTGTAACAATAGATGGCGGCATATAAAACTCTTTGGTATATTCAATATTATTTTCCTTTAGGTACGTGTAAATATTGTTCATGACCAAATCCCATAACTTGGTAGCGGGATTTCTTCTTGAAGTAATTGTCTTGTTATTGTCGTATCCGAACCAGGTACAGCCTACATAATCGGGTGTATAACCACAGAAATAGTTATCTTTATTTTCGTTTGTAGAACCTGTTTTACCTGCAACCTCAAGGTCTTTAAAATTTGCATCTAATGTTATAACGCTTTTTGCAGTGCCATCTTTTATTACATTTTCTAACAACGAGGTCATTATATAAGCGGTAGATTCGGAATAAATTTGTTCTTGTTCGATCTCGTTCTTAAAGGTGTCTGTGTCATCAATAATCTCGGTGAAGGTTCTGGCTTTGGTAAGAATACCCTGATTGGCAAAAGACGTATAAGCTTGTGTCATTTCTCTTACCGTTACACCATCAGTGAAAGAACCGAGTGCAAGTGGTGATAACTGCTTATCCGAATAGGTAACGCCGTTGTCTAAAGTTTTGCTGTCAACTAGGGTTGTAAAACCTTGTTTTAATAAGTTGTCAAAGACTGTATCTATACCAAGCTTTTGTACTGTTTGAACCGCAACTGTGTTCAAAGATTCATTAATTGCACGCGTCAAAGGAATTTTTCCCGCAAACCTTTTGTTTGCGTTTGTAGGCCAATAAGTGTTTTTATCGGCAAAATATACAGTCGGTACATCATCAACCGATGATCCGTAAGTGTACAGGCCGGTATCTATTGCAAGAGCATAAATTGAAAGAGGCTTGATAGAAGAACCGCACTGTCGTTTACTTTGTGTAGCTCTGTTAAAACCACGGTTTATCTTCTTTTCTCCTCTGCCACCCACAATGCCTAAAAGGTTACCTGTATGGGGGTCGACAATACACATAGCTGCTTGACCTTTTGCGTTTTCAGATTCAGACATTGTTTTATCGTCAAAGATACTGTCGTTGGTAAAAACTTTCTCAAGTTCATTCTGAACAACAGGGTCAATACAGGTAATTATCTTGAGCTTACCTGAATAAAGAATTCTTGAAGCCGTGGTAATATCGATATCCTTTTCTTTCATTAAAAAATTCAAGGCATCGTCAATAACTGTGTCTATATAGTAAGAATGTATAGTTTCGGTATAATCAGTTTCGGTGTTTCTGTTTAACACAAGCGGAGCATCATATGACTCGTTATATTCCTCCTGTGTTATTTTTCCTTGCTCAAGCATGAGCTTAAGAACCAGATTTCGTCTTTGAAGATTATTTTTTGGATTTAAAATTGGGTCGTATGCTATCGGAGATTTTGCAATCGCTGCAAGTGAAGCACATTCAACTAATGTCAGATCCTGTAACTCCTTGCCAAAATAAGTCTGTGCTGCAACACGGACGCCATATGAATTCTGAGACAGATAAATTGTGTTGAGATACATTTCAAGAATTTCTTGTCTCGAAAATTTCTCGTTTACATTTAACGATCTGAAAATTTCCTGAACCTTTCTTTGAATAGTGGTCTCGTTTTCACCTGTTACGTTCTTAATCAACTGTTGAGTAATAGTAGAACCTCCTCCATAAGAGGATTTTGTCGGTATAAAAAAGTTGTATACTGCAGATAAAGTTCTTTTTATATCAACGCCGTTATGTTCCCAAAAGCGTTGATCTTCAACAGATACATAAGCATCTTTCAAATTTTCCGGAAACATAGTATATTCGGCCCAAAGTCTGTTTTCAGATCCGCTTAGGGTATCAATCTCAACTTCCTTGCCTTCTTTATCCAGGTAATATATTTTTGTATTTCCGGCTGAATCGAATTTCAGGTTATCAAGCCCGTTGTATTCGGGATCGATATAATTTTTGACGTAGATTAAAAATGCAACTCCCACAACAGCACCTGTTATTATACCGACCAGCAACGCGGTCAGAAATATGTTGAGTGCATAAGTAAGCACCTTCCTCAACATAAAAAGGGAAGACTTAGCTGTTACTTTAGCGGCTATTTTTGCTCTTCTTTTACCGATTCCAGTTGTTGAAGCTTTTATTGAGCCTGTTGTTCTTGTGCTGCTTATCTCTGAAATATCAACCAATCTGGTCTTTTCAGATGAAATACTATTGTTTAATGACTGTTCATTTTCGTTTTTACTGGTATTATTTTCGTTATTAAGATTTTCTTGCATATGTTTTTCCGTTTCTCCGGCACAAGTGGAAAGAAAATGTTTTATAAGCCGTTACTGCCGGTCTTGCGGCTTGGTATAATTTTTTTAGATTTTTTTAGATGCAATATTCGCTTCACCTAAAATAAGTTTTAGCTGCGAAAAAAGTTTATCATCAATATTACATTTCAAATCCTTAACCTCACGAAGCTTTTTTTCCTTTTCAAAATAAACACAAACCCTGCTTTTTCCCGGATGTTCCTTGATTATGGCAAGAGCATCATCAAGGCGTGTTAAATTTTTAACGGTTATTTTTAAGTACAAAGCAAGATCACTGTCCTGCTCCCAGCCGTCGGCGGACTTAACTTTTTTCATTAAAAGTTTTACTTCATCAACGGTTTCGTCATTAAAGCTCTCTTTTAAGGTTGCTTCACATTCAAAAATGTATATTTCGCCCTCAGTGATTTTACCACCATATTCTTCATAAACGGTAGGGAAAAGTATTATTTCGGTTTCGCCGTCAAGATCCTCTGCAGTTATAAAAGCCATTATTGTGTTACTTTTCGTTATCTTAGTACGCTTTTTGGTAACAAGGGCGACAAAGCTAACTTGTTGTTTTTCCTTTATTTTACCATTTGTAAGACCATTTAATAGCTGTTTTGTTGTGTATGCTCCACACGATTTAATAAGCTTTTGGTATTTATCTAGGGGATGTCCCGAAAAATAAAGTCCTGTCAGAGCTTTTTCCTGTGATAACCGTTCAAGCAGAGGATACTCGTTTATGTTGCGAAAGTCAAGCTTTAACATTGTATTTTCATTTTTTTCGCTATCAGCATTGTCAAATAACCCTACCTGACCTTCAACATTTCCGCTTCTCTGCTTAGACAATATATCAAGGGCAGAATCAAGCTCCGCTATCAATCTGCTGCGGAATACACCAAAGGAATCAAGCGCACCGCAGAGAATAAGTGCTTCTATCATGCGGGTATTACCGAAGCTGTGTATTCGGGTAAGAAAATCTTCTACACTCGAAAATTTTCTATGTTGACGTTCGGCTATTAATTTTTGTGCAAACAGCCAGCCGACATTTTTAACTGCAACCAAGCCGAAACGAAGATTTTCTCCGCTTATGGCAAACATTTCACCGCTCTCGTTTATGTCTGGGGGAAGTATAGCTATTTTCATTCTTGCACAATCATCTATATATTCTTTTATCTTGAAATTATCACCCGAAACAGAATTAAGGAGCGAACACATATATTCTTTCGGATAATGGCATTTTAAATACGCCGTTTTATAGGCAACCACCGCATATGCTACCGCATGGCTCTTGTTAAAGGCGTATTTTGCAAACTCGTACATCAAATCAAAGATTTGGTTTGCCTTGTCCTCGCTTATGCCATGCTCTTTCGCTCCCTCAATAAAGCCAAGCTGTTCCTTTGCCATGGCTTCTACTTTTTTCTTTGACATTGCTCTGCGGACAATGTCTGCTCTTCCATAAGAATAGCCTGCAAGCTTGCGGCAGATTTGCATTACCTGCTCCTGATATATTATACATCCATGTGTTGTCGAAAGTATTTCTTTTAACTCGGGTGTTAAATATTCTGTTTTTTCGGGATTTTTCCGGTTTTGTAAAAAGCGTTCGATTGATTGCATAGGACCGGGACGGTAAAGTGATATTGCGGATGTAATATCCTCGAGATGGGCAGGCTTCATACGCATCAAAAGGTTACGCATTCCATCACTTTCAAGCTGAAACAAACCGAGTGAATTACCCGATGCAAACAAATTATAGGTTTCCGTATCATCAAACGGTATCTTTTCGGGGTTGAAATCGGGATATTTACTTTTTGCCGCTTTTTGGGTGTTATCTAATATAGTTAAGAAGCGAAGTCCGAGAAAATCTATTTTAAGCAGTCCGAGCTCCGCAATTGTGTTCATTGTGAACTGCGTAACCGTAACGCTGTCGTTAAGCGCAAGTGGTACATAAGTTGTAAGCGGCTTGTCTGTTATAACAACACCGGTTGCGTGGGTGGAGGTATTTCTCGGTCTGCCCTCAAGCGCTTTGGCAAAGTCAATAAGTCTTCTTGCTTGTATATCGTTGTCGTAGATGTTTTTTAATTCCTTGCTCTCGCGAAGAGCGGAATCCAATGAAACGCTTATATATCTTGGAATCAGCTTTGCGATATTATCAACAGCCGAATAAGACATACCAAGCGCTCTGCCTGTATCCCGAATAGCCTGACGGCAGGCTAAAGTACCAAAGGTTACAATTTGTGCAACATGAGCTTTACCATATTTGTCCGAAACATAATCAATAACTTCGTTCCTGCGTTCGTCGCAGAAATCTATATCAAAGTCGGGCATACTTACACGCTCGGGGTTTAAAAACCGCTCGAAAAGCAAGCCGTATTTTATTGGGTCAACATCGGTTATACCGATAAAATACGCACATAAGCTGCCTACACCGCTGCCTCTGCCCGGACCCACAGGTATTGAACGCTTTTTTGCAAAGGCAACGAAATCCCATACAATAAGATAATAATCAACAAAGCCCATGCTTTTTATTATCAGAAGCTCGTATTCAAGTCTGTTTATATATTCGTCATTATCCGGAACAAAACCTTTTTTTGCTTTATCGGCATATCCATCGTAACAAAGTTTTTTCAGATATTCGTATGGTGTTAAGGGTTTGGGCGGAATAAATGCGGGTAAATGCATTGTCTCAAAATCAAAATCATAGTTACAGCGTTCTGCGATTTTTTCGGTATTACTGATTGCTTCAGGCAGGTCTGCGAAAAGTGAAGACATTTCCGTACTGCTTTTTAAATAAAAGCGGTCTCCCTCCATACCGTAGCCGCCCTCGTCAAGCGTTTTTCCTATTTGTATAGCCATCAACAGTCGTTGCAGGGTACTGTCAGATTGGTTTACATAATGCACATCGTTTGTAGCTACAAGCGGTATATCAAGCTCGCGTGAGAGGGTAACAAGAGCTTCGTTTACAATAGCCTGCTTGTCTATTCCATGACGTTGAAGCTCAAGGTAGAAATTATCTTTACCGAAAATACGTTTGAAAAACAAAGCATTCTCTCTTGCAAGTGAAACATCACCGTTAATTATACACTTGGGTATAAGTCCGGAGATACATCCCGAAAGGGCAATAAGTCCCTCGCTGTATTTTTCAAGCGTTTCTTTGTCGGTACGAGGTTTTTGGTAGAAACCCTGTGTAAACGCCTTTGACACAATGTTCATCAGGTTCTCGTAACCAGTCTTATCCTTAACTAAAAGTATAAGATGCGAATAAGCGGTATCAATAGGATAAACCTTATCGTTCATTGTTCTCGGAGCAACATAAACCTCACAACCAATTATCGGCTTTATGCCTGCTGATTTACACGCTTTATAAAAATCTATTATTCCATATAAAGCACCATGGTCAGTTATTGCAACGGCACTTTGACCTGCTTTTTTTACTGCATCGGGCAGGGAATTAATACGGCATTCACCGTCAAGCAGGCTGTATTCAGTATGTAAATGCAAATGAACAAAGCCCACTTTTCCACTTCCTTTTTTAAAATGTTTATTTTATATGCTCCGCAATCTCGATGATTTTTTTAAATCTATGATTAATCCCCGATTTACTTATAGGGTGATTAAGCAAGCCCCTGAGTTCGTCAAGACTCATATCAGGGTTTGCCATTCGTAAATCGGCACATTCTTTCAGCTCGCTTGGAAGCTTTGAATATTCTTTCTTTTCTATTAAAAAGCTTATAGCCTCGCATTGCTCAGCCGCTGCTCTTGCCATTCGGTCAAGATTTGCTGTTTCGGCATTTCGGATGCGGTTTGCATTGCTTCGCAGTTCTTTAATAACTTTCTGCTCCATCATAATCAAGGTAAATTTTGAAGCACCGATGAATGCCAGAAAATCCTCTATCTTTTCGCTTTCCTTATAATATAATATAGGTTTATCTTTTCTTTTACCAATTTTAGCTTCCATACCTGCATCTTCAAGTACTCCATTTACATAGAAAATAAAATCGTCAGAGAAGGTCATAGTCAATCCGTTGTTGTTTTCAGGAGGTGAAACAAAACCGCTCTTTATAAACACACCTCTTACAAAACAAGCGGAATCTTTCTCACAGACCGTTTCGAATTCCAAACCATCAAAACCGTTTAAGTAAGCACTTCGACAGCAAGGACGTTTTTCCTGTATATTACATAAATAATCCTTTATATCTGAAGAAAAAGACATTAATTTTTATCCATTCCTCTCATGATAAATATACCAAAAGCAACGTATGAAAGTTGCACTTTCATACATTTTATCTTATTATTCTTACCTCCGGCTCAAGCCTTACTCCGGTTTTTTCGAAAACAAAATCAGAAACATAATCTATAAGTTTAATAATATCATTTGCAGATGCATTGCCTTTATTTATAATAAATCCTGCGTGCTTTTCCGAAACCTCAGCACCGCCGATTGAAAAACCCTTTAAACCGCATTGTTCGATTAAACAACCGGCATAATTATCCTTGGGACGCTTGAAGGTGCTTCCGCAGCTTGGATATTCAAGCGGTTGCTTATCCTTACGCATTCTCATGAATTCATCCATTTTAGTTCGTATAGCTTCATTATCACCATTTTTTAATTCGAAGGTTGCTTTTATCAATGTATAACTATTCTCGGAAAGAACGCTGTGACGATAGTAAAAGTTCATGTCCTGTTTTGTAAGAACAACTTCTTTCAAATCAGGTGTTAAGCATACAGCTTCATAAAAACAATCAGATATCTCTCCACCGTAAGCACCTGCGTTCATAAAAACACCGCCGCCAACTGTACCCGGAATTCCATAAGCAAACTCTAATCCACTTAAGAAATTTTTCTGTGCTGCCACAGCGACCGAAGTCAATGAAGCACCGCAATAAGCTGTTATTCGGTTTCCTTCTGTTTTTATTTCATTAATATGTGTAGTAAAAATAACCGCACCATCAAAACCCTCGTCTGAAAACAGGGTGTTTGAAGCGTTGCCCAAAATCATAATTTTCTCATTTTTATCGGACATAAATTCTATAATAGAATTTAATTCATCTATGTTTTCAGGTGTTCCTATATATTTTGCGTTTCCGCCAACTTTCATGCTGCAAAAAGGAGCTAGAGGAGTATTCGCCTTTACTGTAAGGTACATAATATAACTCCTTTCCATTTTAATCACCCAATATTATACTATATAACAATTAAAAAAACAACAAATATCATGTAATATTTTCTAATATAAACCTTCACAACACGTAAGGTATAAATAGAAATGAAAAATTTGTGGTGATACGAGATGATGTGCCTCTGTATTTGATATTTTACACGCAAAATTCATCCTTTTAACAAAAAAACATTTAATTATCTATTGACCTTTTGTTATTTTTTGTTAAAATATAGTTAAATATGTCTAATAATAGCAAAGGAATGGTTATTTATGAAAAAAGCTATATCGGTAATTTTATTTATTCTTGTTTTTTTGATAGTAACATTAGCAGATGTATTAGCATCCAATACTGCTTTTAAGCTTGAAGTTACCGCACCTAGCGAATATTCGGCCAATCCGAATATTAATATTACTATAAATGTAAAAAACATTAATCTAACAGACGGAATGTCATATGTTTCTTTTAGATTATATTACGATACCAATAATGTTGTGCCTGTGATAAAAAACGGATTTACAGGGGATACAGAAAACCGGACAACATTTATCACAAATTGCCCAAATTTTGACACCTGGGAGGTAATCGGAAAACTTGATGAAACAAGAGGTTTTTACGAACTTACTTTCGGTACGGAAGCAGTATCAGCATTAAAAACTGCTAAAAATGACGGTGACTTAATATTTACGATTCCATTTTCTATTATTAATGCTTGGCAAACATCGGATGACCTACATTTTTATGTTCCTGACGAATATGTAGAAGGCGGAAATAGTGACTTATCTGAAGTAGAAGTGCCTGGTTTGGCAAACGATGTAGTAATTACAAAACATATCGATATCCCTTCTACTGTCAGCGAGGAAAATAACGAAACTGATGATAGTATTAGTAACGTAATTGTGAGTGATGATGATATAAGTCAAGATAATATAAGTGATGATATTGTAAGTGAAGATGATGTAAGTGATGAAAGCAATACCGAACCACCGATAAATCCTTTTGAACTTGCTGACGGAGCAACAATAATTATTGTTGAGGGTTTTATCAACGGTTTAACAGATAATACGACAATCGGACAAATTAAAAATATGTTTAAAGGTAATGTATCAGTTGGTGGCATTGGAACAGGCGCAACTGTTTCAGCCGGAGGCGAAACCTTGACAATAATTATAAAGGGTGATGTAAACGGTGACGGTAAAATTGATTCAAAGGATTATTTGATTGTGAAAAGAACTTATCTTGGAACATTTTCACTTACTACTATACAGCTTAAAGCCGCCTGTCTTGAGAATACCACACTACCAACAGCTAAAGATTACTTAAAGATCAAACGCCATTTTCTGGGAACTTATAATATATCCTACTAAAAAATAATTTATAAATCATTCAATAGTATTTCAATTATTTTATGTCGGTTTATAAGTATATACTATTATTACCATACAAAAGACAAAATTCACGTTATTTCTTGTATAAATCGTAAAAAATAGTGATTAAAATTATTGACTATAATAAATTATTATGATAAAATACAGAAAGAACAGAATAACCTGTTACAAAAATAAGAAAGGAAACAACAAAGCATGAAAAAATTTCTAGCGATATTTTTGGCAATATTAATGGTAAGCACATCTTGCGTAACATTTATTGCTGCTCTAGACGATGTTGGAGGATCCGGTGACTGGATTACAGTTAATGGTGATACTGATACCGATCATTGGTATGGTCCGGTTATTGCAAAATCGAACTTTGACTACAGAGTTACCTCTGACGAAACAAACCTTTATCTTGAATTTAAAACAGACGATGCACTTCCTGCAACAGGAAATGTATTCAGATTTTGGTTCAGAGACGAATCTGACTCAGCAGTATATACCGACTTTATCACAATTGGAGCAATAGCTTCAGGTATATATACTGTTAGTGCTGCAACAGCTAATACTTCAAAGACCATAAACTCCGGAACAGCTTGGTCAGCAGCAAATAAAGCTGCAATCAAACTATCCAATACCTTAGCAAGTGGTGTCACTACATTTAAGGTTACTGTTCCGATTACATCTTTTAACGGATTGGCGAGCCAAAATCATATCGATTACTGGGTTTCTGATTTTGTAAAAAGCACTGCTCCAGCAAGTACTCTTCATAGCGGTAATGCGACAAATCAGCCACATGTACTTTGGGATACTGCAGAAGACAACACTATCTTTGTACTTGATTCAGCTCCCGTACTTGACGGCAAACTATTAGAGTCAATATGGCAAGATGATGTTACAACAGTTGATGGTGTAACTAACGGTCAGTGGCAAACATCAAGCAGCACAGCTAATGCTGCATTCAGTTATAATTATAAGGCATATGCAACTAATGGTTATCTATATGTTGGTGTTAAGTATAACAAAGCACCTACTTTCGTTTCAGATAGCCAGACAACAGCTTCACAGATCAGAATTTGGATGACTAAGGATATAATGAAAAATTCGAAAGGCAGTTTCGGAAACCTTGTCGACATTCGTTATAATGGCACTAATGCTGTTATAGTCCCCAGAGCTGATGATCTTGACAGATCGGCTATGTTACTTAAAGACACACAGACAGCAAGTTCCTGGACAGTTGAATTTGCTGTTCCGCTTACACAGTTAGGTTTTGAATCCTTCGAAGTTGGCGATTATATAGGCCTTACTCTTACTTGTTCTGATCCTTTTATGACAGACGTTGAAGGCGTAATGACCAACAAATACGGTGCGCTTCATTCCTATTATGGATTTAGTTACACAGATAGAACAACAGCAAATCTGTTCTATTTTGATTGTAATTCTGATACATATAATCTAGGCGCAAAAAAAATAAACGCAGCCGACGATGACACGAACGTATCCAATGGTAAAACTTACTCCGGTACAGTTCCTGCAAGAACCAACTGGACAGATAATACTGCTAAAGACAAACTAACAAACGGAGTTCCTGGTACACTTAATTCCCTTGGTGGAAGTAGCGGCTTTATAGGATATCAGGTTGTTAAGAATACATCCTACAACTATGAAGCAAGTACGTGGGTCGAGAAAACTACTACATTCTCAGCTGATGAAAGAGACGCTAATGGAAATTACTATCAGATTATTGACCTTGGCGTAAACACTGAAAAAATTTATAAATATTCTGCTAAATTCGGACAGATCGCAGCTTATGGAATTCTTTTCCCAACAAGAGTTGCATTTTATGCTTCTGCTGACGGTGAGACATATTACAGATTAGGTTTGGCAGCTCAGGGTACAGTTACAAATAACGGTGCAGCTACTCCTAAAGAATGGGCAGATTATACTTATACATCAAATGAAGGTATAACAGCACGTTATATCAAGATAGAAATGACTCCCAATATTCCTTCGACAGTACCTACAGTTCCCGTAGGCACAGTAGTTCCTGAAGGCGCAACTGCAGCAGTTACAAAGACATCAGTAACAGCTATTTCTGAATTTACTGTAACCGCTAAGGGCGGTCTTCTTCCTGATTATGACACATCAGTTATTAATCTCAAAGCAGACAATGTTGATCTTGTTACAACAACAACAGCATTAACAAGCAACACTGGTTACCTCCAATATACTGCAGCTTTGAACGACGATGTCGCTTCTTCTGTTGCTTCATATGATAACAAGTGGTTTGGCTTCTTTTATAACGGCAATGCTAACCCAACCAATACAACTGACGGAACTGGTTTCGTTAATGTTGATTTTGGTGCAGTAAAGAGCGTTGGCACAGTTAAAGTTAATGTTTGGCAACCTAATGCATCAGGCATAGGTATTCCTACAATTAGAGCTTTTGCTTCTATAAATAACAAAGACTGGCTTGAGATTGGAACACTAACCAATCCAACAGGAGCTATCGGTTGGGCTACCCTTAATCTTACCAACCCAATTAATGCACAGTATATTAAATTAGTAGTTACATCAAATGCAGCTTTTGCAATGATTAACGAAGTTGAAATTTATCAGTATGCTGTACAGAAAACATTCAGTATAGATTTTGCTAATCAATACAACGTAGGTTATCAGGGCACCGGATGGGTATACAATGGTGGCGAAACCCTTGCAGGTGTTGGTGATGCAGTATATGTATTTACTCCAAGTTACGGTGCAACTCTCGGTGAAGCTGCAAGTGCTGGTATTGCATGGTGGGATGTTTGGGTAATTGATTACAATGCTCAGACCTCTAAATACTTTATCAAATCGTTCGCTGCTTCTTCTGGTGATAATAAAGCATCAATAGCAATACCAGAAAAAGGATTTATAATTGCAGCAAACGGTCACGGCAGAGATTTAATTGACGCTTCACTCCGTGCAGAATCCGCAATAGGTGCTTCTGTGTATGTGTATGGAATGAATATTGAGGCTCTTGGTGTTGAGAATACAATGGATTTTGTAGATATAAACACTATCTCCGTATTCGCTCCTATTACTGACAGAACCGCAGTTCTTCCTTACATTGCAGGTGTATTCAATGAATCTGACGAATCTCAGGTTGCAGTTCTTAACAACAAGTCACTTTCCGTACTTTCTGACGGAAACAGAGCTTTAACAGCAACTGCATTCAGCAATGCACAAGTAGTATTATTCCAGAATAAAGTTTGCACAACAGCTGACACATATCCTACAATTGAACTCGTTCTTGCACTTGGTGACGAGACTGATGTAACAGGTGTTAACCTTTGCTTCTATCATGAATATTTATCTATGATAGGATTACCTAAGGATAACACTGTAACAATCAGCTATGCTACAGATATATCAACCTTTACTGAAATTGATGATTTTACTTTCGAAGGTGTAGCGGAAACCGGAAAATCCGGTGTTATTGATGCTATATTTGAATTTGATGAGACAGTAACAGCAAAATTCATTAAGGTAGCTTTCGATTTCGATGATAGTCCGTTTGAAACAAAAGTTATTTGGGAATTCATGGGATTGACAGAGTTTGCAGCAATTGTTGAACTCGAAGAAATTCCGGAAGGCGCACTTCCTATACAGAACTTTGCAGGCTTTGTAGCTGGAGAAGGCACAATAATTACTAGAATTGGCGATTTAGATACTCTTGGTGAAGTATCCGGTGCTTGCTCTGGCACAGTAAAAGATTATAACTATCATTATATGGTAGTTGTAAATGCCGAAGGTGTAGTTACAGCAATAAATCAGACATTGGGAAGACCCGCGGGTGTTAAGACAGATGTAGTTATTCCCGAAGGCGGTTATGTACTTCTGTACCATGCAGCTACAGGATTACTTACCCAGACAATGCTTGACAGCTTTAAGGCAATTAAAGTTGGTGATGAAATTACTCTTTACAATGTAGATTTCGAAAGACTTGTAGCAGGAAAAGCTGTAGTAACACTTGATTCTGCAGCATTCACAGTTGAAGCGGGCACTTCGTATCCCACAGGTGTAACAATTATTTCCGATTCAACTAAAGTAGTTGCAAGCAAAGCACTTACCGTTCTTTCAGACGGTGATAAATTGTCTACATTAACAACATTTGATAATGCTGGTGTAGTATTATTCCAAAATAAAATTTGCACAACAGCAAACACATATCCGACAGTTGATCTTGTTCTTGCTCTTGCAGATACAACTGATATAGATACTGTTGCTCTCAGCTTCTATCAGCAGGTTGCTGTTATGGTATACTTACCAAAGGATCTCAAAGTTACAGTAAGTTACGCAACTGATCCTACATCATTCACTTCATTGGGTGAGTTTACATTCACAAATAATAACCAGGCAAACGGTGTTTATGATGCAGTATTAAGCCTTGGTGAAACAGTAAATGCAAAATATATCAAGGTATCCTTCGCATTCGGTGACAGTGGTGTAACAACCGATGGAAAGATTATTGCTGAGTGGATGGCTCTTACAGAGTTTGGCGTTTCTTTAACTGAAGTATCAGATCCTTTTGAGCTTGTTGAAGATGCTGGCGTAATTATTGCTGATGGTTTCTTAACAGGAAATGCACTTACAGATGACATGACTATTGAACAGATAAAAGCTTTGTTCGTAGGTGAAGTTACTGTAAGCGGCGTTGGAACAGGCGCAACCATTACATCTGGCGATCAGACAATTATAATAGTTGTTAAGGGTGATGTTAACGGCGATGGAGACGTGGGTTCTATAGATTATTTATATGTGAAGAGAGCCTTTTTGGAGACAATGACTCTTACCGAAACACAGCTTCAAGCTGCTTGTCTCGGTGGTACAGCGCTTCCAACCTCCGCAGATTACCTTAAAATTAAGCGTCATTTCTTAGGAACATTTGATATTTACGCAGTTACACAGGGTTAATATTTTATAGAATTAGCGGATAGGAGCTTCCTATCCGCTTCTTTATATAAAACAAATAATATTTTTGAGATATCTATTGACTGTTATGAGAATTTATGGTAAAACATATATGTTCGTACAGAATATAAAGATATTGTAAATCGAGAAAGGAAAACAAAGCATGAAAAAGTTTTTAGCAGTTTTATTATCATTAGTACTTGTAAGCACAATGAGCGCTATTTTTGTTATGGCAGAAGACGTAGTCGTAGAACCTATCGAAGATGGTTTTGTATTTAATATTCTTGCTGTAGATACACAAATAACCGGTGAAAAAGGTCTTGTTCTTACTTCAGCAGAAGCACTTGCAGCTTCTAGCACAGGTTGGACAGTTCTGATTCATTGCGAAAAGGTTGAAGATAACCTTTACAAAGCAAAAGCAGATGCAATAGTTCCTGATGGCAATCTTAAAACACTAACGTTTGAAGAGAATGATATTGTTATAGGTATTCATTCGGCATCCAGCAAACCAGAAGATATTAATAGTTGTCCTAATCAACCTCAGAAGGTTGCTGCTCTTAAAGTTAAGACAGGAATGTACATAACTCTTGAAGGTATCGATCTTACAGCAAAGACCGCAACAGATGCTACAGCGACTGTTAATTTAACAGATCCCAGAGCAACTGAGTCAGATGAATCTATCGTTGATGAATCCATTGATGAATCTAGCATTGAAGTTCCTGATTACACAGATATAACTGGTGAACTCGTTGCTAATCCATCTTACTTACTTGAGGTA